>NZ_CP187934.1:1392000-1740000 GCF_049942685.1 Winogradskyella sp. HB-48
CAGCATCCTAAACTTTTTTCGAGATTCGATAAAATAGATACTGTCTTCAAAATCGAAAATGATTTTTTCGTAAAGCTGTTTGGCTTCTTCGGGTTTGGCTAAATGCGTGTTGTATAGCTCTGCCAAATAATAGTGTGCATCGTCAGCTAAGATATCTTCGCTGTAATCTTTAATGATTTGAAGATAATTGGCTTCAGCCTTATTGTATTGCTTTTTCTTTTCAAAAAGTTTGGCTTGCTGAAACAAAGTTTGGTCTATGATACTTTCCCCTTTGTGTTCCTCTAAAATTTTATCTAACAATGAAATAGCTTCATCCGTTTTGTTTTGAAATGCAAATAAATCTGCTTTTGCATAATATTTTAAAGCGGTTTGTGTACTGTCTTCCCATTTATTGTCTGAGATTAACAGTTTTAAATCCAAAGCATCGTTTGCAATAAGTTGTGAGGTTGAAGATTTTAAAATTTTTAATTGTGATTCTGCCCAATCAAAATCTCCTTTGTAGTAACTGGTTTTAGCTACTTTAAAGCGAGCTTCTTGTGAAATGGTACTGTTTTTAAGACTTAATTGAATTTGAGAATAAAAAATTAAGGCTTCATTAAAACGTTCTTGCAATACTAAAATATCAGCCAAAAGTAATTTTACTTCAGCTTCCTGAAACTCAGAAATATTTAGTTTAAGACTTTTTCTTAAAAAGGCAGTTGCACTTTCAGTATCTTTTTGATGAAAGGCTAGAAATTCACCATAAGCCAGTTGTAATGGCAAGGTTAGTTCAGACTTCCCAAATTGATCAAACAGTTTATTATAGGCTTCATTGATAACATCTAGTTCTTTTTTGGACTTTGCGTTTTGGGTATCAATTTCAAGAATATACTGATGTGCGGTTAATGCTGTGGAGGCATCTTGGGTGGTTTCTAAAACATAATTGAAAATATCCTTAGATGTTTCGCTATCATTATCACCTAATGCAGTCACAGCTAATTCAATAATACGGTCTAGGCTTTCAGGATTACGTTTATACAATGCCTTTTCCTGAATGAAAGATTTATTATATGCTTTTTCCTGTACATAAAGCCAACTCAAAAACTCATACCAAAAAGGATTTGGTTCTTGTTGAATTTTTTTCAGTAGTAAACGTCTGAGATAAACATTGTTTTCATTATCCTTATTTTCTGAAATGAAATCGCTAACAGCACGTTTAATGTTATTAAGATAGTTAGGTCTGTAAGCTATATAATCTATATAGTTCTCAAACATTTTTTCAATGTTGCCTTGGTCACCGTATATCCTCGCTAATTGAATGCTGTAATCTTTGTCTGGCGTTAAAACTTTACCCTTATCATAAACTTGAATGGCTTCATCTAAAAGTGAATGGTCTTCAAATTTTCTAGCAACACTGAAGATATAGTTTGGATTTTCGTCTATATAGTCAATTGCTTCTTTGTATAATACTTTTGCTTTATTTAGACTATCCTGAAGTTGATAATTATAGCCTAACTCTACTATTAAAGTTGGATTTCTGTATTTTGCTAGACGCTGAACTAGAATATCCTGTGCGGCGTCAAATTGTTCTAACTGTTGATGTGTATCAATGAGTTTATAAAGATATGTGTAGCTATAGGGCTTTTCTTTGTTGAGGTTTTCGTAAATGACTAACGCTTTTTTAAATTCCCCTTTTTTATAATAACTATCGCCAAGCACTTCGCTATTTTGTGCATTGACAAAAGCAAATCCTACGACAAATAATATTAAAAGCAAATAGTTCCTCACAAAAAGCATTTTTGTAAATATAACAAATGCAATTTCTAGTTATTGTAAATGTTATTATAAAAAAATGCCTAAACGTAGGGTTTAGGCATTTTGACCAGCAAAATAAATGTGCTATTAACCATTATTTGTATAAATATGATTCAATTACTTTGTCGTGGTGTTTTCAATACTTTTATAATAGTTAGAAAAAAACCTTGCTTACCATAACAACTAGTGCAATGAGTAGTACAATGCGTTTTACATTCTTCATAATTAGGCTAATCCTTGATTTGGATTGCTAACTTGATAAAAATAAATAAAAAAAGCGAAGAAATACACAAAAAATCGATAAAAAACACTTTATTTTAACAAATAAGTCAAAAATTCTTTGATAAAATAAGACTAGGGAATCATGTCAAACCCAGTGTATGGTACTAATACGTCTGGAATTTTTATGCCGTCTCCGGTTTGATAATTTTCTAAAATTCCTGCTAAAACTCTAGGTAATGCTAATGAACTTCCATTAAGTGTATGGCACAATTCATTCTTGCCTTCACTGTTTTTAAAACGTAATTTTAAACGATTAGCTTGGAAAGTTTCAAAATTTGAAACCGAAGAAATTTCCAACCATTGGTCTTGAGCTGTTGAGAATACTTCAAAATCGTAAGTTAGTGCAGAAGCAAAAGTGACATCGCCACCACATAGTCTTAAAATTCTGTATGGTAGCTTTAATTCTTTGAGGATATTTTTCACATGATCAATCATGCCTTCAAAAGCTTTATAAGAATGATCAGGATGTTCTATCCTTATGATTTCAACTTTATCAAATTGGTGCAAACGATTCAATCCTCTAACATGGGCACCATAGCTACCTGCTTCTCTTCTAAAACAAGGAGTGTATCCAGTTATTCCAATCGGTAATTCGCTTTCATTTAAAAGCATATCTCTAAACAAATTTGTGCCTGGCACTTCTGCAGTTGGAATAAGGTATAGATTGTCTGCGGTAACGTGGTACATTTGCCCTTCTTTGTCTGGTAACTGGCCTGTTCCAAAACCAGAAGCCTCGTTTACCAAATGAGGCAATTGATACTCTGTATAGCCAGCTTCAGTATTTTTATCCAAGAAGTAAGTGATTAGAGCACGTTGTAATTTTGCGCCTTTTCCCTTATAAACTGGGAAACCAGCACCAGTAATTTTGTTGCCTAATTCAAAATCTATGATATCGTATTTTTTTGCAAGCTCCCAATGTGGCAAAGCACCTTCAAATAACGTTGGGATGTCTCCTTCACGATATATTTCTTCATTGTCTTCATCTGAATTGCCTTCTGGTACTGAAGTATGAGGAACATTTGGAATTTTATATAACAGCTCAGTAAGCGCATCCGCTGTTTCATTAAGTTCTTGTTCTAAACTCTTGGTAGATTCTTTTAGCTGCGTTGTTTTTTCTTTTAATACATTCGCTTTTTGAACCTCTCCAGATTTAAATAAGTTGCCAATTTCTTTTGATAAAGAATTAGATTCTGCCTTAATGTTATCTAGCTTCGTCTGAAGATTTCTACGATTTTCATCTAAAGCAATAACTTCGTCAATCATCGTGGTAGCATCGATATTTCGCTTTGCTAAACCACTAACAACAGCTTCTTTGTTCTCTCTAATAAAAGTAACTTGTAACATATCTAAAAATTTGAATTTATACCTATAGGTATACTAAAAACAAGGCACAAAAGTAATAAGAATTTAAGCAGATAAAAACTATTTTGAAGGTTTATCTGCCGACGAGGAAGGCAATATCCAGTCGTGATGCTTAAAATGATGCCATTCTTCACTAGCGAGGTCAACATTTGGATCTATAAGAGGTTTTGATTGTTTACCATTTACACTAACATAAGCTCTAACATAGACTTTTACCGACTTTCCTTTTTTAGCAAAATCTTGTTTTACATGTTGTGCAAATTGCCAAATAATGTCTGGTTTAGTACTAGCACCTCGCTGTTGCTTTTTGGTGAGATAATCATTGAGTTTAATAGGGATCTGTTGGTTAGTAGCTTCATCTATGACTCGATAACTAGCAGTTCCACTCTTGGCACGAAGCATCATTCGCCAAGATAGGCGATGGCCTTCTTCAGTCCATAGAACATCGTCTTTAAAATAATGATGACGAAGCGGAAGCGCTATATGGATAAGGAAATAGATAATAAAAGCACTAATGAACACATTACTGTGTTTAGGTAAGCTAATTTCATTTGAATCGTAAAGTTTTTTCTTTTTTAGAAAGATGTTTCTAATAAGTTCTGGCTCAAAAAAGAATAAGCTAAACGCTAATGCCAGATAAGGGAAAATGCCAATCTGTAAGACAATGGAGTTAAACAAATGAAAGAATATTGAAACAAAAAAGGCAAATTTTCGAGTGGGTTTAAATAACAAGGCAGGAATAATTAATCCATCAAATAAAATACCTCCATAAGCCAAAAAATAATGAAGCCATTCTTGTTGTAGTAAACTACCAATTAAAGGATAATCTGCTTTACCTTTCATTAATATTCGAATGAACGTCGTATCTAACCAATCTGGATACAGTTTAGCAATTGTTGCGTAGGTATAGAGTATAAACAGTTGTATTACAAAAATCCATTTGCACCAAGCTGGCATTGAAATGCGTTTTAATGAAGGGTTTAATTTTACATCTATTGAGGCGTATTTGTTTGCAGGCATCAAAACCATTAAAAAACTCAGAATAAAAAGCAAGTAGTAATGATTGTTGTAGGATGTTTTCTGCATTAAGTAGGTTGCTGTCCACATTGTAGCAAACATCAGCATACTAAAACGGTATTTGTACCCAACCATAATGAGTAATCCAAAAATTCCCATGATGATATAATAAAGATACATCCAATTGCCAGGTAAAGGCTGCAACCATTCAAAACCAATAAACGAAAAAGTAAATTTTGGGTCAATAAGCGTATTTTTTACCCAACCTGTAAAAACAGCTCCTACAGATTCTAAAAAGCAGAGCAAACCAAAGATAATCCTAAAGACTATAAGACCAGAATTATCGATATGTTTAAACAAAAACTTATGCATTGACTGACTTTATAAACTCCAAAGCTTCTGTCATATCTTTGCTGAGCTGCTTTTTTAGAGCTTTAAGGTTCTCGAATTTCTGTTCGCTTCTTAACCAATGGAGGAACTCGATTTTCAAAGATTTTCCATAAATATCGCTATAAAAATCGAAGAAATGAACCTCAATAGATCTCGCTTTTCCACTCACTGTTGGGTTGGTCCCAATATTCATCATACCATAAATGGTGAAACCTTCTATTTCGGATTTTACAACATAAACACCATCGCTTGGTATTAACTTATAAGACTCTTTAATGCGGATATTAGCAGTAGGATAGTCTAAAGTTCTTCCGATGCCTTTTCCTTTTACCACTTCACCAGAAATAAAATACTCATAACCCAAATAAGCATTGGCAACTTCAATATTTCCATTTTTCAGGGCATTTCTAATTTTGGTAGAACTTACAGTAACATCTTTTATTTCTTGAGCAGAGATTTCTTCAACCTTAAAACCATACTCTCTAGCAAAAACTTTTAAATTATCAATATTGGCACTTCGGTTTTTACCAAAATGATGATCGTAACCGATAACAATTTGTTTGGTATTAAGCTCATCTACGAGAATTTGCTTTACATAATCTTTAGCAGAAAGATTCGCAAATCCTTTGGTGAACTCTTTCACAATGACCTCTTCAATTCCTAAACTCTTAAGGAGCTGAATACGTTCATCTATGGTATTAAGAAGTTTTATACTATCATCTTTTTGAAGTACCATTCTAGGGTGAGGAAACAAGGTTAAAACAGCTGGTTTAGACTCTTTTTCACTGGCAATTTTTACTACACGTTTAATTATCTTTTGGTGTCCAACATGGACTCCGTCAAACGTGCCTATAGTTAATATTTTTTCTGTGTTCGTGGTCAAGGATTCAGATCTTTTAAAATTCCAATTTCTCTAGCAAAAGACTTAGTGTTTATTTAAAAAATCCTAAATTCGGAAGATTTTAATTTTCTACACCAAATAACTATGAAAACAAAACTACATTTTGTTTTGTCATTATCCTTTTTTTTAACGGTATTTTCTCTAGCTGCACAGCAAAATTATTGGGAAAAAACCGACAAAACAATTTTGAAAGGGAATGATGATAGTAAAGTTTTTAACCCAAAATTCTATCAAACATTTCAGCTAAACATTGAGGAGTTTAAAGCACAATTAGAGGGAGCACCATTAAGATCTGATTCAAATGAAACCAACACAAGGGTTTACCTTCCAAATATTAAAGGTGAATTAGAGGAGTTTGTTGTTTTTGAGGCTCCTGTTTTATCAGAAGCACAATCTGCATTGTATCCTAACATTAAAACATATTTAGGGTTTAGCACTAGACAACCTGGAGTAAGAGCTCGCTTTAGTGTAACACCTCAAGGATTACAATCCATGATTACTTACCCAGATGAGCCTATCAGTTTTACAGTTCCTGTAATTAAAGGTGATGATTCGTCTTATATTGTTTATAGTAGGGAGGTAAGAACACAAAGCTTAAAGGATTTTAATTGTTTAACCCAAGATGAGTTTTTTCCAATAAACACTAGTGAAGTATTTAACAGAGATGCCAATGATCAAATACTCAGAACATTTCGAATAGCAATCTCTACTACAGGAGAATATACTAATTTTTGGGATGATGGTAATGTTGGTAATGGAAACGCACAAGAAGATGCTTTAGCTCAAGTTGTCGCAACTTTAAACAGATCTAACGAAGTCTTTGAAGTAGATATGGCAGTAACTTTTACTCTTGTTACTGGAACTGAAATTATTTATCCAGATGCCGCTACAGACCCTTATACTGGCTCATTTAATTCACAGTTACAAAGCACATTGACTATCAATGTTGGTGAGGCAAATTACGACATAGGACACTTATTTAATTTTGGCGGTAATAATGGAAATGCAGGCTGTATAGGATGTGTATGTGTAGATGGTCAGAAAGGTTCTGGTTTTTCCTCGCATTCTTTTCTAGATAATGATGGTGGACCATATATGAACGATTTTTTTGATATTGATTATGTACCTCATGAAATAGGTCACCAAATGGGAGCTAATCATACATGGTCGTTCAGTAGTGAAGGCACTGGAGTTAATGCTGAACCAGGAAGTGGTACTACAATTATGGGATATGCTGGTATTACAGGCGGCAACGATGTGCAAGACCATTCTGATGCCTATTTTCATTACTACAGCATTTTACAAATATTAAATAACCTAAATACAAGAACATGTTGGGTTGGTAGTACTATTTCTAATAATCCTCCAAATGCTGATGCTGGTCTAGATTACACAATACCTAACGGAACAGCCTTTGTTTTAAGGGGCGCTGCAACAGATGTAGATGGCAGTGATGTTTTAACGTATACTTGGGAGCAGATTGATGATGGTGTTACCACAACTGGTAACTTTGGGCCAAATAAAACATCTGGATCCGTATGGAGGTCACGCCCACCAAGTACTTCGCCAGATCGTTATATGCCAATTGTTGAGCGTGTTATTGCTGGTCAACTTACAGAAACTAATCCTGTTGAGACTTTAGATAATTCATCGTGGGAAACGGTATCTAATGTTGAGCGAACATTAAATTTTGCACTAACTGTGAGAGATAGAAGTGAAGGTAGTGGTATTGGATTGACACCTCAAAGCGATTACGATACAATGACAGTAACCGTTGATGGTTTTGCAGGTCCTTTTATAATAACTTCGCAAACTACTAATGAAACTTGGGATGCAGGTTCTATACAAACTATAACTTGGAATGTGGCAGGAACAGATACAGGCAACGTTAATACGCCAACAGTTAATATTTTACTATCTACGGATGGCGGTTTTAACTTCCCTTTTGTTATGGCAAGTGACGTGCCAAATGATGGTTCTCATAATGTAACAGTTCCAATAACAGGCGGAGATTCTTCGACTCTAAGGGTTAAAGTAGAAGGCAATAATAACATTTTCTATGCTATTAACCCTACAAATTTTACGCTTCAAGAGTCTGAGTTCGTATTGAATATCGATGAGACTTCAGTAGATGTTTGTGAACCTGATAATGCAGTATTCACATTTACATACAACACCTTTTTAGGTTTTACAGGTACAACAACATTTAGTACAACAGGGTTGCCAGTTGGAGCTAATGCTACATTTTCGCCAACATCTGCTGATGCAGATGGTACACTGGTTACCGTAACAATCACTGGCGTAGGATCTCTATCATCGGGTAATTATCCTTTTTCAATAGTTGGGACTTCAGGGTCGATAATAAAAACAGCAGATGTAGAATTTAATGTATTTGACGCTAATTTAGCATCATTAAACCTCATTACACCAGCTAACGGTGCTACAGATATTTTTGCTGATAATGCTGTTTTTACTTGGGATACTGACACCAATGCCATGAGCTATGAAATTGATATTGCAACAGATACTGCTTTTACGAATATAGTAGATAACAACACAGTCCTTAACCCAACTTACACAGCAACGTCATTAAACATTAACACGACCTATTATTGGCGTGTAAGAAGTATTAATGATTGCGGTATAGGAAATTATTCTCAATCTAGTTTTACAACCGCAAATATTGCTTGTAATTTTTACAGTGCACTAGATTTGCCTATAGATATTTTAGAGACAGATAATGGAACAGATAATTATACTTCGGTAATCAATGTTGCTGATGACGAAGTTATCACAGATGTTAATGTAACGATTACTATTTCTCACGATTGGAACAATGATCTTGATATTTTCTTAATTAGCCCTTTAGGTACAGTCGTAGAGCTTTCTACTGATAACGGTAATTCAAACGATGATGATTATATATCAACAGTTTTTGATCAAGAAGCGACTACACCAATTACATCTGGTGTGTCACCATTTACAGGAACTTTTATTCCAGAGGGTGACCTCTCTATACTTTATGGTGAAATGTCTGCAGGTGATTGGACTTTGTCTGTAGATGATGATTTTGGTTTTGCTGATGGTGGTCAGATAGTAGATTTTACATTAGAACTATGCACTCAGCAGACACTATCAGTAGATGATATTGAAATACTAGACAACACCTTTAGTATTTATCCTAACCCTAATAAAGGAGAATTTAATGTTGCTCTAAGTAATCCATCTTCAGATAAGATAATTATTGAGTTATACGATGTTAATGGTAGAAGCATTTATTCTAGATCCTATGGCTCGTTCTATAATTTTAATGCCTCCATTAAATTAAATAATATTCAATCGGGAGTTTATCTAATTAAAGTTATTGATGGAGCCAATTATATGACTAGAAAATTAATTATCGATTAATGATTTAGTTACCATCATTGCATAAAAAAGACCGCATTAGCGGTCTTTTTTACTTTCCATTAAATTGATTCATGGTGTTATTAACGCCTGCAAGAGCAAAGGATTTAACCAATTCTGTTGAAGTTTTAAGGCGTTCTTCAAGTTTAGAGTTTTCATCATCATTCCATTCGCCAAGTACATAATCAACTTGTCTTCCCTTACTAAAGCTGTCACTTATGCCAAATCTAAAACGATTATAATTTGTAGTTTGTAGTTTATCTTGAATGTCTTTCAGGCCATTATGCCCTCCATCACTTCCTTTGGTTTTAAGTCTTAGCGTACCAAAAGGTAAGTTAAGGTCATCAGTTATAACAAGTAGGTTGCTAAGTGGTATTTTTTCTTTTTCTAACCAATATTTTACGGCTTTTCCACTAAGATTCATGTAGGTGTTTGGTTTAAGAAGAATTAATGTTCGTCCTTTAACTTTTATGGTTGTTACATCACCAAGTTTTTGAGTTTCGAAAGTAGTCTCTTCTTTACTGGCCAAGAAATCTAAAATTTTAAAGCCAATATTATGTCTGGTATTATGATATTTTTCTCCAATATTACCCAATCCAACAATTAAGAATTTTTTCATAAGCTCTTCTTCATTTTCTTTGATGCTACTATTAAAACCAAACCACTTTTTTAAGCGTTCCCACATTCTATTTAATTTTTGTAAAAATAAAAAAGCATTCCGTAAGAGAATGCTTTTTTGATATTTTGAAAAAGTTTTTTAGACTATTCTTGAGCTTCAGTTGCTGGAGCTTCTGCTGCTGCTTCTGAAGTTTCTCCTTCTTCAGTTTCTTCTTCATCTTCTTCTGTGTCAGCAACAGACAATCTACTACGTCTTACTTGGCAAACTACAGTATTATCTGGGTGTAAGAATTTGTAATCATCATTTTTTAACTCAGTGATGTAAAGCTTGCTTCCTATTTTAAGTGGTGTAATGTCAACCTCGATAAAATCTGGCAATTTAGAAGGAATAGCTTTTACTCTAAGTTTACGATAAGGTCTTCTAAGAACACCACCATTAAGAACACCTCTAGAAGTTCCTACAACTTGTACAGGAATTTCCATAGTAATTTGTCTGTCCTCAAAAATTTGATAAAAATCGATGTGAAGTATCTTATCGTTTACAGGGTGAAATTGAATGTCTTGCATAATAGCATTAAATTCTTCACCGCTATCTAAGGCAATCACAACTGTATGCGCATTAGCAGTGTATACTAGTTGAGAGAATGCCAACTCTGGTGCAGAGAAATGAATAGGCTTGTCTCCTCCGTATAATACGCAAGGAACCTGACCAGCATTACGTAAGGCTTTTGTTGACGTTTTGCCTACGCTTTCTCTTTGAGATCCATTGATTGTAATTGATTTCATGTGTTTTTGTTTATTGTTTTTTAATTGTCACATGGAACATCAAAAGATGTTTCATTTCAAAAGTTTAGTTTCCTCATTTTGAGGGCTGCAAATTTAAACATATAATAGAAAAATACTAGCCTTTTTGTGCTATTTTTTGAATTAATCAAAATTTCTGCACAAAAGTTCTATGTTTATCTGTACAAGTCTGGCTGAAATAGTGAAGATATACGAACTTCTACATTACAAATTTGCTGCTAATTGATCGGTTATGGTGTACATTGTACATCACATCTGCAAATAAATTAGCACAACTTAAAACCCTTAGTTTTTTACTCTCTTGTTTTAGAGGTATGGAGTTAGTGACAATTAATTCTTCAAGTTTGGATTTTTCTAAACGCTCATAAGCACTGCCAGATAAAATAGGGTGCGTACAAATTGCTCTAACACTTTTAGCACCTCGTTCCATCATTAAGTCGGCGGCTTTAGTTAAAGTACCAGCGGTATCTACCATATCATCTACTAAAACTACATTTTTGCCAGTAACGTCTCCAATTAGCTCCATATGAGAAATAACATTGGCTTTAGCACGTTGTTTATAACAAATTACCACGTCACTTTTTAAGGCTTTAGAATAAGCATAAGCACGTTTAGAACCTCCCATATCAGGCGAAGCAATAGTAAGATTGTCGAGATTTAGGCTTCTTAAGTATGGTAAAAATATGGTTGATGCGAATAGATGATCTACTGGCTTTTCAAAGAATCCTTGAATTTGGTCTGCATGCAAATCCATAGTAATAATGCGTGTTGCACCAGCAGCTTCCAACATTTTAGCTACCAGTTTTGCAGCAATTGGTACTCTAGGTTTATCTTTTCTGTCTTGTCTTGCCCAACCAAAATAAGGCATAACAGCAGTAATGTGTCTTGCCGAAGCACGTTTGGCGGCATCAATCATCAACAACATTTCCATTAAGTTTTGTGGTCCAGGATGTGTAGAGCCAATGATAAAAATACGTGTCCCTCTGATAGACTCTTCATAGGATGGCTGAAATTCACCATCACTATAAGTCGAAGTAATAACATTGCCTAACTCAACTCCATAAGCAGCTGCAATTTCTTCGGCTAAATCTTTGCTTTGTGAACAGGTAAAAACTTTGGCTTCTGTAGTATTATTAGGCATTTGAGTAAGTTGTTAAAAGGGTTGTTCGATGGATTAATTTGTGTGGTCAAAGTTAGAAAAATTATTTACTCACAAAAAGTATAAAACCCACTATTTTTAATTGGTTGACGAAAAATATTTTATATTTTTGCAGACCTAATTTGCTCAAGTGGCGGAATTGGTAGACGCGCTGGATTCAAAATCCAGTTTCTTCGGAAGTGTGGGTTCGATTCCCACCTTGAGTACCAAGAAAGTAAAGGCAAGCATGATTATCATGCTTGCCTTTTTACTTCATCTGTTTTGGTACATTTTTTGTGACTTTTTAGTTGAATAACTAACTATAAATCAACTATACATGAAGTCAAAATCTATTATTATCTCCATGGTTTTGCTATTGAGTTTTAGCGTTAGTGCTCAAACTGATTTAGAATGCAAGACAAAGCTTTCGCTCTTTCATCAATCGGCTATTACACAAAAATATGATGAAGCCTATGAACCATGGCTGTTTGTAAAAAATAATTGCCCTGATTTAAATCTTGCCATATATGCTGATGGCGAAAAGATTCTAAAACATAAAATCGAAAATTCTAAAGGTGAAGTTCAACTGAGTTTTATCAATAAAGTATTAGAATTGTGGTTACTTCGTGAAGAGCATTTTAAAAGTGATACTCCACAAGGTGAATATGATGCCAAAGCTTGTCAACTACAATACGATTATAAAGACGAACTAGGTAAAACCACTTTAGAGCTTTTTGAATGTTTTGATGCTGCTTTTAAAACAGATAAAGAAACCTTTACACATCCAAAAAGTTTATATACCTATTTTTCTTTGATGGTAGAATTATTCGATTCAGGAAAAAAATCTTCGGCTGACTTGTTTAATAATTATGATAATGTAAGTGAAAAAATAGAAGTTGAAATTCAGAATTACTCAGAAAAGCTAAATGCATTGGTAGAAAAGGTTGATAATGGAGAAACATTAACAAGGAGTGAGGAAAACAAAAAAGGTGCCTATGAAAGTTATCTTAAAAACTATGCGCTTATTCAAGGTAACATGAATATCATCGCTGATAAAAGAGCCAAGTGTGATAATTTAATTCCACTATACACTAAAGATTTTGAAATTCATCAAAACGATTCTATATGGTTAAAGCGTTCTGTTAGTAGAATGTATCATAAAGATTGTACAGATGATGATCTGTATGAAACCATGGTTAAGCAATACGATAAGGTAGCACCATCAGCAGATACCAAAGTGTATGTTGCTACAGTATTATTTAAAAAAGGAAAAGATGAAGAGGCTTATAAATACTTGGAGGAAGCTTATAAGCTAGAAACAAGATCGTATAAAAAAGCCAATATTGCATTTAGAATAGGTGCTATCCTTAAAGAAAAAGGGCAATACTCAAAAACGCGCAATTTTTTATTAGAAGCACTTAAGTTAAACCCTTCAAATGGGAAACCGCACCTTTTAATAGCGCTTATGTATCATGATAGTGCTAAGGATAAAAATTGTGGTAAAGATAATTTTCATCAAAGAGCGGTGTATTGGTTAGCAGCAGAAGAAGCTCAAAAAGCTTCTCGTGTTGACCCAACCTTGCAAAGTTCGGTAAAAGCATACGTAGATAATTATTTGGCCAAAGCACCAACTAAAGAGGAGATATTTCTTAGTGGCTTGGCGGGAAAAACTATAAAAATAGGATGTTGGATTAATAGGTCTATAAAAGTGCCTACCATTGATTAATAAGAAAAGATTTCTAGAGATTTAGTATAAAAAAGCCTAAAGTTATTCTTTAGGCTTTTTATCAATATTAATTGTAACTTTGGTCTATCCCAAATTAATTAAATTTAAGCTATGTTAGAAAATTTTTGGTTTAATGTAAAATACGGCATTAACCACGTTTTAGACCCTAATGGTTACGACCATGTCCTTTTTTTAATGGTACTTGCTGTACCTTATCTTTTCAAAGATTGGAAACGCGTTTTATTACTGGTTTCTATGTTTACGCTTGGTCATACACTATCTTTAGTTTTGGCTGCTTATGGTGTGGTTTCCGTTGATGGAAAACTAGTTGAGTTTTTAATTCCTGTTACCATTTTAGTTACAGCAATTTACAATGTGTTTACAGCAGGTAAAAATGACAAAGGAAAAAAAATAGGACTGCTGTTTTTTACAACCCTATTCTTCGGTTTAATACACGGTTTAGGCTTTGCTAGAGAGTTTAAAATGTTTGCTGGTCAGTCTCAAAACAAAATAGAACTTCTTATAGAGTTTGCCTTAGGTATTGAGATTGCACAGATTATCATAGTATTTGTGGTTTTATTCCTTGGATTTTTATTTCAAACTATTTTTAGATTTTCGCGTCGCGATTGGGTTATGGTATTATCAGCAATTGTTACAGGGCTGGTTATACCAATGATTATGGGAAGTGATCTGTTAAACTAACTATAATTGGTAAAACTTTAACGACAGTGCAATTGCGTATACAATTCTATCCTATTATATTCGTTACAACATCGTAAAAACACTTAATGTCAAATAAAAAACAACTACGTTACGATAAAGCTTACTTGCGTATTGCTCAGGAATGGGGAAAGCTATCGCATTGTAAACGCAAACAAGTTGGTGCACTCATCGTAAAAGACCGAATGATTATTTCAGATGGTTATAATGGTACACCAACTGGTTTTGAGAATTATTGCGAAGATGACGAAGGCTATACCAAATGGTATGTGCTTCATGCAGAGGCAAATGCCATTTTAAAAGTAGCTTCTTCTACACAATCATGTAAAGGGGCAACATTGTATATTACGTTATCCCCTTGTAAGGAGTGTAGCAAGTTAATACACCAAGCAGGCATCGTAAGAGTTGTGTATTCTCAGTCTTATAAAGATAACTCGGGAATAGAATTTTTGAAAAAAGCGGGAATAGAATTAACACTGATTGAAGATTTAGACGCCTAATGGCAACAAAAAATAAATACATACCACTTATCATAGGTGTGGCTATAGCTGCAGGAGTTGTTATTGGTGGTAAGTTAAACTTCACAGATACGTCTGATAACCTTTTTACAACTAATAGTAAAAAAGACAAACTCAATAGATTAATTGATTATATAGATTATGAGTATGTAGATGAGGTGAATACAGATAGTATTGTTGATGTCACTGTTAATGGAATTTTAGACAATTTAGATCCACATTCTACTTACATCCCAAAAGAAGATTTAGAACGAATTACCGAAAATATGAAAGGTGATTTTGTGGGTATTGGCATCAATTATTATCCTTACAAAGACACTATTGCTGTTATAAAACCAACAGAGGGAGGACCAAGCGAAAGTGCAGGTATAATGAGTGGTGATCGTATTCTGTTAGCAGATGGAGATACCATTTACGGTAGAAATATATCCAACGATTACATAACAAAGAAATTAAAAGGAGACAAAAACACTAAAGTAAGGCTAACGGTTTACAGAAAAAGTGAAGATGAAATCTTAGAGTTTGAAATCAAAAGAAAAACCATTCCGATTAAAAGTGTTGATGCAGCCTATATGCTAACCGATGAGTTAGGATATATAAAAATGAATCGTTTTGCAGAAACCAGCTTTAAAGAATTTAAGGAAGCTTTAGATGATTTACAAGATCAAGGTGCTACAAAGCTAGCGCTTGATTTAAGAGATAATCCAGGTGGATTTCTGGGTATTGCCGAGCAAATTGCAGATGAATTTTTAGAAGATGATAAATTAATATTGTTTACAAGAGACAAAAAAGGAAGAGAGGAACGAACCTATGCCACAAGAAGGGGTGATTTTGAAGATGGTGAAATCTATGTTCTTATTAACGAAAATTCGGCTTCAGCAAGTGAAGTTATAGCAGGAGCATTACAAGACAATGATAAAGGCATTATAGTTGGCAGACGTTCATACGGTAAAGGTTTGGTACAACGCGAAATGGCGCTTGGAGATGGAAGTGCCGTGCGCTTAACAGTTTCGAGATATTACACACCAACAGGACGTTCTATTCAAAGACCATACACCAATGGTGACAATAACTCATATTATAGCGATTACTATAAACGCTTAAGAACAGGTGAATTAGCAGACGCAGAAAATATTGAAGTCGATGATTCGCTAAAGTTTACAACACCTAAAGGAAAAGTGGTGTATGGTGGAGGCGGTATTATTCCTGATGTATTTGTACCAGTTGACATGTCTTTTGAAAACGAAACCATTAACTACTTAAGACGCCGAGGTCATTTTGGATACTTTGTTTTTGAAGAGTTGGATAAGGACAGAAGTATTTATGAAGATATTGCTAAATACGATTTTATTAACAATTTTGAAGTCAGCGATGATGTCGTTGTACGTTTTCAAGATTATGTTAATCGAAAAGAAGGTACTAATATTACTTTTGTGGCTTATAATGACGAAATTAGACGTCTTATTAAAGCAACCTTGGCTAGACAATTGTTTGATGATAATTCCTTTGAGGAAGTTCTCAACAAGGAAGACATCATGATACAAGAAGTGATACTTTTAAGCAATGAATATCCTAGCTTTAAACAGTAACTTTATCATGAACTTTGGTGTGTTTGCCATCATTCCAAAGAGTGAGAATATCGGTAGCGACATGTGCACCACTACCACTGGCAATTGCAAATTGACTTCTCCAACCAGCTAATGAGCCAGCAACATATAGATTTTCTTCTATTAGGTGATCTGAATTTTTTAGCCAAATTCTGTCCTTTTCCATAGCAGCTCTTGGATGAGGTTCAATATATTTTTCTAAACCTTTAATAGTGAAAAGATTAGTGTAGCCTACGGCTATAACTACTATTTTAGAAAAGTATTCTCCTTTGTTGGTAGTAACCTTAAAGCCTTCTAAGTTTTGATCTACATGTGTTACTTTCTCTTTTTCTATTTGAGTTACTTGTGGATATAAGTCTTTAAGTTGCTGAATGCCGTCGTTTAAAATATCTTTTCCTAAAGTGCCAGGTTTAAGACCAAGAACATTATTAAACAAAGCGGTTTGTAAGTGTGAGCTTTTTTGATGTGCTATAATGCCAATCTTTTTGTCTTTTGCAAAAGGTTTTTCTTTTGCAGAACCTAATACCAAAGCACATGATAAACCAGCTGCACCAGCACCAATAATTAACACATCAAAATTCATTTTGGCTTCTTGCTTAGGGTTTCTATTTTCTTAGAGATTCTAAGAATTTGTAATAAAATAATAGCGCAAAGTGCAGATATAATGGTTATGACTGCCGTTTGACTTTCTCCTTTTAACAAGGCGTCAAAGTTCAATTTTGTAGCATTAAAAATTATGAGTCCAATTGCGATAAGAGTTAATATCCAGATAAAGATTTTCATGTTCAAAGTATTTAAGCTAATAGCATTTTAATGTTATGAGCAAATAGCTTCACTGCTATAGCTAACAAAATTACACCAAAAACTTTTCTTATGATGCTAATTCCATTTTTACCTATAATTCTTTCAATTTTGGCAGAGGTTTTTAGCACAACATAAATCACAATAACATTACATATTACAGCAATAATGATATTCTCAATTTCAAATTCTGCACGAAGCGATAATAGAGTTGTTAAACTTCCTGGGCCGGCAATCAGAGGGAAAGCCAAAGGAAAAACCGAGGCGTTCACGGCATTACTATCGTCATCTTTGTAAAGTGTAATGCCTAAAATCATTTCTAGCGCAATAAAGAAAATAACAAAGGCACCAGCTACCGCAAATGAATTAACATCAATACCAATAAGATTTAATAAACTCTTACCCACAAATAGGAAAACAATCATTAATATACCGGCAATTAATGATGCTTTTTCACTCTGTATGTGGCCAACTTTTTTACGTAAATCGATAATAATAGGAATGTTTCCTACAACATCAATAACAGCAAATAAAACCATAAAAGCAGTAAATATTTGTTTAAAATCTAGCTGCATAATTTCCATTTTTAAAATTCGCCGCAAAGGTCTTATTTTATTGTGGATTAACAATATTAAATAACGGTAAAGTTTATTTATTTTTGCGACATGTTTCAGCTAGGAAAAACCATAGTTTCAGAAGATATAATCGAAAAGGATTTTATTTGCAATTTGTCTGCATGCAAAGGTGCTTGTTGTGTAGATGGTGATGCTGGTGCACCTTTGGATGAAGAGGAAACAAAAATTTTAGATGCCATCTACCCTAAAGTAAAACCCTTTTTACGTAAAGAAGGAATAGAGGTTTTGGAAGCCCAAGGTACTTGGGTAAAAACAACATATGGTGAATTAGAAACCCCTCTTATTAATGGCGCGGAGTGTGCTTACGTTATTTTTGATGAAAAAAATACGGCCTTTTGTGGCATAGAAGAAGCATATAATCAAGGAGAAGTAACATGGAAAAAACCTGTCTCTTGCCATCTTTACCCAATAAGAGTAAAAGACTATTCTGAGTTTTCTGCAGTCAATTACGAAAAGTGGGAAATTTGTAACGATGCCTGCTCACTAGGCAAAGAATTGCAAGTTCCTGTTTACAAATTTGTAAAGGAAGCATTGATCAGAAAATTTGGTAAAGATTGGTATGCTGAATTAGAAAAAGTTGCTGAGAAAAATTTTAAATAATTTTTTAGGCTATTTTCATTTCTCCACTAAAGTATCTGTTCCTAAATACTTATCATCTTTATTGTAATACCAAGTGCGTACTTTAGGCATTTTAATGCCGTTTACAATCATTTCTTCTGAGAGTAATATATATTCTCCCGATTCTGGTTTTACATTGCCATTTTCATCAGTTTTATAAAATTGATAAACTTCCATGGCGTAGGTTTCAGGGTTAAAATAGAAGTACCACACGTCGCTACCAACAGCTTCGTCGTAGGTGACTTTCAATACTAAATAGTCTTTGCTTTTAAAGCTTTTCTTTTCAACTGTTTTATCTAGGTTTGTTCCTGGATCTTTCAATTTCATTGGTAAGCCATAAAGGTAAGTGTAGTAGTTTTTATAAAGCTCAGCTCTTTCGCAAGACATATTGTTTGCTTTAGCGGTAACGCTATCCATATCCTTCCCATTGAGAACCATATAGCACTTTCCCTTAGATATAGTATAAACTGTTGTAGTTGTATCTCTCGTTGCTTTAACGCTAAAATGCTCCTTTGGTAAATCTATTCTTATGTTGCTAGTTCTCTCAGAAGCGTTAGGTGTTGTCATTTCTACAGTAAACTGAGCTTTGAAGGCTTTCCAATTCCCATTTGGGTCGTGATAAAAAATAGACTTTTCTAAGAGTTTTTCAGCGGATATGTTTTGGGCAAAAACAGAAAAAGGTAAGCAGAATACAATAAAGATGATAACGGATTTCATTAAATATTCTTTTAGGAAATGTAAAAACAAAAAGTGATTAATACGTTATTCTTCTTGGTCAGAAATGAGTTTGGCAGGCTTAACAGAGCTGTCATGCGATTGATAGTATTCCTCTAAGAGATTCATCATAGCAGTCAATAAGTCTTTGGTTTCTAGCAATAAACTAAAATAGAGTGTTGTGTTTTTAGGACTTGACTCTTCACTTCTTGTACGCTCAACCTGTTTTTGTATTTTATCTTTCACCAAATCAAATATCTCTGTTTTTTTTGCTAAAACAGCACCAATTTGTTCAAAGGATCTAGACTCAAATGCAGATTGGGTAGTCGCGAATAACGTTTCAAGTTGAGCATCTAAATCTTTAAGCTCCTTTATTTGACTAAACTTTAATTTTTTATGATTGTTATTTACGTGTTTATGGCTTGCTTTAGATATATACTCAAGCGATTGTGTTATATCTTGTAAATGTGCCAGAATATTAATATAGAAATTACTGGCAGCAACACTAGGCTCGTCTAAATTACGTATGAAATAAAATATGTTGCCCTTTAAATCATCTATTTCATTAGATAATTTATTAATCTGTTGTCTATTCTTTTTAAGTCGCTTTAAATCTTGAATGGCTAAACCGTTGATAGCTGAAGTATATATCCTATTACCTCGCTTAATTACATTGGCAATGTTTGTAGCACTTTCGTGAATAACACCTTGAGTAGAGCTACTCTCGGCTTTTTCTAATTGATCTTCCTCGCGCATTATTTTAGAACTTTTGCGATGAGCCAAAAAGCTTCTTACTAACAAAGCAATTGCTAGGACTAATAATCCTGCTAGCGCATATCCACCACCAAAATATAGAATAAAAGCCATTGAGGCTGCTGCAACAAAAGCACTAAAAGCCGTAAAGAACCAGCCACCAATAACGTTAAGAACACCAGCAACTCTGTAAACCGCACTCTCACTTCCCCAAGCTCTATCTGCCAAAGATGTTCCCATGGCTACCATAAAAGTCACGTAAGTTGTAGAAAGTGGTAATTTCTTAGAAGTTGCAATTGAAATAAGGACAGATGCAACCATTAAATTAACAGCTGCTCTCACTAAGTCAAAAGCAGGTTTATCTTGTTCTTTTATAACAATCTTAGGTTTTATAAATTGTTTTTCAGACCAATTTTTATACGAATTAGGTAGAATTCCACTAATGCTTTCATTAAGACCAATGGTAAGCCTTACAATAGCTCTCGATAAATAATTAGGTTCAAAACGTTCTTTAACTTCATCTTGTCTAGATAAATCTACAGAAGTTTTTACTACAGCTCTTGCTTTGCTCGAAAACCAAAGTGTAAGCACCATTATAAGTCCAGCAATAAGCAATAGGTAAGGTTCTGTTTGTACGGGTTCGCCTAAAGCAGACATTACGTAGTTTGTAGGTTCAGCACCGCTTGCTGTCCACGCTTCATAAGAGTTATATGCTGCAATAGGTACACCTATAAAGTTTACTAAATCATTTCCTGCAAAAGCAACTGCTAGTGCAAAGGTTCCTATTATGATAATAACAGTATAAATCTTAGCATTGAATAATTTAATAGCTAGTATAGAAAGTATTGTAAAGACCAAAAAGCTTATACCGATAAAGGTAAAAGGATTAGTACTTAAAAACTCTTGAGCAGAAGGAGGCATAAAAGCCGCATTTTTTAAACCTTTTACTATAATGAAGTACATGATTGAGGTTACAGCTAGCCCACTAAAAACTGAACTGTACCAATCTGGTTTTTCTTCAAATTTAAATGATAATAATAAACGCGAAACGTATTGAATAATAGCGCCAATGGTAAAAGCCACAACTACAGACAAAAGAATGCCTAGTATAATTTCAATAGCCTTTTCGTTATTTATATAGTTTCCAATATCTATGATAGATTGGGAATCATCAGAATAGATCTTGATTAGTGCCACCGCAACAGAAGCACCTAATAATTCAAATACAATTGAAACTGTAGTTGACGTAGGTAGGCCCATGGTATTGAAGAAATCCAAAAGAAGAATATCTGTTAACATAACAGCCATAAAAATGACCATAATCTCATTAAACATAAATTCTCCCGGATTAAAAATCCCCTTTCTAGCTACTTCCATCATGCCACTAGAGGTCATTGCACCAACAGCAACACCTATACTAGCAACAATCATTATGGTCTTAAAAGAAACGGCTTTAGAGCCAATAGCAGAATTTAAAAAATTTACAGCATCATTACTTACACCAACAACTAAGTCTGCAACAGCTAAAAATGCTAATGCAGCTAGCATATAGATATAGATGTTTTCCATTTACAAAGCGTAACTATAATTGTACACAAATTTCTTCTTTTAATTTCAACGTTATGTTACCAAAATGTTATGATATGCTTTTGGGTTTAAAAAAATAAATAATCGTTTTTACCGTAAACACGGGAATTATATTGAATGTTATCAAATACTATAATCTTAATATTATTTAAATATTTGAAAAACAATATATTACAGTCTTAATGTTAATTTAATGTTATGTAAAAGTTGTTTTAATGTAAAATAAAAGCTATGTTTGTAATGTAATTATTAATTAAAGCCCAAATGAATATGAAAAATTTAGTGATTGTTCTTATGATGTTAAGTGTAGCGTTCTCTTATTCACAGGACAGTAAAGAACCAAAGTTAGAGAAGAAAGGCGACTTAACTTACGTTACATATTTTCATGATAATGGTGAAATAAGTCAAACAGGTATGTTTAATGCTGAGGGTAAAGTTCATGGTGAATGGAAGAGCTATGATATTGATGGTAATAAAGTAGCATTAGGAAATTATGAAAATGGAAAAAAAGTTGGGAAATGGTTTTTTTGGCAAGGTGAATCTTTAAAAGAAGTTGATTTTATAGATTCTAAAATTGTAAGTGTTAACCAATGGGATAACAAAACTAAAGTAGCCATTAACAAATAATCAATGTAGTACTTTATAAAATTATAAAAAAGGCGCTCTAAATTTTAGAGCGCCTTTTTTATTTATGGATAATTTAATTTTTCTCTTAGAACTTAAATGTATAACCTAGAGATATTTCTCTGCCTGGTTCTCTTAATGAGAATACTTGATTATCGGTTCTGAAAGAAACATACTCACTCAAGCGTTCATCTGCTAAAATATTGCTTACCTTAAGATCTATAGAAGAACGTCCATTTTCCCCAAAAGTCTTATTCAAAGTAAAGTTTAAGCTGTTAAAAGGTTGTGTATATACATCTGGTACTAAACCAATACCAACAACTTCTAAAGTTTCACCTTGTACGTTATAAAACAAGCCAGCTTGTAAACCCATGTCGGTGTTGTTATAATCAAAACCAACATTAATTACAAAAGGTGCTTGCCCTTGCATATCTCTTTCACGCTCTATAGTTTCTCCATCTCTTGCTGCTAATTGTCTACTGCTAAACTCATCATCTCCCATGGTTAATTTAGATTCGGTAACAGTGACGTTAGTAACAAGTCTTAAATTATCAAGACCTTCGGAAAGAAAACCTAAACGCTGTCTAACTTCAAACTCAGCCCCAAAAACTGTTGCGTCACCTAGATTACCAACAGTAATTTGGGTTGGTGCTTGTTGAAAAAACGCTTGCTCAATAGGGTCTGTAAAGTCTTTATAAAAGCCACTTATAGCAAACATCTGACCATTTTCACCAAAGTATTCGTAACGTATATCAAAGTTGTTTACATAAGTTGGAACTAAATTGATATTACCAATAAATAATCTATTGGTGATAGGATCAAAAATTTGAGCAACAGATGCTTCTTTGAAAGATGGACGAGCAGTGGTACGTCCATAAGAAGCTCTTAAATTAGATTTATCGTTTAAAGCATAAATTAAATTAGCCGAAGGGAAAAAATCTACCTCTTCCAGAATATTTTCCCTATCAAATACAGTAGAATTATCTTGTCCTGTATAGTAAGAGTTAAATGCTTCTACTCTCATGCCTATTACAGATTTAAATTTTTCAGACATGTTAAACTCTGCAGAAGCATACGTAGCACCAATATGTTGTTCACCTTCATAGGCATCATTTGGATTAAAAGTGTCAATCGATATTAAATATGTACCATTGTCCGTGTCAGGTGTCCAAATATTATTTGGGTTTAATAATTGATTAACATCTCCACTAGCAATAAAAGAATCATCTCCCTGAATATTGAAAGTGTAGTCATCAGTACTAAAATCTCTAAACTTATATGTATAAGCACCGCCAAATTTAATTTTAGCAGGACGACCAAACAACTCTACAGTTTTATCAAAATCTATTTTGCCAGCCCAGTTTTCTTCAACTAAATTTCTCCAAAGTTGAATTGGGAATGTCGCAGCAGAAGGACTCACAAAAAATTCTCCATTATCAGCTCTTTGTAATGGTGTAATTCTATGTGCTTTATCCATCACTTTAGAAAAAGTTGGGGCCAATTTCCATTCCATATTGAAGGCATTTTCCTCAGTCATACTATTCAATCTGTGGGTGCCGCCTAATAATAAATTAGTAATGGAACGCTCTGTATATGTAACAGAATTTTTAGTTAATGGCTCTAAACCACCACCAACCCCATCTTGAGATATGGTTTGGTTAAAAAAACCAGCTGCAGATTCACCGTTTTGAATGTGTAGTAAGTTTGCTTTTATTTTAGACTTATCAGTCTTGTAGGTTAAACCTAACATTCCATTGAGAATAACATTGTTTATACCTTCCGACCCTGTAGATGCTAAAGTAAAATTTAAGTCATTATCAGATGAATCTGAATTGTTTTTAATATAAGCACCGTCTTGTCTATCTTCATAAAATGTAGTTTCATTTTTGTAAGAAAATGAAGCTTGATATCCTAATCGATCATCTCCGATATCATATTGATTACCCAGTGTAAAGCCCAAATCATAGTTCATTCCACTGGTGCTTTGTTCACCTGCAAGTTCACTCAGGAATCTACTTGTTAATGATGTCAGTAATAATCTATTGTCAAAAGTACCTGGAATAGGTTGGTATCTATTTATAGGCAAATTTCTTGTTCCGTCATCATATCCAAAGAAATCTGTATCACTTCCTTCTGATTTCAGATACTGATCATTAAAGTGCATGTCTGGATTGTAACCACCACCTATAGAGATAGAATATTCTTCTTTACTTGGAAAATCCTTAGTTACAATATCAACTAAACCGCCTGTGAAATCTGCAGGATACTCAGCTGATGCTGATTTTACAACTATGACATTGTCAATGATATTAGTAGGGAATAAATCCATTTGTATCGTATTACGGTCTGGATCTAAACCTGGGATATCAATACCATTTAAAGTAGTTTTAGTATAACGGTCACCTAAACCACGTACAAAAACATATTTATCTCCTTGAATAGAAACACCAGGAACACTTTTTACAGCTGCGGCAACGTTACTAGCTCCAGTACTTTTTATAGCTTGGGAAGACAAGCCGTCTAATACAACCGCTGATTTTTTTTGTAGATTTAAAACTGCACTTTCTGTGTTTCTTTTGGTTGTTGTAGTGATGACAACCGTATCTAAAGAATTGGTTTCCATCAGTACATCTAAGGTAAATACTTCGTTATTTTTTACAACTACGTCTGAAATTTCTTTGGTAGTATAACCGACAAATGAAAATACTAATGTGTAAGTGCCTTCTTCTAGCTCTAGCTCATATTTTCCATCAAAATCAGTGGTAACACCTTTTGAGGTACCTTTTACTAAAATGTTAGCAAAGGCCATAGGCTCATTAAACTCACCATCAATTACAGTTCCAACCACTTTTCCTTGAGAAAAAGCCATAGATGTAGCTGAAATAAATATAATAAGAGCTAAGACTTTTAATATATGTTTCATATAATGTTATTATTAATCCAATGCCTACCTAGTAGACATTGGATTTATTTATGAATGAAAAGTGTTTATTAGAATCCTAAACCACCTGCTACATTAGAGTAGGTCCAGCTTAGGTTAGATGTAGTAGCACCAACAGTTTGTGCTCCTTCAGTAACTTGAGATGCCCAGTTAGCAGCTCTTTCAGTAAAAGTCGGACTCAAGATAATAGTGCTTTCCAAAACATCATTACTACTATCTTCATCGTCACAGTTTGATATACAGCCTACTTTTTCAACAAAGATTGAGTTGTCAAAACCAACTATTTCCCAAGTGCCAAAGTTTAGTAAACCGTCTAAAAAGTTTTGAGAAACATTATTTCTATCCAGCTCTACATCTTTTCCAGCAGGGAAGCCTAATGCATAGATGTTCTCAGTAAGTCCACGAGCTCTACTTCTGTAATCAGCGTATTCACCATTAGAAGTTACAGAGTTACCTATAATTGTAGCATTTCTTAAAGTAAAGGAACCTTCGTTACCAGCAGGTGTAGAACCTTCAGGACCATCGATTTCAAAAGCGTGGTCAGATATATCACCTAACACAACAACAGCATTATCAATAATACCTGAGTAAGCTTGGTCAATATCAATAGCATCATCACCGCAAGCCCAAACTAATAAATTAGAAGCATCGCAAGTACCACCAAAGAATTCTATACCATCATCAACATTAGCCACAACTTCAATGTTGTCGATTACAGTACCATTACCAACACCACCTAAAGTAAGGCCATTGATTTCGTTACCTTCACCGATTAAAGCACCACCATGACGGATAGAGATGTATCTTAAACTTCCAGAGCTATCATTAGGATTAGTACCACCGTAAAGACCAAATGTATCATCTGCAGGAATACCTTCAATTTGAGCCTCAGGTATGTCGCCAGAGAAAGAACAAGGTGCATTACCTAAAATAAGTAAACCTCCCCAAAGACCTCTATCATCTTGGTCTAAGTTAGTACCTGAAGTTTGTCCACAAGTAATGTTATCAGCAGTAGATGTGAAAATAATTGGCTCACTAGCTGTTCCATTAGCATTAAGTGTACCGCCTCTAGCAACGATTAAGGCAGAAGCTAAAGAACCAGTACCTGATGAACCTTTAATAATGGTTCCAGGATTAATAGTTAAAGTTGCACCAGAAGGAACAACTACCTTTTGGTTTAATTGATAAATGTTGTCATTCGTCCAAACGGTACCATCAGCAATCTCACCAGTTACAGCAACAACTGGGCATTCACCACTTCCATTACCTGGATCATTAACTATTATTGTAGTTTCTTCGATAATAATAGGTGTATCATCGTCTTTAAAACATCCAGTAAACACTAATGTAGAA
The DNA here is from genome assembly GCF_049942685.1 of Winogradskyella sp. HB-48. Taxonomy (GTDB): domain Bacteria; phylum Bacteroidota; class Bacteroidia; order Flavobacteriales; family Flavobacteriaceae; genus Winogradskyella. The sequence goes on from NZ_CP187934.1 coordinate 1,418,309, forward strand.
GCTACTAACGCGATTAAGAGTAATTTTTTCATTGAGTTAAATTTTAATAAACAATTTTTAGTTTTTATTGTGTTGCAAAGAAACTATCATATTCTCTCTAAGAGGTTACTCAATGATTAAAGTTTTGTGACTAAAAAGTTAGTTAAAGGTTAGTTTAATATTAAGCAAGTTATTGTTAAGGATACAATTTCTTAACATTACCAAAGATTATTAAAGGAAGCTGTTTTTCTAAAAAAACTCTAGGTCAATTTATTTATCTTGCATTCTTATTTTTAATGTATGAATTGGGAACAGTTATTATCCTTAAGACGTTTTGGTGACGAAAATAAAAGGTTAAGAAAAGAGCAAGACGAAACTCGTGTCGGTTTCGAGGTTGATTATGACCGTATCATATTTTCTTCAGAATTTAGAAGTTTACAAGACAAGACACAGGTTATACCATTATCTAAAACAGATTTTGTTCATACAAGATTAACCCACAGTTTAGAGGTTAGTGTTGTAGGCCGTTCTCTAGGTAGACAGGTTGGCAAGTTGCTTTTAGAAAAGCACCCACATTTAGAAAATGTTCATGGCTACAAGATTAATGACTTTGGTGCTATAGTAGCTGCAGCTGCTCTAGCGCACGATATTGGAAACCCACCATTTGGTCATTCTGGGGAAAAAGCAATAGGAGCGTATTTTAAAAATGGAAATGGGGCTAAGTTCAAAAGTGAATTAACAGATAAAGAATATCAGGATTTATGTGATTTTGAAGGTAATGCCAACGGTTTTAAAATATTAACAGAAAGTAGAGCAGGTAGAAATGGAGGTTTGCGTTTAAGTTATGCTACCCTTGGTGCCTTTATGAAATATCCAAAAGAGTCCTTACCCAAAAAACCAACCCAGCATATTGTTGATAAAAAATATGGTTTTTTCCAAAGTGAAAAAGAGGTGTTTGAAGATGTTGCTAATGATTTAGGTTTAATAAGACGAAGTGAAAAAGACCTAAGCTATAATAGGCATCCTCTTGCGTATTTAGTTGAGGCTGCAGATGATATTTGCTATACAATAATAGATTTTGAAGATGGGATTAATCTCGGATTAATTGAAGAAGATTATGCTCTAGAGTATTTAATAAAGCTAGTAAAAGGGAAAATCATTACCAAAAATTACAATGCTTTACAAACTAAAGAAGATAGAGTTAGTTATTTGAGAGCACTAGCTATTAGCACTCTGATTGATGAAGCTGCTTCTATTTTTATGAAAAACGAAGAGGCCATTTTAGATGGAGATTTTGAAACGGCACTTTTAGATGCAAGCCAATACAAGGCTCAGATAAAAGATATTATAGATTTAAGCATAAAGAAAGTTTACCGATCTAAAGAGGTCATTAATAAAGAGATTGCTGGTTACGAAATATTGAATCAATTGTTGAATGCTTACGGTAAATTAGCATTTAATGTATACAACAACAGTTTATCCAATTATGATAAATTATTACAGAATCTATTGCCTGAAACATCTAGCCTGTCTGATAAATCACTATATAACAATTTACTTTCGATTTGTTTATTTATCTCAAAATTGTCCGACACAAACGCTATGTTATTGCATAAAAAGTTGAAAGGCAATATTTTATAAAATGCATTTCATCGAATAATTTTGTTTTTTACCGATTTATTATTTTAATTTATATCATAATTGGCCCCAAAAAAACCTACTTATGAGAAATAATATACTCGGAGGCTTAGTCATTTTTGTAGTAGTCCTGACTTGCCTATTAATGTTAGATGACATTTCTACTGTTCAAGAACAACCAGATAAAAACGATACTGTTCAGATTGAACAAGTTGAAAGCCAGACAGATTTAGCTGTTGTTGAGGACAGAGAGTAACTGCTCAACTTTTTTTCTAATTGAAGTTGAATCTAGATTTTGTAATTTTTGCAATTGCAAGATTGAGCCATGCTCAACAAATTCATCTGCAATACCTAAAACTTCAATATGTTGCTTATAACCATATGAATTGGCAAAGGCCAAGACAGAAGACCCAAAACCACCTACAATCGTTCCATCCTCTATAGTAACAATGGTTTTGTGTGACTTAAAAATTTGGTGCAATAAGGTCTCGTCTAATGGCTTTACAAATTGCATATCGTAATGCGACACCTTAAAATCGGTAATAGCATCTTCAACATTTTTAGCCATAGTACCTATGGACAATATGGCCAAATCCTTTCCTTGTTTAAGACATTCTCCTTTGCCAATTTCAATGTTTTCAAAAGGTTGTCTCCAGTCTAAAATATGACCTTTGCCGCGAGGATAACGTATGGCAATCGGAAAATCAATTCCTAATTGGACAGTATACATTATATTTCGTAAGGTAACAGCATCCCTTGGTGCAAAGATGACCAAATTTGGCACACAATTGAGATAGGCTAAATCAAAAACACCGTGGTGTGTTGCGCCATCTTCACCAACCAAGCCTGCTCTATCTAAACAAAAAATTACTGGAAGATTTTGTAGCGCAACATCATGAATTACCTGGTCGTATGCACGTTGTAAAAAAGTAGAATAGATGTTACAAAATGGAATTAAACCCTGAGTAGCCATGCCAGCCGCAAGTGTAACGGCATGCTGCTCTGCAATGCCAACATCAAAAGCACGATTAGGGAATTTTTCCATCATATACTTCAGAGAACTACCAGTAGGCATTGCAGGAGTAATGCCAATAATCTTTTCATTTTCCTTTGCAAGTTCTATGATAGTTTTTCCAAAAACATCTTGATATTTTGGTGGCTCACTGATATTTGATTTAGTAATAAGTTCACCTGTTGAAGCATCAAATTTTCCAGGTGCATGGTATTTTACCTGGTCTTCCTCAGCTTGTTTGAGTCCTTTACCTTTGGTAGTAATGACATGCAAAAACTTTGGACCTTTAATGGTTTTTAAGCGTCTTAGTTCAGTAATTAATAACGGTAAATCATGGCCATCTATTGGTCCAGAATAATTAAAGTTTAAGGCCTCAAAAATATTATCTTGTTTTTCAGTTCCTTTTTTAACGTTGGTTAAATATTGTTTTAAAGCACCGACACTGGGATCAATACCAATAGCATTATCATTTAAAATCACCAATAAATTGGCGTCAGTCACACCAGCATGGTTAAGGCCTTCAAAAGCCATTCCACTAGCAATAGAAGCATCTCCAATCACTGCAATATGGTGTTTATTATTACCTTGAAGCTGCGAAGCAATTGCCATGCCTAAGGCTGCTGAAATTGATGTGGAAGAGTGTCCCACACCAAATATGTCGTATACACTTTCGCTACGCTTTGGGAAACCACTAATACCATTGAATTGCCTATTAGTATCAAAAATTTCTTTTCTTCCTGTTAGAATTTTATGGCCGTAGGCTTGGTGCCCAACATCCCAAATTAGTAAATCGTCAGGAGTGTTAAAGACATAATGCAGTGCAATGGTTAATTCTACAACACCTAAACTAGCACCCAAATGGCCTTCTTTAGTAGCAACAATATTGATGATAAACTTACGTAGTTCTTTAGCCAATTGTGGTAAATCCTCAGCTTTTAATTGACGTAAGTCTTCGGGTAGATTGATATGGTTGAGGAGATTTTTCATTAGATACAAATGTACCATTTGAATTTGTATTTTTACAACAATGATACAGCCATTTGACGATACCTATTTTATGAGAAAAGCCCTTCAAGAAGCTGAAGTTGCTTTTGACAAGGGGGAAATTCCTGTTGGTGCACTTATTGTTGTGGAAGACCGAATTATTGCTAGAACACACAATCTTACGGAGCTCTTGAATGATGTTACAGCACATGCCGAAATGCAAGCCATAACTTCAGCAGCTAATTTTTTGGGAGGAAAGTACCTAACTAATTGTACGCTGTACGTAACTCTAGAGCCATGCCAAATGTGTGCTGGTGCTTTGTATTGGAGTCAAATTTCGAAAATAGTATATGGAGCTTCAGACGAGCAACGTGGTTTTGTAGCTCTGGGTACAAAATTACATCCCAAAACAAAAGTAATAGGTGGAGTCTTAGCAGATGAAGCTTCGGAATTAATGAAACGATTTTTTATTGAAAAACGGAATTTGAATTAAAAAACAAAGTAACATGCATAAGCTACTAGGTATTGTAATATTACTATTTGCATTAAACTGTAAGTCCACAGAGAATCAAGCAAAAATGACAAATGATGATATTGTTCTTATTGGTAAAGGTAATTTGTATGGCTCAGGTGCAGAAGGCCTAAAAAAGCAAAATTTGATAATTACATCCTCAGAAGAATGGAAAGACTTGCTTGATAAAATAAACTCAGTCAATAAGGTTTCCGATAGTTTTGCTGAAAAAAATGTTGATTTTTCAAAGTTTACTGTAATTGCAGTTTTTGATGATGTTAAGAACACTGGAGGGCATAGTCTTAATATGCTTATTCAGGAAACTAAGGACAAAGTTATAGTTGAGGTATTACATAAAGCGCCAGAAGGCATAGCTACTTCGGTTATGACACAGCCTTATTATATTGTAAAGATTCCTAAGAGTGAATTGCCAATAGTTTTTAAATAAAAAACGCCCAACCAAAGGTTGAGCGTTAAAACTAAAAATAAAGTATATCGTTTAAAGAACGCTTACATTAGCAGCAACCATTCCTTTTCTGCCTTCTTCTTCTGTGTACTCTACGTTATCCCCTTCGCGTAACTCTACACCATTAAGGTTTGATACGTGAACGAAAATGTCTTTTCCTGTTTCTTTGTTGGTAATGAATCCAAATCCTTTTGAATCATTGAAAAATTTAACTGTTCCAGTCATTGTAAATAAATAAAAATTAAAGGACAAATGTAATATATTAACCAACACATCAGGTTAATAAATCGTTTTATTTTAAAATATTGAAAATTAACAACTTAAATTAATACTTGTTTTTCCTTTGGTTTTCGCGCATTTTGTCAAGATTTTCCTTAGTAAGCATATAATCGTTAATGTCTTTACCTTTCCAGCGATAATAAGAAAATAACGGAAACACAACTAGAAACAAACCCAAAACACCAAAGCCTATGAGTTTTTCGGAGTAATCAACATCTAAAACCAATCCGCAAATTATGCTTCCTAGAGATGCTAAAAATGCAATGAGTGTTATAATATGAATAAGTTTCATGGATTAAATTCTAGGACGTAAAATTAATCAATTCGTTACGATACGCTGTTAAAAGTTTAGACTTAGAAACGAAACCGTAATATTTATTGTCTTTGACTACTGGTAAATTCCAAGCTCTAGATTGTTGAAATTTTTTCATTACTTCTTCCATAGAATCATCTTCATAATAAATGATTTCAGGTGGTTTTTGCATAAAGGTTTCAACAGTTGTAGAGTTATAAAGCGATTGGTCAAACATTACAGACCTTATGTTGTCTAATAAAATAATCCCAATAAAGTTTTGCTCGCCATCTGTAACAGGAAATAAGTTTCGATTAGATTTTGAAACACCATTTTTCAGCATATCTCCAAGGGTCATTTCTGGGTGTAGCTCTACGAAATTTTGCTCAATAACAGCGTCTAGCTTCATTAATGTGAGGACACTTTTATCTTTATTTTGGGTCAGAAGTGCCCCTTTTTCTAATAATTCTTTGGTATAGATAGTATGATCTAACCCATTTTTATTTATAATGAAAGACATGGATGCAGTTATCATTAAGGGTACAAAAAGTTGATAACCTCCAGTAATTTCAGCAATCAAGAAAATAGCAGTTAATGGAGCATGAAGCACGCCAGCAATAAGGCCTGCCATACCAATTAACGTAAAGTTAGCCTCTGAAACATTAAAACCGAGACCACAGTTGTTAATCACCTTGGCAACAACATTTCCCAAGGCACTTCCCATCACTAATGTTGGGATAATAATACCACCTGTACCACCAGCGGCAAAAGTAGTGGTCATAGCAATCGCTTTAAAAATAGTGATTCCAAAAAGTAGAGCTATTACAATCCAGATGTTATCTAAATGTTCATCAAAAGGGGTTTTCCCTAAAGCCGCAATATCATTACCAAGCAAAAGGTTGTTTATAAAACCAAAACCTTCACCATAAAGTGGCGGGATGAAAAAGAGCATGACTCCTATGGCCAAACCACCAATAATAAGTCTTTGCCTTGCAGACTTTAAACGATTAAATATAGAGGTTACGCCAAAGTAAATTTTAGAAAAATAAATAGAGGCAATACCAGTGCCAATTCCTAAAAGGATATAGAATAAGGTATCCTTTATGGCAAACTTGTCAGTAACATTAAACTCAAATAACACACTATCACCCAAGAAAAAGTATGACGTTATAACTGATGAGACAGAAGCGATTAATAAAGGTAATAATGAAGCGAACGTTAAGTCTAAACTAAATACTTCAATAGCAAATATAATAGCAGCAATGGGTGATTTAAAAATAGAAGCGATAGCTCCTGCAGCTGCACAGGCTATTAGCAAACTTCTGGTTTTTCGATCGATATGTAAAAATCGGCTAAGATTAGAACTTAAAGCAGATGCAGATGCAATTGCAGGACCTAACAAACCCACCGAACCACCAAAACCCACCGTCAGAGGTGCAGTAATTAATGGGTAGTAGATCTTCTTCTTATCAATAATGCCATCTCTTTTAGACAAAGCAAAAAGAATAGAAGGGATGGCATGTTCACTAGGCTTTTTTGAAATGTATTTTACAAACAAATACACCAAAAACAAACCAACAATAGGTAAAATAAAGTAGATACTATTTTCTGAAAGTATAACACCTTTTTCAAAAATCGCTTCAATAGCAAAGGTGATATTTTTTATAAAAACAGAAATGAGACCAGCCAAAAGACCAATAACAAGACTTAAAATAAAAACAAAGTTCTTTTCAGAGATATGCTTGTATCTCCAAATGAGTAATCGCTTTAGAAAGTTGGACTTAGTTGGCATAGTTTAAATCTAACAAAAAATCCTGCATGAGGCAGGATTTAATATTTATGATTTTAAATTCAATTTTAAATTAAGTTCCTGCAGTTGTTCATCATCAATTGGTGCAGGTGCGTCAATCATTACATCTCTACCAGAATTGTTTTTAGGAAAAGCGATAAAATCTCTAATGGTTTCTTGTCCACCTAAAATAGCAACCAATCTATCCAAACCAAATGCAATTCCACCATGTGGAGGTGCACCATACTCAAAAGCATCCATTAAGAACCCAAACTGCGCTTTAGCTTCTTCTTCTGAAAAACCTAAATGCTTTAACATGATAGCTTGAGTTGCTTTATCGTGAATACGAATAGAACCACCACCAATTTCATTACCGTTTAATACCAAATCGTAAGCATTGGCTTTAACTTCACTTGGTTTGGAATCTAGTAATTCTAACTGACCTGGTTTTGGAGACGTAAATGGATGGTGCATTGCATGGTAACGTTCTGTCTCTTCGTCCCATTCCAAAAGCGGAAAATCCATAACCCAAAGTGGCGCAAATTCATTTGGCTTACGCAAGCCTAATCGTTCTGCTAACTCCATACGCAAAGCACTTAGTTGTGCTCTAACTTTATTGGTATCTCCAGAAAGTACACAGATTAAATCACCTGCTTTAGCACCAGTAACTTCTGCCCATTTTGCTAAATCGTTTTGGTCGTAAAACTTATCAACTGAAGATTTATAAGTACCATCATCATTACAACGACAATATACCATGCCCAAAGCACCTACTTGTGGACGTTTTACCCAATCAATAAGATTGTCGATTTCTTTTCTGGTGTAAGCATTTCCAGCAGGCACCGCAATACCAACAACTAATTCTGCAGAATTAAACACGTTAAAATCTTTGTGCTGGGCAACTTCATTTAATTCACCAAATTGCATTCCAAAGCGTATATCTGGTTTGTCGTTACCATATAAACGCATGGCATCATCATAAAGTATTCTTGGGAATTTATCGATCTCAACACCATTTACTTCTTTTAATAAATGACGTGTTAAGCCTTCAAACGTGTTTAAGATATCTTCTTGTTCCACAAACGCCATCTCACAGTCTATTTGCGTAAACTCTGGCTGGCGATCGGCACGAAGATCTTCGTCCCTAAAACATTTTACAATCTGAAAATATTTATCCATGCCACCAACCATAAGCAATTGCTTAAAAGTTTGAGGGGATTGTGGCAAAGCATAAAACTGACCTTCGTTCATACGTGAAGGGACTACAAAATCTCGAGCTCCTTCAGGTGTAGATTTTATTAAATATGGTGTTTCTACTTCAATAAAACCTTCCGAAGACAAATAGTTTCGCGTAGCTTGAGCTACTTTATGTCTAAATATCAAACTGTTTTTTACAGGATTACGACGAATATCTAAATAACGGTATTTCATACGTAAATCGTCGCCACCATCAGTAGCATCTTCAATAGTAAATGGTGGTGTTTTAGAACCATTAAGCACAGTTAATTCTGAAACCAAAATTTCAACGTCTCCTGTAGGAATGTTTGGGTTTTTAGACGTGCGTTCTTGCACTTTCCCTTTTACTTGGATTACAAATTCTCGACCTAATTTTTGAGCACGCTGCATAAGCTCTTTTGAGCTTTGATCTTCATCAAAATAAAGCTGAGTAATACCGTAACGATCTCTAAGATCTACATAAATCATGAAACCTTTATCTCTGACTCCTTGTACCCAACCTGCAAGTGTAACCTCTATATTACTGTGAGTGGCTCTTAACTCGCCACAATTATGACTTCTGTACATATTCAAAAATTAAATGACGTTCATCTACGCTAAAGCTTTGATGAATGCGGATGCAAATTTAATCAACTTAAGGGATAAAAAAATAAAAAGCCCCAACAATTGTTGGGGCTTTATCGCTATTAATCACTTTATGTAAGATTATAAAGTTTTTATTTATCCATTGCTAGTTGTAAGTTTTCTTCAATCTCTAAATTATTAGATTCAGCTTCGTCTTCTTGAATAAACAGGGCAACCCTAGTTTTATATATTCTCATTTTTAATCTTGTCACCAAGTAGAATAAAATTGGTACCACAATTAGAGTAAGGAATGTCGCTATGAATAGACCATAAATTACAGTCCACGCAAGTGGTCCCCAGAATATCACGTTATCACCACCAACATAAATATTAGCATCAAACTCACTAAATAATGTGAAGAAATTAATATTAAGACCAGTTGCCAGAGGAATAAGTCCTAAAATAGTAGTTATTGCAGTCAATAAAACTGGTCTTAAACGTGCTTTACCACCTTTAATTATGGCCTCTAACAAATCTTCTTTGTGTAAGTAAGCTGAATCATCATAATCTTTTTCAACTTTTTTACGATCAATGAGTAACTGTGTATAATCTAAAAGTACTACACCGTTATTTACAACTATACCAGCTAAAGAAATAATACCCATCATGGTCATCATAATTACAAAGGCAGCACCTGTGATAATTAAACCTCCAAATACACCAATAAGACTTAAGAAAATAGCAAGCATGATTATGGCGGGTTTTGATACAGAGTTGAACTGGAAAATAAGGATAAAGAAAATAAGACCGAGTCCTGCAAAAAATGCTCCCATTAAAAACTGCATTTGTTTGTTTTGCTCTTCAATCTGTCCTGTGTAATCTACTTCAACTCCTTCAGGTTTGCCGTCAAAACTTTTCATGGCATCCTGAACTTCTGCTACAACAGCAGCTGCATCGGTATAACCAGGTGCTAATGCAGAGTATAAAGTAACGATTCGTTTAGTGTCTTTATGTTTTATGGCGCTAAAACCAGAGGTGTTATTTTGTGTGGCTACTGCAGAAACCGGAATTTCCTTTATTTGGCCGGAAGCCATATCTCTAAATGTTATTTTCTGATTGAAAATAGCACTTTTGTTATATCGGTTTTCTTCGTTAAAACGAACATAAATATCGTAATCCTCACCTCCTTCTTTATAGATGCCAGCTTTGGCGCCAAATACGGCATTTCTTAGTTGTTGTCCAACTTGGCCTGCAGAAACTCCTAATTCACCAGCTTTTTCTCTATCAACAAGAACTTGCATAGATGGTTTAGAGCGGTTTACGTCAATTTTTAACTCATCAATACCAGCAATACTTTTGGTATTAAGGAAATCTCGCATTTTCTCTGCAGTGTTAATTAATTCTGCATAATCTTCACCGGAAAGTTCCAAGTTAATAGGCGCGCCAGCTGGTGGGCCAACAGGATCTTTTTCAACTGAAATCGTAACACCTGGATAAATATCCTTTAAACTCTCTTGTACTTTTTTATATAGCTCGTTACTATCTGCCCCTTTTCTAAATTTAAACTCGCGCATGGTGGCAGTAATCTTTCCACGATGTGGCATTTCTGCTTGAGAACCACCATCAGTCATTGGGTTTCCAGCACCTTCACCAACCTGGGAAACAGCACTTTCGGTTAAAAAATTGTAATCATTGTTTTTATAAGCATCATCATTAATTATCTTATAAACGCGCTGTTCAATATCCTTTGTAATGGCATTAGTTTTTTGGATGTCTGTACCTTCGGGATATTCTATATATACGATAATTTGGTTTGGTGTGTTGTCTGGGAAGAATTCTACTTTGGTACGTTGACTTGCTATTGAAGCTCCAAAGCCACCAAAAGCAAAAAACAACAAAACAAATGTGATAATAGAAATAGCTATAGGTCTTCGACCGCGTAGAGCAGCTCTTAAAGTTCTCTCGTAGATGCGTTCCCATCTTGGCAAAACTTTATTCTGAAACCCATTAGCCCAACCTCTAAGAAATAGACGATATAGCCAAAGTAGTATAACTGTTACCACCATGACGCTTCCTAAAGCTCGGTATTCACCACCAAATATGATAATAACCAAACCTAAGATGCCAACTACTACAGTAATTGAAACAATTTGTTTTAGGGTCATTTCTTTATCTTCTGTTGACATATATCTAGATACCAATACAGAATTAAAAAATATGGCAACAAATAGCGAAGACCCTAATACTACCGATAGTGTTATTGGAAAATACTTCATAAACTGTCCCATAACTCCTGGCCATAATCCTAATGGTATAAATGCCGCTACTGTCGTTGCAGTAGAAATGATAATGGGAAATGCAATTTCTCCTATCCCTTTTTTAGCTGCTTCCATACGGCTCATACCTTCTTGGTCCATGAGCCTGTATACGTTTTCAACAACAACGATTCCGTTATCTACTAGCATACCAAGACCCATAATGAGTCCAAAAAGTATCATGGTATTCATGGTGTATCCGAAAAGATTAAGAATCATCAAGGACATGAACATGGACATAGGAATTGCAAACCCTACAAATAATGCGTTTTTAAACCCTAAAAAGAACATTAATACAGTTACAACCAAAATAATACCGAAGATGATATTGTTTACCAAATCATCAACTTGACCAATAGTTTTTGACGATTGATCATTAGAAATGGTAACTTTTAAGTCTGGTGGAAAAACATTCTTTACAGCATCTTCTACAATGACAACAATTTGTTCTGCTGCAGCAACCATATTCTTACCAGATCGCTTTTTAACGTCTAGCATTACTACTTCTTCACCAAATTCTCTTGCATAAGTTGTCTTATCTTCATCTTTAAAGTTAACTTCTGCGATATCCTTTAGGTAGATTGCGTTTCCTTTTTCAGATTTTACAACAAAAGACTCTAATTCTTCAGGTGTATCAATTTCACCAATAACACGTATGGTTCTACGTTGTCCACTAGAGATTAAGTTTCCAGCTGAAATAGTCATGTTTTCATTACTAATGGCACCAGTAATATCATTAAAGCTTACTTGTGCTGCCATCATTTTATAGATGTCTACAGCAACTTCAACTTCTTTTTCTTGGGCACCTCTGATATCTACCTCTTTTATTTCAGATAAGCTTTCAATCTTATCTTCTAAATACTCACCATAAGACTTAAGTTTATCCACTGGGTAGTCACCAGAGATATTAATGTTTAGAATTGGCATTTCCTCAGACATGCTCAAATCAAAAATATTAGGCTGTACCTTTGCACCATTAAAGGTTGGCCAATCTTCACCAGAGGTTTCTACATCAACTTCGTCTTTAATTTTTTGCTTAGCAGCTTCAACTGTAATATTTTCATCAAACTCTACCATAATAGTAGAATAATCCTCTAATGAAGTAGATTGAATCTCAATAACGTTACTAACCGTTTTGATTTTGTCTTCAATAGGATTGGTAATTAACTTCTCTATATCTTCAGCAGTATTTCCAGGATAAATGGTACTGATGTAAATCTTAGTTTCCTTAATCTCAGGGAAGTTCTCCCTTGGCATAGACCTATACGCTGAGGTACCCAAGATTAGTATCACTGTTATGAGTACATACATCGTGGTCTTGTTATCTATAGCCCAAGATGATAAGCGAAACTCTTTAAATACTTTTTTTAATTTATCAGTCATTGTAAAAAGACTTTATTTTGATTAGTTGTTTTTATTCTATTTCAAGAATTTTTACTTCTTGTCCGTCTTTAACGCTACGAGCGCCTTCATCTATAAGTTCTGCACCATTTTCTAGTCCATGTAACACCTCAATGAAGTCTCCTTCTGTTTTTCCTGTTTTTATGATAACTCGTTTAGCTATGGCTATACTGTTATTTTTTGAAGTTGCTATGTAAACATATTGTTCGCCTTCAGCATTTTCTGAAATAATGCTTTGAGGAATTAGAATGGCTTTTTCGTTAGTATAGTCGTTAATCTTAAGTTTAGCAGTAAGATTAGGTTTTATGGTTTTATCCGAATTTGGTATAGCAACCTCTACTTTGAAAGTACGGTTAGCAGGATTGATAAAATTACCAGCCTGGCGTACAGTTGCAGTCAAGTTTTTGTTAAGGACAGGGAAATTTACTTCCACGGTTTTTCCTTCAGTAACATTGGTTAAATAACTTTCTGGTACATCAGTTTCAATATACATAGAGTTAAGATTAACCAATCTGAAAAGTTGCGACTGACCAGGGCCAACAACAGTTCCTTGTTCAGTGATAACATCATCTACAGTTCCTGCAAAAGGTGCTCTTACAACAGTTTTTCCAATTTGTTGCTGCATTTGGTTAATGGCCTTTTGTTGTGCTTCATAATTAGACTTAGCTTGTAAGTATTGTATTTCGCTACCTATTTTTTGGTCCCAAAGACGTTTTTGACGATCAAAAGTAGTTTTTGCTAAATCTGCCTGAATTTGCATTTGAGCCAATTGTTGTCCTAAACCACCATCATCTATTTTTGCTAAAGCTTGTCCAGCACTTACTTTTTGGCCTTCTTTAACATAAACCTTAGTTAAAACCCCTGAATATTCAGGATAAATAATGATGTTTTGTTTGGTATTAACATTGCCTTGAAGTTCTACAAAGTGCTCAAATTTTTCTTCTTTAGCTTTAAATGTTGTCACTAAAGGCACTTTTAGTTGCGGATTAAGTTCTTTAATTTTTTCTTCTATAGCTTTGATCTGAGATTCAACTTGTTTTTGATGTTCGCTAAGCTCAGACTTTTTAGTGTTAAGTTGCTCCAAATTACCAGAGGCGATTAAATCTTCTACAGATTTTGCTTTTTCGCCTCCACCACAAGAGACTAATAAAACAGTTGCCAGAATTAGTTTAATTATATGTTTCATTTTTTAATTGATTTAAAAGTTGGTTGTTTGGTTTGTTAGCGTTTCCAGCTCGGCTTTTGTATTAATAACATCTAGCATAGCTTTTAATAATTCTTGTTGAGCTGAATATAGTTGTGTTTGCGCTTGTCTCAATTCAAAACTAGAGCCGATACCTTCAAAAAATTTGGTTTGATTTTTTCGTTCTATACGCTCAGCTAAAGAAAGATTTTGCTTTTTATTATTGAAGTCCTCAGTGGCAAACTTATAGTTACTTTTTGCAGTTTCAATCTCTAGTTTTAAGCGTTGCTCTGTTTCTGTAAGCTCATCTTTGGATTTTTCTAGATTGATTTTTGCGCGTTGTGTTGCAGCACTTCTGCCACCAGAGCTAAATATTGGTAAGTTAAGATTGAAACCAAATGATGAAAACCCAGCCCAATCCTGTTCTTTTTCTAAGAAAGTGAAATCATCTCCAAATCCAAGATAACCGCCATTTATGTAGGCACTTAGTTGAGGTAGAGCTTTACTTTTTTCTAACTTTAATAAAAGTTCTTTAGAGCGTTTATCGTTTTCTGCAATTTTGTAATCTATAGTAGATGTAACATCACTTTCTTGTGCTAAACTCTCGAGTGAAATATTTTTTTCTGCTAAATCCTCAAGGCTTTCAGTTAATGTGATATTGGCATTGTAGTCAATGCCTAAAGTAATATTGAACATTTGGTAAGCAATCCCTCTTAGGCGCTTAGCATTATTTAAACTGCTTTCAAGATTAGAGAGTGTAATTTGTAATTGCTCTACACTTTCTTCTTCCTCTAATCCGTTCTCGTAGATTTTAGTGGTTTCATCTAAATTCTTTTGAAGTACAGCAATATTCTTTTCGTAAATGATAACACTTTCTTCAGAAAGAAGAACATTGCCATAAGCATTTATAACTCCTTTTCTAACTTCTAAGTCAGTTTTGTCCTTTGCATTTTTAGAAATTTCCAAAAACACTTTTGCAGATTGAAGACCAACCAAATACGAACCATCAAAAATTAATTGACTTAAAGTAGCTGTTGCATTAACGTTTTGTTTTGTTCCGAATATAACTTCTGTAAATCCAGGTTGAATTTCAGGAATACCTGAAGGTGAAGATAATTCGCTGTAATATTCATCAAGATTTCTAATTTGGCTGAAAGGATCAAAAAATTCGTTAGGTAAAAGAGAAACCTGCTGCTTTAAAAAATTCTGATAGTTTACAGTAGCGTTAAGTTGTGGCAAACCAGTAGAGGTAGTTTCCCACTTTTGCTGTTTTGCTGCATCTATATCTCTAGCAGCATTTTTAGCTTGTCTATTATTTTCTAATGCATAGTCTATGGCTTCTTGTAGTGTGAAGCTTGTAGGCTGTTCTTGCGAATAACCCAACAACGATGTGATTATGAATATTAGTATTAAGAGCTTTTTTTTCATTTGTTATTGTTGATTTTGATTGATTTTTAAATAGTTGTTCAAGTAATCTATACCTTTTGGTGTACAGATACCTCTTAAGTGGTATTCTAAGTAATTTTCCATCAATGCATTCATAGAAAAATTCTTTAAAGGAAACAGTTCCTGGTCCTTTAAGATCA
The DNA here is from genome assembly GCF_049942685.1 of Winogradskyella sp. HB-48. GTDB lineage: Bacteria > Bacteroidota > Bacteroidia > Flavobacteriales > Flavobacteriaceae > Winogradskyella. The sequence goes on from NZ_CP187934.1 coordinate 1,433,544, forward strand.
CCATACAGTTGAAGTATATTCTAGAAATAAACTGGATATCGATAGTTTCTCTATACAAGCCCAGTTTAATGCCTCTGTTAAGGTTTTCCATTACACATCCTTGCATCACCTCAAATTGTTTTGCCTTTAGGGTCGTAAAGATCTTAGGATAATATTTTTGCAATTGGTATTGTGGTGATGATTTTTCATCCTTTAGATGGTCCATCACAAACCGTTTAATTTCAAAAACCTCTTCAATTGGATTTTTTTCAAGGCCGCATATGTGGTCTATTCCACAAGAAACAGTTTCAAACACATGTAGGGTAGTTGCTTCTACTAGTTTAGTCTTGTTAGGAAAATGCACATAAATGGTCTTTTTAGAGATGCCCAGTTCGTTGGCAATATCGTCCATTGTTACACTCTTAAAGCCAAGTGTAAGAAATAGATCAGAAGCTTTGTGTATTATCTTTTCTCTCATAATAAAGGCACAAAAATAACTATGGAAACTTTAAAAACAAAAAAAGTTTCTTAAGTTTTAATAATTATTTAACATTGATAACCTTAGCTTTAAATTTGATTAAAGCCTTATTTTTGTGATATGCAAAACATAGAAGTTTATCAAAAATCCTTTATTGAGTATTTAGGGGATTTTGCTATTGAAAGAGAGCCAGCTAACCTTTACGAGCCAGTAAATTATATTTTAAAGTTAGGAGGAAAACGACTAAGACCGGTCCTAACTTTAATGACTACAGATATTTTTGGTGGTCAGGTCAAGGATGCTATGAATGCTGCATTATCGGTTGAGGTTTTTCATAATTTTTCATTAATTCATGATGATATTATGGACGATGCTCCTTTACGAAGAGGAAAGCAGACTGTGCACGAAAAGTGGGATATTAATACAGGTATACTCTCTGGCGATGCTATGCTGATTTTAGCATATCAATTATTTGAAAATTATGAGCCAAAAACCTTTCAAGCTTTAGCCAAACTGTTTAGTAAAACGGCTTTAGAGGTTTGTGAAGGACAGCAATACGACATTGATTTTGAAACCCGAAACAATGTTACCATATCAGAGTATCTCAAAATGATTGAATATAAAACAGCAGTTTTAATTGGTGCAGCTATGAAAATGGGAGCTATTGTTGCTGAAGCTTCGGAAGAAGATCAAGATTTGATTTACAATTTTGGATGTTATCTAGGTATTGCTTTTCAGCTTCAAGACGACTATTTAGATGCTTTTGGTAATCCTGAAACATTTGGTAAACAGGTTGGCGGTGATATCCTAGAAAACAAAAAAACGTATTTGTACTTAAAAACTTTAGAGTTAGGTAGTGATGATGAAAAATCTCGTCTGATTGCTCTAATGGCTAACACTTCAATATCTGATGCGGAAAAAGTAGAAAGGGTGAAATCGATTTTTAATACTTCTAAAGCTTCTGAGGCAACGCAAGTGGCTGTAAAAGATTTTACAAACAAGGCTTTTAGTGTTTTAGAAAAGCTCAACATTTCTGATGATAAAAAACAAGTACTTAAGTTGTTTGGGGAACAATTAATGAATAGACGTGTCTAATGGCATTGCCAACAAATTTTGATGAACTAGTTGCAGAAGCAAATGCTTTAAAGTTGTATAAGAAATTAATTATACAACTCAATAAAGACTTACTTTTTGCGAATATAGATTTAGAATTTAATGAAGACACATTGCCAACTAGTCTAAAACTAGTTTTGCAAGACACGGTTTTTAATCTTATACAGAATAGATTTTCTGACTACCTCAATCTGCTATATCAAGTAGATGTATCAGAAAAGAAAATTAAATCACTTGATGGTGAAGATGCGATTCAACTATCAGAAGATGTAACCTTTTTAATCCTTCAAAGAGAGTGGCAGAAAGTATGGTATAGAGCAAAGCATTCCTAGCGTAACTTTTTATGCTTTCGGTTTTTTATTAGTTGTACCACTGTTTATTTTTAATATTAGTTTTTTTATAAATATTTACTGAATCCAAAATCAATTTACGACCATTTAATCTCGCTTTATAGTCTTTTAAATATTCAGGATAAATTATGTCTTGATCTTTTATTTCTATTTCTATATCATTATAATTTGGATTATTTATTTGGATTTCCTCATCAACCATTATATATCTATATTTAATACTCTTAATTTCACTCGTTTTGAATTCAACCATTCCTTTGTAATTAGTTTTCTTTTCTTCTTTTTTCCCATTTATACTAACCATGGCATATTCCAAGGGTCCATTTTTGTCAGAAAAATAAATTCTAATTTTATTGTCTAATTCGGGATTTATTTTCCCCGTATAATTAGTTTTAGGAATTTCTGGTTGTAATGTTGTATTAAGGATAATGGTATCATTGGCCAAGTATTCCCATGTTCCACTGGTAAAACTTCCACTCCCATTAGGTTCTGAATAGATTAAATATCCAAATGTTTTATCTGCCTTTATTTCAATCTGTGAGCAGTCGGATTTATTGCTCTTACATAGTCCATTGGTATACAATCCAATAATTGACTTACTGGATGAACACGAATTCAGCAGAATTATTATTAAAACTAGATGGATTTGTTTCATAATGATATTTGCAAAATGACGCACAACTTAGAGTTATTGTTAGTTGAGTTTGCCGAAGTCAAAACCAAAACCTCACAAAAGGCATCCAAGCTTGGTTTTGTATACTTTTATCTTTATTATAAAGCACATCATATCGTATACCAAAAGTGATGTTTCCATTTCGGTAACCAGCACCTAAAAAGAGTGCAGGATACCAATAGCTATCATCTGCATTAGCAACAAACTGCTCGTCAAAATCTCTATTTACGTGAAGTTGTTCAAACTCAGTTGAAAGTTGTAATTCTCTGTAAGGATTAAACAGCCCAATAATACTTGCACCGACTACAGTAGATTTAAACACATCTCGTTGAGAACTGTACTGAAAATTAAGCCCAACACCAGTGGCTACGTAAGGATTAAAATTATATAGGGCATTGGGTGCAATTGCACCACTAAAAAAACCATCCCCAAAGTTTAGTCCAATACCACCTCCAAATTGTACGTTTTGCCAAAAATTATCTTCATCAGATAGATTTTGCGCATTTAAAGAAAACACAAAAAAACTGGCAATAACAGTGCTAATTATTATTTTTTCAACAGTGTTTATTTTAAATTTTATCATCTCAATAATTCTTAAATTCTTATTTGTTATAAATATAATAAAACGGATAGTTTATCTACTAAAAGTTGTATTTTTGAAGAAATTTTGTTGAAACGACAACGTCTCGTAAAAATAATGGATAAATATTCCTTTCTCAACGCAGCACATACAGCATATTTTGCTGATTTATACGACCAATATCTTAAGAATCCAGATGCCATAGAACCGAGTTGGCGTGCCTTTTTTCAAGGCTACGATTTCGGGTCTGAAAATTATGGAATGAATGGTGAAATTGTGGAAGGTGTTTCTACACAGATACCAGAGCAACTTCAAAAAGAATTTCAAGTTGTTAAGCTAATAGATGGTTACAGAAGTAGAGGTCACTTATTTACAAAAACCAACCCTGTTAGAGCTAGAAGAAAATATGCTCCAACTTTAGAAATTGAAAATTTTGGATTATCAAAAAGCGATTTAAATACCGTTTTTTCGGCTGGTGAAATTTTAGGTATTGGATCTGCAACCCTTCAGAATATAGTTGATCATTTAGAACGAATTTATTGTGATTCTATTGGTATAGAATACATGTATATAAGAAAGCCTGAGGAAATTCAGTGGATACAAGAGAAGCTGAATATTAATGATAATCATCCTCAGTTTTCAGCAGAGCAGAAGAAAAACATCCTCAGAAAATTAAATGAAGCCGTTTCTTTTGAAAACTTTTTGCACACAAAATATGTGGGTCAGAAACGATTTTCTCTAGAAGGGAACGAATCTTTAATTCCAGCATTAGATGCCTTGATAGAAACAGCGGCAGAATATGGCGTTAAAGAGTTTGTGATGGGTATGGCACATCGAGGCCGTTTAAGTACACTTACAAATATTTTTGGTAAATCGGCAAAGGATATTTTTAGTGAGTTTGATGGTAAAGATTATGAAGAGCAGATTTTTGACGGAGATGTTAAGTACCACTTAGGATGGACAAGTGATCGCGAAACCGATTCGGGAAAGAAAATAAACCTTAGCATTGCTCCTAACCCTTCTCATTTAGAAACCGTTGGTGCAGTTGTAGAAGGTATTTCTAGAGCAAAACAAGATAAGCCAGAGATTGAAGATGCTTCCCAAGTATTACCAATTGTGGTACACGGTGATGCTGCAATTGCTGGTCAAGGCTTAGTGTACGAAGTAGTGCAAATGGCACAGTTGGATGGCTATAAAACAAATGGTACAATACACATAGTAGTAAATAATCAAATCGGATTTACTACCAATTATTTAGACGGTCGTTCAAGTACCTATTGTACAGATGTAGGTAAAGTAACCTTATCACCAGTACTCCATATTAATGCAGATGATGCCGAAGCTGTAGTACATGCTACATTGTTTGCACTTCATTTTAGAATGAAATTTAAACGTGATGTTTTCATAGATCTTTTAGGGTACAGAAAATATGGACATAACGAAGGTGATGAGCCTAAATTTACGCAGCCGTTATTGTACAAAGCAATTGCGAAGCACAAGAATCCAAGGGATATTTATGCGGAAAGACTAATCGCAGAAGGTGTAATAGACAAGGATCATGTTTCTAAAATTGAAAAAGATTACAAGGATAAATTAGAAGAAAAGCTTGAAGATTCTCGCAAGATTGAAAAGACAGTGATTTCACCATTTATGCACGAACAATGGAAAGACTTTGAGCGTGTGGATGAAAGCGAAATGATGAAACCAGTAGACACAACGGTTTCGAAAGAACTACTTTCAGATATTACAAAAGTTATTTCTAATTTGCCAGAAGACAAAAAGTTTATTAAAAAGATTCAACGTTTGGTAGAGTCTCGTCAAACAATGTTTGATGAAGATAAGCTAGATTGGGCAATGGCAGAGCATTTAGCATACGGCACGCTATTGACCGAAGGTTTTAACGTTAGAATTTCTGGGCAAGATGTAGAACGTGGAACATTTTCTCACAGACATGCTGTTGTAAAAGTTGAAGATAGCGAAGAAGAAATCATCTTATTAAAACATGTTTCTAACAACCAAGGGCAATTCAATATTTACAATTCCCTTTTATCTGAGTATGGTGTTGTAGGTTTTGATTACGGTTACGCCATGGCTAGCCCTAATACGCTTACTATTTGGGAGGCTCAGTTTGGTGATTTTAGCAATGGAGCCCAAATAATGATAGATCAATACATTTCCTCAGGTGAGGATAAATGGAAAACTTCTAACGGATTGGTAATGTTATTGCCTCATGGTTATGAAGGGCAAGGTGCCGAGCATTCTTCTGGTCGTATGGAGCGCTATTTACAATTGTGTGCAAAAGATAACATGTTTATCGCGGATTGTACAACACCAGCAAATATGTTTCATTTGTTACGTAGACAAATGAAAGCTAATTATAGAAAACCTCTAATAGTGTTTACACCAAAGAGTTTGTTACGTCATCCAAAAGTAGTTTCTGCTGTAGATGAGTTTGCAAGCGGAAGTTTTCAAATGCTAATAGATGATTCTACTGCTAACACTGATAAGATAAAAACCTTAGTGTTTGTAACAGGTAAGTTCTATTATGATCTCTTAGAAGAGCAAGAGAAATTAGGGAGAGAAGATGTAGCTTTAGTAAGGATAGAGCAATTATTCCCTTTACCTGTAGACGATATTAGAGCTATCTTAAAAAAATATAAGAATGCAGAAGACGTCGTTTGGGCACAAGAAGAACCACGAAATATGGGTGCTTATGGACACATGTTAATGCACTTGGAAGAAGCAAGAACATGGAGGGCAGCAAGTAGAAGGCCTTATGGTGCTCCTGCGGCAGGTAGTTCTGTACGTTCTAAGATAAGACATAAAGAAGTCATTGATTTCGTTTTTGATAAAAACAAGGATAACCAAATAAGAAACTAATAAAAAATAAACCAAAAGGGTTAAATACAATAAACGCATGATTTTAGAAATGAAAGTGCCTTCTCCAGGCGAATCAATTACTGAAGTAGAAATAGCAGAGTGGTTAGTTCAAGATGGAGACTATGTAGAAAAAGACCAAGCTATTGCTGAGGTTGATAGTGATAAAGCAACATTAGAGTTACCAGCTGAAGCAAGTGGTATCATAACCTTAGCTGATGCAGATGGTAACAGATATGAAGAAGGAGATGCTGTTAACGTTGGAGCAGTTGTTTGTCTTATAGACACAAGTGCAGAAAAGCCTGAAGGAGAAACTTCTACTAAACAAGAAAAGAAAGAAGAAGCTCCTAAAAAAGAAGAACCTAAACCAGTAGCAACCGAGTCTAAGACTTATGCAACAGGAACTCCAAGCCCTGCAGCTAAAAAGATTTTAGACGAAAAAGGTATTGATACAGACTCTGTAAAAGGTACAGGTAAAGATGGACGCATTACAAAAGAGGATGCTGTAAACGCTGTGCCATCTATGGGAACACCAACAGGAGGAAATAGAGGCACTTCTCGAAGCAAAATGTCTATGTTGCGCCGTAAAGTTGCTGAGCGTTTAGTGGAAGCAAAGAATACAACGGCCATGTTAACAACCTTTAATGAGGTAGATATGTCTCCGATTTTTGATTTGCGTAATCAGTACAAAGAAGAGTTTAAAACAAAGCATGGTGTAAGCTTAGGCTTTATGAGCTTCTTTACATTAGCTGTAGTAAGAGCATTAAAAATGTATCCGGCTGTAAATTCAATGATTGACGGAAAAGATATGATTTCTTATGATTTCTGTGATATCAGTATTGCAGTTTCTGGACCTAAGGGGTTGATGGTTCCTGTTATTAGAAATGCTGAAAACCTAACTTTTAGAGGAGTAGAGGCTGAAGTAAAACGTTTAGCATTAAGAGCTAGAGATGGTCAAATCACAGTAGATGAGATGACAGGTGGTACATTTACCATTTCTAATGGTGGCGTATTTGGTAGTATGTTATCTACACCAATTATTAATCCTCCGCAGAGTGGTATTTTAGGAATGCATAATATTGTAGAACGTCCAGTAGCGGTAGATGGCAAAGTAGAGATTAGACCAATAATGTACGTTGCCTTATCTTATGATCATAGAATCATTGATGGAAAAGAGTCTGTTGGATTCTTGGTTGCTGTAAAAGAGGCATTAGAAAATCCTACAGAATTATTAATGGATAATAATCCTAAGAAGGCTTTAGAGATGTAAGTTTTTAAAATTATGATAAATAAAAAAGCGCAATTAATTACTAATTGCGCTTTTTTTACTCCCTAACTAACAAAGAGTAACTAACTAAAATTAACTAAAAAAATTAACAGCTATGTTCGCTGAGATGACTATAACAGAACTTACAATTAATAGAATCATAAAAATTTTATCCCTTTTTTCCGTATTATCTTTCATTGTTTCCATGATGTTTCATTTTTTTAAAAAAAGCCCTGAACTTTATGTTCTGCCCAGAGCTTTTTAAGAATATAATCTGAGGCATTGATTAATAGCTTTGTAAAATTCCGAATAATTTTAATGCAATACTATACGTAACTTTACGTATTTTTTGAGTTTTTTATAAAAAAAAGAGCCTTGGAAGACTCCAAGGCTCAAATAATCCCCTAAGAACTAATTAATAGCTCGTTATTAACCCTTAATTAATAACAGTGTAAAATTCCGAATAATTATAATGCAATACTATACGTAACTTTACGTATTTTTTGAAAAATTTTAGAGATAATCAGAATTTTCTTTTGCCCAAATAAGTAGACTGTTCTGTTTGCTTTTCAATTTTAATTTCTTTATGATATTGCTTTTGTGCTTTTCTACAGTTCTTGTAGATACATGAAGTAAATCTGCAATTTCAACACCAGTTTTATTCTGTGCTATCAGCCCAACGATTTTAGTTTCGGTTTTTGTTAAAAGCTTTAGTTCTTCAGGAGCTTCATCAACTTCAATATAAGCTAGGAGTTCAGGACTAAAATAAGGTTTGTCCTTAATTACCGAAGCAATACAGTTTTCAATTTCATCTAGGGCAAACTCCTTTAATACGTAACCGTAAACTCCTAAAGATTTAGCTTCGTCATATATTTTCTCATCCTTTTCAAAAGTAATAAGGACAATTTTTGTTTTAAGATTAGCTTTTTTACACTTTTCAGCAATTTGTAAACCCGTAAAAAAAGGCATTTTAATGTCTAAAATAGCAATGTCTGGGACGTGAGCTTTTATTAAAGCCAAAGCTTCTTTACCATTTTTTGCACTGGCAAGAACATTATACGCTTTTTCGTGTAAAAAATCCTGAAGACCTTTTAGCACCAAAGGATGGTCATCTGCTATTATGATGGTTGGGCTCATTAAGCTATGAATCAACTAGGGAAGATAAATATAATAAGAATCTTTTGGTTAGGAAATATCTTTTAATTTTAAGTAAAGGTATTTCTTATCATAGTCAATGATAGCCTTCCCTTTTTTTAAAATGTCTGCACCAATAATACCATCTACAGGATCGGCATTATGATTAATTAGACCATTGTTTACGTGCGAAAGATTAAAAAGAATTAAGGCAACACGGTTTTTCTTCCATTTGCCAATTTTTAAGTTATTGGATTTAGAAATTTGAGTTAACATGTCAGACGCTCCTGCACCTACAGCTTTAATTTCAGAATCTTTAACACTAAGGTTAAATCGCTCTATAGCTTCAAAACCAACACAACTGCTGGAAGCACCGGTATCTAGAATAAAACGACCTTTAACTCCATTAATCGTGGCCTTAATTTCAAAATGATTGGTCTTGGTCAGTTTGAGTTTAATTTTTGAGTAGCCTTTGTCTAAAAGAAAATCCTTTAATGTTTCCATTTTCAAAATTTGTGTAAATATAATATACTAAACGTTTATTTTTGGCAGATGATTGTTACAGATACACATACACATTTATATAGCGAGGCTTTTGATGAAGATAGAACAGCTATGATAAGGCGAGCTATAGATGCCAATGTTTCGCGATTTTTTATTCCTGCTATAGACTCTACTTACACTAAAGCGATGCTTCAACTCGAAAAAGATTTTCCTGATAATATATTTTTAATGATGGGATTGCACCCTACACATGTAAAGGAAAATTTTAAAGTAGAGTTAGCACATGTTGAAGACATGCTATCTCAAAGAAAGTTTTATGCTGTAGGTGAAATAGGAATTGATTTATATTGGGACAAGTCAACATTAGATATACAAATTGAAGCCTTCAAACATCAAATTCACTTGGCCAAAAAATATAAATTGCCAATTGTAATACATTGCAGAGAGGCCTTCGATGAAATTTTTGAAGTTTTAGAACAAGAAAAATCAGATGATCTCTTTGGGATTTTTCACTGTTTTACTGGTACGCTAGAACAAGCACAACAAGCAATATCATATAATATGAAGTTAGGCATAGGAGGAGTAGTGACCTTTAAGAACGGAAAGATAAATCAATTTATAAATAAAATTCACTTAAAGCATATTGTTTTAGAAACCGATTCGCCTTATTTAGCACCAAAGCCATACCGTGGTAAGCGAAACGAAAGTCTATATATTATTAAGGTATTAGAAAAATTATCCGAACTTTACGGAATGAGTGCAGAAGAGATTGCTAAAATCACAACCGAAAATTCAAAACACGTATTTGGTATTTAGTATGCAAAAGCCCAATATTCTTTTAATATATACAGGCGGAACAATTGGTATGATAAAAGATGCCGATACAGGAGCGTTAAGGGCTTTTGATTTTGATAGCATCTTAACACGAATACCAGAAATTCGCCTTTTAGATTGCAGTATTGAAACTATTTCTTTTGATGAGCCTATAGATTCATCAAATATGAATCCCAAGTACTGGGCTGATATCGCTCAGATTATTGAAGTTAACTATAAAACTTTTGATGGTTTTGTTGTATTGCATGGTAGTGATACTATGAGCTACTCGGCATCTGCTTTAAGTTTTATGTTAGAAAACTTAGCAAAGCCCGTCATTTTTACGGGATCACAGCTGCCAATAGGCGATTTAAGGACTGACGCTAAAGAAAATTTAATAACCTCTATCCAAATGGCATCTTTGCAGGAAGATGGTATACCAGTAATTAGAGAAGTAGGACTTTATTTCGAATATAAATTATATAGGGGCAATAGAACCACTAAAATAAATGCGGAGCATTTTGAAGCTTTTGAATCTTTTAATTACCCAAATTTAGCAGAGTCGGGCGTGCATCTTAATATTAATAAGGAGTATCTGTGGAGAGGAATAAGCAAACAGAATCTTATAGTACGCACAAAAATGAATACAAATGTTGGTATTTTAAAATTGTTTCCTGGTATTTCAAAAGATTTAATTGAAACGATACTTAATAGTGGTAAATTAAAAGGATTAATACTTGAAACCTATGGTGCAGGTAATGCAACTACTGAATATTGGTTCGTAGAATTACTGAAAGAAGCAATATCTCGAGGACTACATATTATTAATGTATCGCAATGTGCAGGTGGTAGTGTTAACATGGGGCAGTATGAAACCAGTTCTAAATTAAAGTCAATAGGTGTCATTTCAGGCAAGGACATAACTACTGAAGCAGCCATTACTAAATTAATGTACCTTCTTGGAGAGAATGTAGCTCGCTCAGAATTCAAAAACGTATTCGAAACCTCTCTACGTGGCGAAATGACCTAAAATTAACTATACAAATTTTAGTGTTTGAAGTTTTTTTTGTTATTTGGCACACCGTAATTTTTTGATAAAATTTATAGAGAGGTGGCCGAGTGGTCGAAGGCGCACGCCTGGAAAGTGTGTATACTCCAAAAGGGTATCGAGGGTTCGAATCCCTTCCTCTCTGCATAGATTTTAGGTAATTGTTACATTATTTTTTTTATCTTTAACACTTTAACTAATAAAATTAAGATTAAGAACAATGAAAAGATTATTTTCTATTCTTGCCATAACATGTTTAATGGCTATCGGAACTGTTAATGCCAATGCAACTACATTAGCAACTACAACAGCAACACTAACAAGTATAACTCAAGATGCTGAGGGACCAGCAAGCGAAGATTTGAGTTTTCATCAAGAATTAAAAAAGCGTTTTATTGAAGGTGGCCCAGGCTTCATGGGGATTGTATTATTATGTTTAATTCTTGGTTTAGCCATCGCTATTGAGAGAATTATCTTTTTGAACCTTTCAACTACCAACACTAAAAAGTTAACTCAAAATGTAGAGGATGCTTTAGCATCTGGAGGTATTGAAGCTGCTAAGGAAGTTTGTAGAAACACAAAAGGACCAGTTGCTTCTATCTTTTACCAAGGTTTGGATAGAGCTGACGAAGACATTGATGCTGCTGAAAAAGCAGTAGTAGCTTATGGTGGTGTACAAATGGGTCAGTTAGAAAAGAACGTTTCTTGGATATCATTATTCATCGCATTAGCACCAATGCTTGGTTTCATGGGTACGGTAATCGGTATGATTCAGGCCTTTGACAAGATTGAAGCAGCAGGTGATATGCAACCATCATTAGTGGCTGGTGGTATTAAAGTAGCACTTTTAACAACAGTATTTGGTCTTATTGTGGCTATTATTCTTCAGATATTTTACAACTACATCATCGCTAAGATAGATAGCATTGTAAATGATATGGAAGATGCATCAATTACATTGATGGACTTATTAGTAAGACACAAAAAATAAAAGATCATATAAACTATGTTACATAAAATATTAAAAATAGTTGCCGCAATTTTGAGTTTAGCTGGGATTATTTCCCTAGTTAGAATCATTGCTGCTGGTGACGAAGCAATAAAAACAGGCGAAAAAGCCGGTCTTGTAGACCCTATGGCTTATATCGCATACATAATTTTGATTTTAGTTTTAGCATTTGTTGTAGTTTTTGTTTTGAAAAATCTATTTACAAATACTGCAGGACTAAAAAACACGTTAATAGGTGTAGGTGCTTTTGCTGCGGTTTTGATTATTTCTTACGTAGTGTCTGGTGGTGACGCTATGAAATATAAATTACAAGATGGGTTAGCAACTGACGGACAATCTCATATGGTAGGTGCAGGTTTAACAGCATTCTACATATTGATAATTGTTGCGGCATTAGCAATGATATTCTCAGGAGTTAAAAAAGTAATAAGTAAATAATAGGATATGGCAAAAAGAGCAGCACCAGAAGTTAATGCAGGTTCAATGGCTGATATTGCCTTTTTACTTCTTATTTTCTTCTTGGTAACTACTACTATAGAAAAAGATAAGGGACAATTACTTGGATTACCTCCAATTCAAGATCAAAATGTTGAACCTCCTATTATCAAACAGAAAAACTTGTTTACGGTACTTTTAAACCGAAGAAATCAGTTGTTGGTTGAAGATGAATTAATGGAAGTTAAGGATTTGAGACAAGCGGCTATTGATTTTATAGACAACGGTGGTAGCACTAATGCAGAAGGCGAATCTTGCGATTACTGTAAAGGTAAAAGAGACCCTTCTTCATCAGACCATCCTGATAAGGCGATAATTTCATATAAGTATGATAGGGAAACGTCGTATGAGAAGTATATTGAGGTACAGGACGAATTATTGGCGGCTTATGCTTTTTTAAGGGATAGAGAAGCTCAACGTCTTTACAACAGATCGTTTAAATCCATGCTAGAAGAGAAGGCAAAAAACCAGTTCAAAAAGGATGATAAACTGAACGATCAAATTAAAAAAATTCAGCAGATGTATCCTCAGATATTATCTGAAGCAGAACCAGACAAAAATTAAAAAGTAACAACTATGTCAAAGTTTAAAAAAGGAAAACAAGGAGATTTGCCAGCTATTTCTACGGCATCTTTACCAGATATTGTATTTATGTTACTTTTCTTCTTTATGGTAGCAACTGTGATGAGAGACAGTTCTCTTATGATAGAAAATAGATTGCCTGGTGCAGATCAGGTAGAGAAGCTTCAAAAAGATAGAACTGCTTTTATCTACGCAGGTAAACCTAGTAGTCAATTTAAACAATTGGGTACAGAACCTGTAATACAATTTAATGATAAAATTATTAAGGTAGAAGAAGTACAAGCAAGTGTTATTGCTGCACAGCAAGAATTAACCGAAGAATTACAGCCAAAATTTGTTGTAGGTTTTAAGGTAGATAAAGACACAAACTCTGGTTTAGTTTCTGATATTAAGCAAGAGCTTAGGAAAGCAAATACTCTAAAAGTAATGTATATTGCTAACCCTAAAGGCGAATAAAAATAGTCTTAATTTTTATATAAAACGTCCTGAGTAATCAGGGCGTTTTTTGTTTTATATCGCTTAAAGATTTTGTAGATTTATCTCTATGAAGAAAACCTTTTTAGTTGTCTTATTCATCGTAAGCCTTATTGGCTTTTCACAAAACAGAGATGATAAAGAAAAATCTGAATTGTATAAAAACTATCGAGAAGATCAGTTTTATATTTCAGTAACTTATAACTTGCTTAATGAAAAACCAAGCGATGTTAGTCAGAGTGGATTTTCTACAGGATTTCATTTTGGCTTCATAAGAGATATGCCTATCAATGAAAAGCGAACAGTTGCTTTAGGAATAGGTTTAGGGTTATCTACTAATTCCTACAATCAGAATATAGGAATTACAGAAACAAATAATCAGACCTTATTCAATATTATAGACGAAAGCCAAATCAACGTATCCAAAAATAAATTTACTACATACCTATTAGAAGTGCCTTTTGAATTTAGATGGAGAAAATCTAGTCCTACTAATTATAATTTTTTAAGGATTTATCCTGGTTTTAAATTAGGATACCTTTTTTATAATTCAACTAAGTTAAAAAGTGATGAGGGCAATGTGAAGCTTTCTAATATTGATAGTTTTAATAAATTACAGTATGGTTTTACATTGAGTGCTGGTTATAGCACATGGAATATTCACGCTTATTATGGTCTAAATGCCATTTTCGATGGATCAGCTAAAATAGATGGTGAAGTTGTAGATATAAAGTCTTTTAAGATTGGTCTAATGTTTTATATTTTATAACCAATATTTCATAAATAATAACTGCGGAAATAAACCAGTCATTAAACCGATTAAAAGCTCCTGATTGGTATGAGCCTTAAGGTGTAAGCGAGATGTCGCAATAGCACCAAGGATAATCATCATTAATGCTATAGAGCCGTTGATATTTATTTTGTAGTGAATGCCAATAGCTATAGCAAACATAAAAAATCCAGAGGCTGCAATCATATGTATACTTGCCTTAATCTTAAAAATAGCCATTATAAAGCAGGCAAGTGTAGAACATAAAATTCCTAAAAAGAAATAATACAACTCAACTATTTCATTTGGTGTTAAGACTCTAATTAAAATTAAGGTTACTATGACACAATTGATAAATAGCGGTATTAAACGTTCTCTTGTGCTTTTTAAGTAAATAGTATCAACCTTGTTTACGGTTTTTAACAAAAAGAATAATAGAATTGGGAGTATTATTGTGAGTATAACTATAGAGAAAATTTTAGCATTTTGTATAGGTTTAGGGATATAGCGAGGTGTTTTATGAAAATAAAACATAACACCAAGTAAAGGCATAATCAATGGGTGAAAAACAAATGATATGCTTTTTAGAAGAAAGTTTTTCATCTAAAGTTTTGATTATAGTTCTTTTCTCAATCTAGCAACAGGAATGTCCAATTGTTCCCTGTATTTTGCAACTGTTCGTCTAGCAATAGGATAACCCTTTTCTTTCAAGATTTTAGCAAGTGCTTCATCGGTTAAAGGTTTCTTTTTGTTTTCTTCTTCTATTACGGTTTCGAGAATCTTTTTTATTTCTCTTGTTGATACTTCTTCACCTTGATCATTGGTCATCGATTCAGAAAAGAATTCCTTTATTAATTTAGTGCCATAAGGTGTATCAACATATTTGCTGTTTGCTACACGCGATATTGTTGAGACATCCATATCAATTTCATCAGCAATATCTTTTAAAATCATTGGCCTTAACTTACGCTCATCACCTGTTAAGAAATACTCTTCTTGATAATGCATAATTGCACTCATAGTAACAAAAAGTGTTTGTTGACGTTGTCTTACGGCTTCTATGAACCATTTAGCAGCATCTAATTTTTGCTTTATAAACAGAACTGCGTCTTTTTGGGCTTTAGACTTTTCCTTGGTGTCTTTATACCCTTTTAGCATATTACTATATTCTCTAGAGACATGAAGCTCAGGCGCATTTCTTCCGTTTAAGGTTAACTCCAGTTCACCATCAACAATTTTAATAGCAAAATCAGGAACGATATGCTCAACAATTTTGTTGTTACCAGCATAAGAACCACCAGGTTTAGGATTGAGGCGTTCTATTTCCTGAATAGCATCTTTAAGCTGTTCTTCGTTAATATTGAACTTTTGCATCAGTTTTATGTAGTGCTTCTTTGTAAACTGTTCAAAAGCTTTGTCAATGATATCACATGCAAGTTCTATGTCTGGGTTTTGCTCTTTTCTGTGTAGTTGAATACTTAAACATTCCTGTAAATTACGAGCACCAACACCAGCAGGATCTAATTGTTGTACAATTTTAAGAACCTTTTCAACCTCTTCTTCTGTAGAATAAACATTTTGAGTAAAGGCTAAATCGTCAGTAATGTCAGATAAAGAGCGTCTTATATAACCACTTTCATCAACACTACCTACCAAAAAATAAGCAATCTCTTCTTCTTGCTCTGATAGTCTAAAGGTATTAAGCTGGTTGATTAAATGTTGCGTAAACGATGTTCCAGCAGCATATGGTACGCTTTTTTCTTCATCATCTGAGCTGTAGTTGTTGGTTTGGGTGCGATAATCAGGTATTTCGTCATCACTCAAATACTCATCTACATTAATATCATCTGCATCAATGCTATCGTTGTCATTATAATCATCTACAGAGTTGTCAAACTCGTCAAAATTATCATCGGAAGGCTCATCTTTTCCAGTATCTAAGGCGGGATTTTCCTCAAGCTCTTGTTTTAAACGTTGTTCAAAAGCTTGGGTAGGAAGCTGTATCAACTTCATAAGTTGAATTTGCTGTGGAGACAGCTTCTGCGATAATTTGAATTGTAAATACTGTTTTAGGGACATGAAAATTCTATTGCTTATAAAAATAGTAAAAAACCCTTGAGGTTTATAAATACCACAAAGGTTTAATTAGAATTTAAAACTCAGCGTTCTGAGGTGTTCTTGGATAAGGAATTACGTCTCTAATATTGCCCATTCCTGTTGTAAACATAACAAGTCTTTCAAATCCAAGACCAAAACCAGAGTGTACAGCTGTACCATATTTTCTAAGATCTAAGTACCACCATAATTCTTCTTCTGGTATGTCTAAGGCTTTCATTTTTTCTTTTAAAACCTCTAAGCGCTCTTCTCGTTGTGAGCCACCAACCATTTCACCAATGCCAGGAAAAAGAATATCCATAGCTCTTACGGTTTTCCCATCTTCATTTAAGCGCATATAAAATGCTTTGATATTAGCAGGATAATCAAATAAAATAACAGGACACTTAAAGTGCTTTTCAACTAAATAGCGTTCGTGCTCAGATTGTAAATCTGCTCCCCATTCTTCAATTAGATATTTGAATTTCTTCTTTTTGTTTGGTTTGCAGTTTCTAAGAATATCTATAGCCTCAGTATAGCTAACACGTTTAAAGTTATTATCTACCACAAACTTAATTTTATCTATTAAGTTCATTGGGCTGCGCTCTGCTTCTGGTAGAGATTTCTCGGCGTCTTGTAAGCGTTTATCCAAGAATTCTAAATCTTCTTTATTATTTTCTAAAGCATATCCCAAAACAGATTTTAAGAAATCTTCTGCCAAATCCATATTGCCAGCTAAATCCATAAAAGCCACTTCTGGCTCAATCATCCAGAATTCAGCAAGATGGCGTGATGTATTTGAATTTTCAGCTCTAAATGTTGGGCCAAATGTATACACTTTTCCTAAAGACATAGCGTAAGTTTCGGCTTCTAATTGACCAGAAACTGTGAGATTAGTTTCTTTGCCAAAAAAGTCCTCTTTGTAGTTAACAGTGCCATCCTCGTTTAGTGGAGGATTCTTGGCATCTAAAGTGCTTACTCTAAACATTTCACCAGCACCTTCGGCATCACTTCCTGTAATAATCGGTGTATGCATGTTGTAGAAGCCATTTTCTGTAAAGTATTTATGTATGGCAAAAGAAAGTGACGAACGTAAACGCATCACAGCACTAAATGTATTTGTCCTTGTGCGCAAGTGGGCGTTTTCACGTAAAAATTCAAAAGTGTGTTTTTTAGGTTGAATAGGATAGGTTTCAGGATCTGAATCTCCTAAAATTTCCAATTCCTTTACCTGTATCTCTACAGACTGCCCTTTACCTTGGCTTTCTACCAACTCACCAGCAACATGAATAGCAGCACCTGTGGTGATGCGCTTAAGCAAGGCTTCATCAAAATTTTCAAAATCTACAACACACTGTATATTATTTATCGTAGAACCGTCATTTAATGCTATAAATCGATTGGCTCTAAACGTTCTTACCCATCCTTTTACGGTAACATCTTGCAAAGTGTTATCTTTTGATAATAATTGTGCTACAGTTTTTGTTGTCATTTTTATTTATTTTGAAAATGCAAAGATAAATCTTCTAATCGTATTTTAAAGCGTCTTCTTCATCGTCGTCTTCAGAAGGGATAATATCTATCGAAGGCTCTTTGAGGACTTCCTTATTAGCAATGTTGCGCTCTAATGATAGTAACAGCGATGGTAACAATAGTAAGTTAGAAAGCATGGCAAACAACAAAGTGATTGAAACCAATGCTCCTAAGGCTACAGTGCCACCAAAACTAGAGATTGTAAACACAGAGAATCCGAAGAATAATACTATAGAGGTGTAGAACATACTTACACCAGTCTCTCGTAATGCTGCGTAAACTGATTTTCTAATTTTCCAGTGGTTGGCTTGTAATTCTTGTCGGTATTTGGCTAAAAAGTGGATGGTGTCATCTACCGAAATACCAAAAGCTATACTGAATACTAATATAGTTGATGGTTTAATAGGTACGCCCAAGTAACCCATTAAACCAGCTGTGACTAACAATGGTAATAGGTTTGGGATAAGCGATACAATAATCATTCTAAATGAGCGGAACAAATACGCCATAAACAATGAAATTAAGAATATGGCTAACGATAAAGAGATAACTAGATTTCTCACTAAATAATTTGTTCCTTTCTGAAAAACAAGTGCTTTACCTGTCATGGTAACTTCGTATTGCTCTTTCGGAAAAACTTTCTCTATTTTATTTTGAAGGTTTTCCTGTATGCGTTCCATTTTATCCGTACCAATATCCTTCATAAAAGTGGTGATGCGTGCATATTGGCCTGTACTATCCACAAAGTTTTTCAGTAAATCTACATCTGAAGACGAATTTTTAGCATAAGAAAGGATAAAGCTATTTTCTTGACTTGTTGGTAATTGATAATATTTAGGATTTCCGTTAAAGTAAGCTTGTTTACTGTATTTTACCAAGCTTACTACAGAAATAGGTTTAGATAACTCTGGCGTTTCTTCAATGAGCTCCTCTAATTCGTTAATGCGTTTTAGGGTAGATAGCTTCATAACACCTTTTTTACGCTTGGTATCTACCATAATTTCAAGAGGCATTATGCCATTAAATTCCTCTTCAAAGAACCTGATATCGTTAAAAAACTGTTTGTCTTTAGGCATGTCCTCAATCAAACTACCAGATATTTTCATTTGATTTATACCAATCATACTGGCTATAATAAGGACAAATGCTGTTGCATATATGGTAATCCTTTTATGCTTCACCATTCGTTCCATCCAATCCACAAAGCCACCAATCCAACGCTTATTTAGATGCTCTAAATGCCGATCCTTAGGATAAGGTAAAAATGTGTAGATTATTGGTATAATGAGTAAGCAAAGTATAAATATTGCTAGGATACTTAGCGATGCAACAATACCAAATTCTTTAAGTAATTTACTCTCGGTTAAAATAAATGTAGCAAAACCAGATGCTGTTGTCACATTGGTCATCAATGTAGCATTTCCAACCTTAGTGATAACGCGTTGTAAGGATTTTACCTTGTTACCATGAGACCTAACTTCATGCTGATATTTATTAATTAAGAAGATACAATTTGGTATGCCAATGACAATGATTAGTGGTGGAATTAAAGCTGTAAGCACTGTGATTTCATAGCCTAACAACCCTAAAATGCCAAAAGTCCACATAACACCTATGCAAACTACAATAAGCGAAATAAATGTGGCTCTAAAAGACCTGAAGAATAAAAAGAAAATTAACGAAGTTACAAACAGTGCAGCACCAATAAATATTGGAATTTCGTCAACGATATTTTGAGAGTTAAGCGTTCTGATATAAGGCATTCCAGATACTCTTACATCGAGCTTTGAAGTGTCTTCAAAATCTTTGATACGTTTTTCAAGAATATTAATAATGAAGTCTTTCCTAACAGATGTATTAACGATATCCTTCTTTAAATATATTGCAGTACGAAGTGTCTTTGTTTCTGCATTAAATAGAAAGTTATCATAAAATGGGTATTTCTTAAAAAGGTCTTCCTGAAGTTTATTAATTTCCCCAATGCTAGTTATAGAATCTTTAATAAAAGTTTCTAAATCAAATTTTTGTTTTTCAGTATTCTTAACAAGCTTTTGTAAGTCTTTGATAGATATAACTGTTTCAACTTCGTCATATGACTTAAAAGACTCTGCAAGTTTGTTCCATGCGTTAAACTGTTTAACCGTAAATACACTAGAATCTTTTACTCCTAAAACAATGAGATTACCTTCTTCTCCAAAGATTTCTAAAAAATCATTGTAGGTAAGGTTTACCTCATGATCATCTGGTAACATATTGGCTTCGGTATTAGTAAAGCGCATATGTTTCCACTGCATACTAAAGAACACAGTAGCTAATATAATAGCAATGAGAATGAAGATTTTATTACGAAGAATAATCCTCGCAACACCTTCCCAAAATCCTGTGGTCAATAGTTTAAACATGTATAATTTTCTACGTCTATAAGGTGCAAATAATACCTTAATTTGAAACGAGCCGCAAAGGTAGAAAAAACCTAAGGATTAGCTAAGGAATTAACACTAATATAATAGTAGAAGTATTCATATAATAAAGCTATAAATCTTTCACTTTTTTTGAGTATATATAACTTCAGTAAAATTTGAAAACTAGGTCGCTGGATTTGGAATAGCCGCATGTACTTCGTTAATGGCTTTTAGTATATCATCAGACAAATTAATGTTGATGCTATCGATATTTTCTTCAAGTTGTTCTAAACTTGTTGCACCAATAATATTACTTGTTACAAACGGTCTTTGGTTAACAAAAGCTAAAGCCATTTGTGCTAAAGACATACCGTTATCTTCGGCAATTTTTAAATAACGCTTAGTAGCTTCGGTAGCCTGATCGCTACTATATCTAGAAAATCTTGGGAACAGCTTTAGCCTTGCATTATCTGCAGCAGTACCTTTTACGTATTTACCAGATAATACACCAAATGCCATTGGTGAATATGCTAATAATCCTATGTTTTCTCTGTGTGCGATTTCTGCCAAATCACCTTCAAAAGGTCTACACAATAATGAATATGCATTCTGAATGGTAATCATTCTTGGCAAGTTATTGTATTTGGCTTCTTCTAAATAGCGCATGGTGCCCCAAGCTTTTTCATTAGATAAGCCTACTTGTCTTATTTTTCCGGATTTAACAATTTCATCTAATGCGTGAAGAATCTCATTAAAATTATCTTTCCAGCCATCCTTTGGGTTGTGTGTATAATCTCTAACACCGAAGGTATTAGTGTTACGTTCTGGCCAATGCAGTTGGTATAAGTCTATATAATCAGTTTGTAAACGTTTAAGACTATTGTTTACAGCTTCATTTAATGCTTCTTTACTAAAACCTGTGGTTCTAATATGAGCAGTATAATCGCCTGGGCCAGCAATTTTTGTAGCCAAAACAACGTTGTCTCTATTGCCTGTTTTTGCAAACCAGTTACCAATAATGCGTTCGGTTTCAGCATAAGTTTCAGCTGTTGCAGGTACAGGATATAATTCGGCTACATCAAAAAAGTTAACACCTTTGTCTAAGGCCATATCCATTTGGGCAAACCCTTCGTCTTGAGTGTTTTGATTTCCCCAAGTCATGGTGCCTAGACATATTTTACTGACTTTTATATCGGTATGGGGTAATGTTGTATATTTCATAAAATATTAAATTTTGTCGTTCTGAACTTGTTTCGGAGTCCTATAGCGTCATGCATTAGCACAATGTAAAAAGCAAAAATAAGAAGACCTTTCATGTTGTTAAAACACAAAAGGTCTAAATGTATGTTAAGTTTATGTTTTAAAGGAACACTTCTTTCAAATAAATACCGACTAGATGTCATTCAGTAATTTTGAAATCTCATCAAGCTTAGGTGTTAAAATCACTTCAATTCTTCGGTTCTTTGCTCTACCTTGAGAAGTTTCATTAGATGCTATTGGCGCATATTCACCGCGACCAGCCGCTGTTAAATTCTCTGGATTTATAGCGTTGTTTTCTCTCAGTATGTTAACAATTGCCGTAGCACGTTTTGTAGATAAATCCCAATTGCCACTTAGCTGCGCATTGCCTTTGTATGGTACATTATCGGTATGACCTTCAATTAAAATTGCAATATCAGGATTTTCAGCCAACACGCTTCCTAGTTGCTTTACAGCCTGCTTGCCTTGCTCTCCAACATACCAACTACCAGACTCAAAGAGTAATTTGTTTTCCATAGATACATATACTTTTCCATCGCGTTGTTCTACCGTCAGTCCTTTTCCTTCAAAATTTGTTAAGGCCTTAGAAATCGCGTCTTTTAGCGCTCGCATATTGGCGTCTTTTGCAGCGATTACACTTTCTAATTCAGCAACACGTTGTGATCTACTTTCTAACTCTTTTTTCAAATTTTCTAAACGCTTATTTTCGGCTGCTAGGGCAAGTTCCTTAGCTTCTAACTGCGCTAAAAGCTCTCTGTTCTTTTGGGAGTTTTTTGCAATTTCGGCAGAACTATTTTTTTCAAGTGCATCATAAGAGGCCTTTAAATTATCAAGATTAGTCTTTGTAGCTGCATAATCTGATCGTAATTGATCTCTTTCTTTTACTGCATCATCATAAGCTGCTTGCAAACTATTTAAGTCATTAGTTAATTTGTTCTTGTCTGACGAAAGTACTTCTAGTTCATCTGTTAATGCTCTGTTCTCCTTTTTGAGGTTGGCGTATTTGTCTTCGAGGTCTGTGTATATTTTTTTAGATACACAAGAGGTCATCGTCAATAGTAAAAGTACTATTAATGAAATTTTTTTGATCATATTTAAATTTGAATTAAGCATGTTTATAAATCTAATTCTAATAAAATTGGGCAATGGTCACTATGTACTGCTTCAGTGAGTATAACGCTTCGTTTTATTTTTTCTTGTAAAGGTTCACTTACCATGGCATAGTCTAAGCGCCAACCCTTGTTGTTTGCCCTGGCATTGGCCCTGTAGCTCCACCATGAGAATTCTTGCTTTTCAGGGTGTAAGTGCCTAAAACTGTCAATGAAACCGCTGTCTATGAAATTACCCAGCCATTCACGTTCTTCAGGTAAATACCCTGAGACACCTTTCATTTTTGGATTGTGGATATCGATTGGTTCGTGACAAATATTGTAATCGCCACAGACAACGAGATTAGGTATTTCCTTTTGTAGATTATTCAAATAGTCATGGATTAAATCCATGTATTCAAATTTATGCGATAATCGAGCATCGTTAGTTCCAGAAGGTAAGTACATACTCATTATGGATGCCTTATCGTAATCTACTCTCAAATTTCTGCCTTCTTGGTCCATAGATTCAATTCCAGTTCCAAATTCTACATGGTTTGGTACTTTTTTACACAGAATACCAACACCACTATACCCTTTTTTTTGGGCACTAAACCAATAATTATATTCGTAACCAGCTTCTTTAAAAAGGTCTAGGTCAAGTTGGTCTTCCGTTGCCTTTATTTCTTGTAAACAGATCACATCTGGACTAGTGGCTTTCAACCATTCTATAAAACCTTTATTTATGGCAGCTCTTATGCCGTTTACGTTATATGAGGCTATTTTCATTTTTTACTTTAAATTTCTAATTGGTAACAATTTTTTCGGTATTCCGCTAAAATAAATAATAGAGTACTTTTACACTATTATTTTACGTCTATTTTAACGATAAAATATTTGCGATTTTACGAAGTTATATCATAAGATGAAGCGCTTTCTTTTCTTTCTATTTCTTGTGGTTTCTTTTGGGATTTATGCCCAAGAGAATCCGACTAATTATAAGAAAAAACGTCTTGCAGTTACAGATTCAATTATCATTGATTCTGTGAGTATAAATCCTTCAAAATTTGTTGTAAAAACGAAACAAGGAATTGCCCTTGATTCAACACTTTACAATATTGATTTTTCTAAGTCCATATTAAATTTTAAACAACCCGTTGAATTAGATTCTATCGATGTTGAATATTTACGCTACCCAGATTTTATAACCAAAGTATATAAGCAATTAGACGATGATGTTATTGTAGACCGTTCAGTTTATGGTATTGAAACTTTATACAAGTTAGAAAATACCTCTAACAGAAATCTTTTTACTCCTTTTGATGGTTTGACCACATCTGGTAGTATTTCTAGAGGTGTAACGATTGGCAATAACCAGAATTCGGTATTGAACAGTGAGCTTGATTTACAAATTTCGGGTAAGTTGAGCGATAAAGTATCCTTAAGAGCATCGATACAAGATGCAAATATTCCATTGCAAGAAGGTGGATATTCGCAGCGGTTAGATGAATTTGACCAAGTATTTATAGAGTTGTTTAGTGATAGCTGGAATATTAGAGCTGGAGATATAGATTTGGTAAATACCAAAAGTTATTATGCCAACTTTTCTAAGCGTGTACAAGGCTTGTTGGTTAATGCAAATCTAAGTGAAAAAACCTCAGTTTTTGCCTCAGGAGCTTTGGTTAGAGGGCAATTTACAACGACACAATTCACAGCTCAAGAAGGTAATCAAGGACCTTACAAATTGCGAGGACCCAATAACGAATTGTTTGTGCTTATCGTTTCTGGTAGTGAAACGGTTTATGTGAACGGTGTGCCTCTAGAACGTGGAGAAAACCATGATTATATTATAGATTATAATGCGGGTGAAATTATTTTCAACTCAACCTATCCGATTACTTCCGAAATGCGAATTACGGTAGATTATCAGTTTAGTGAACGAAACTATTCACGATTTACAGTGTTTGGAGGTGGTACGTTTGAAACCGAAAAGTTGCAATTAAGTGTGTCTTTATATTCTGAAAGTGATGCTAAAAATCAACCACTACAGCAAAATCTATCAACAGAGCAGACCCAAATCTTGGCTGACGCAGGTGATGATAAAGACTTGATGGTTGCACCATCGGCAACTGAAGAATCCTTTTCAGAAAATAGAATTCTATATCGAAAAGAAATTCTCAATGGTGAAGAAATTTTTGTCTTTTCACAAAATCCCGAAGACCAGTTGTTTAGTGTTCGGTTTACATTAGTTGGTACTAATCAAGGAAATTATGTGTTGAGTAACGATACTGCGGTGACCAATATTTTTGAATATGTAGCACCAATTGGAGGTATTCCGCAAGGGAACTATGAACCAATTACGCAACTTGTAGCGCCAGAACGGCTGCAAATAGCTGTGCTCAATGGTCGTTACCAACCAACTCAAAAAACAGATATATTTTTTGAGTTGGCAGGAAGTAAAAATGATATCAATCTATTTTCAAGTTTAGATGACGATGATAATGATGGTTTTGCAGGAAAGCTAAGAGTGGATCAAAAACTGGTCCAACACGATAGTCTTTGGAATTTGTCTGCTTTGATAGATGCCGATTTTATTCAAGAGAATTTTAGAACCATTCAGCGTTTGTACAGAGCCGAATTTAATCGTGATTGGAACCTTGAAGATAATAGAGATGACCAAGGAAATTTCATTTTAGGTAATCAACTATTATTAACCTCTGGGTTACAATTATCGCATTCTAAAAAAGGATTGGCATCCTATAATTTTGAATATTTAGATTACGCCAACAATTTTAACGGAAGCCGACATAATCTTATGGCAGATATGCGATTGGGTAACTTTAGAGTTTTTACCAATTCTAGTTTTCTTAATAGTGAAAGTACGATAAATCGATCTACCTTTTTAAGGTCTTTTAATCGTGTGGTTTATAAAAAGGGTAATAAATGGGTTGGAGCTAAGTTTGCAGTAGAAGATAACGAACAAACCGTTATAGCTTCAGATTCCTTAACGCCTTTAAGCCAGCGATTTTCTGCTTATGAAGCTTTTGTTGGTATAGGTGATAGTACTAAAGTATTCGCTGAGGTAGGTTACATAAAACGTTATAATGATAGTTTGCGAAATAATAGTTTAGAGCGTGTTAATACTTCTAATACTTACTATTTAAAATCACGATTAATACAAAATACTAATACCAGCCTACAACTTTTTGTAAATTTTAGAGACCTAAAGGCAGAAGATGAAACCTCAGAAGATGAACAAAGTTTAAACAGCAGATTGAGCTATAACCAAAAATTGTTTAATAATCTTATACTTTGGAATACCAGTTTTGAAACCAATTCTGGTACGTTACCACAACAAGATTTTACTTATGTAGAAGTTGAAGCAGGGCAAGGGGCCTACACTTGGATTGACTATAATGAAAATGGAATACAGGAACTCAACGAGTTTGAAATTGCACAATTTGCAGATCAAGGCAGTTATATAAGAGTACTGCTACCAAACCAAGTTTTTGTGCGGACGCATCAAAACCGATTGAGTCAAACACTGACCGTGAATCCAATACAATGGAGTGCATCCGAAAATAAAACCAAAAAGTTCTTTTCACATTTTTATAACCAAACGTCTTATTTAATTGATAGGAAGATAAGAAGAGAGGGAAATAATTTTAATTTGAACCCTTTTGAAGCCGATGAAGATAACCAATTAGCTCTAAATAATAGTGTTAGAAATGTGTTGTTTTACAATAGAGGGAAACAACGTTATACGACATCGTATACGTTTTTAACAAACACAAGTAGAAGTTTGTTGTCAATAGGATTTCAGGAAAATAAATTGACCAAACATCAATTAAACTTCAACCACAAGTTTGCAACCAATTGGCTCGTTAATGCACTCTCAAGCTTTGGGACTGAGGAAAGCTTAAGTGAAAACTTTGCCAATAGAAATTTTAACATCAACGAGGAGCGTTTTCAACCCAAGTTATCTTATTTGTTTAGTGAAAACGCGCAGTTTGATGTCTTTTATCAATATACCTCAAAAGAAAATACTATTGGTGATTTAGAGTCTTTATCACAAAACAATTATGGTTTTTCATTCACTTATAATAAAGCAGCGAAAATTGCATTGACAGGTGAATTTAATGTGTTTCAAAATACTTATGAGGGTAATCCCAACACGCCAGTGGCTTATCAGATGTTAGAAGGTTTACAACCAGGCAAAAACTTTACCTGGAGTTTGTTAGCGCAAAAGAAACTTACCAGGTTTTTAGATTTAAACCTTAATTATTTTGGTCGAAAGACTGAAACAGCAAAAACCATCCATACAGGAACAATTCAGTTGAAGGCATATTTTTAGAGTACAAACAAAATTATTACGCAACCTATGTGTAAGTTTTGCATCTATGTGTTATAATTGTTGTAAGAATAAGTTCATAATCAATTAAACAATCAATAAAAATGAAAAAATTACTTTTAGCGGTATTATTACTTTGTGCTACATTTACATTTAATGCTCAAGAGCAAAATACAACAGACAATTCTTTTTATGCCAAACATGAAGTGAAGCTAAATGCTCTTGTGCTTGTCTTAGGTGCTTTTGATGTAGGCTATGAGTATTTGTTAGATGATGAGTCTGGATTAGGTATTAGTGTTTTTTTACCATATGATAAGGAATTAAAGGATGAGATACAGTATTATATTTCTCCTTATTATCGCTATTATTTTGGGAAAAAACATGCAGCTGGTTTTTTTCTCGAAGGATTTGGAATGCTTAATCGCGCTGATCGGAATATTGATTTTTTGTTTGAAGACGATGAAGATAATTGGGTAACAGATTTTGCTTTAGGTATTGGCTTAGGAGGAAAATGGGTAACCAAAAAAGGGCTTATAGGTGAAATAAATTTCGGAATTGGTAGAAACTTGTTTGAATCTGAGGGTACAGATTATGATTTTGTAGGCAAGTTCGGTATAACTGTAGGTTATCGTTTTTAATCTCAATAAATAATAATCATAAAAACAAGAAACCTAAGCAATTTGCTTAGGTTTCTTGTTTTTTTATAATTAGAAGAATTCTAATTCATTTTCATCAACCACTCTTTAACATCAACTTCTTTTTTAATAAGGTCACGTAAATCTTCAACCTTAACACGTTTTTGCTCCATAGTATCTCTATAACGTATGGTTACTGTGTTGTCTTCTAAACTTTCGCCATCAACAGTGATACAGAACGGTGTGCCAGCAGCATCTTGTCTACGGTAACGTCTTCCTACAGCATCTTTTTCATCGTAAACCACATTAAAATCCCATTTAAGGTCATCTACAATATCTCTTGCCATTTTGGTTAAAGCGTCATCTTTTCTCACCAAAGGTAAAACAGCAGCTTTAGTCGGTGCTAAAACCGCAGGTAGTTTTAAGACATCGCGAGTAGAACCATCTTCCAATACTTCTTCAACAAGTGAGTTGGAGAATACTGCTAAAAACATACGATCTAAACCGATAGATGTTTCTAAAACATAAGGTACATAACTTGTGTTGTCTTCTGGATCAAAGTATTGTAACTTTTTGCCAGAATATTCCTCGTGTTGTTTTAAATCGAAATCCGTACGTGAGTGAATGCCTTCTAACTCTTTAAAACCAAATGGGAAATTAAACTCTATATCTGTTGCTGCATCTGCATAATGTGCTAATTTTTCATGATCATGAAAACGGTAATTATCGTCGCCCATTCCTAAGGATTTATGCCATTTTAAACGGGTTTCTTTCCAATAGTCAAACCATTCCTTTTGAGCACCTGGTTTGATAAAAAATTGCATTTCCATTTGCTCAAACTCGCGCATTCTAAAGATGAACTGTCTGGCAACAATTTCATTTCTAAACGCTTTACCCGTTTGTGCAATTCCGAAAGGAATTTTTAGTCGTCCCGTTTTTTGAACATTAAGGAAATTTACAAAAATACCTTGTGCTGTTTCTGGCCTTAGGTATAAATCCATTGCAGTATCTGCGGAAGCACCTAATTTAGTGCCAAACATTAGGTTAAACTGCTTAACGTCTGTCCAATTACGACTTCCTGTTAATGGATCGGCAATTTCTAATTCTTCAATTAAAGCCTTAACATCTGCTAAATCTTCTTTTTCTAAAGATTGTCCTAAACGTTTTAGAATAGAGTCTATCTTTTCCTGGTATCCAAGAACGCGACCATTGGTTGAGACAAACTCTTCTTTATTAAAGGTATCACCAAAACGTTTTTCGGCTTTTTGAATTTCTTTATTAATCTTGGCTTCAATTTTAGCGCAATGTTCTTCTATTAAAACATCTGCTCTGTAACGTTTTTTAGAGTCCTTGTTGTCTATTAATGGATCGTTAAACGCATCAACGTGCCCAGAAGCTTTCCAAGTAGTTGGGTGCATAAATATTGCAGCATCTATACCTACAATATTATCGTGCATTTGTACCATGGCTTTCCACCAATAGTCTCTAATATTTTTTTTTAATTCAGCACCATTTTGTGCATAGTCGTAAACAGCACTTAAACCATCATAGATTTCGCTGCTTTGAAATACGTAACCATACTCCTTTGCGTGAGAGATTACCTTTTTGAATTTGTCGTCATTTGCCATGGCACAAAAATAAAAAACCGCTCAAATTAATTGAGCGGTTTTTAAAAAATTATATCGTTGGTTTACTTTAATTCTATGCTTGTACTACCGAGTTTTCTGTTTTCATGAAAAACATTGATAAAATAAGTTCCTTTTTTTAGTGGTCTGTCTTCTTTATAAGTGGCTACAGTAGTACAGATGTTCAAATTCTTATTGTCAAAATTTACTACATCCTTTTTACTGTAAATCAAAGAAGTGTCATTAAAAAACACCTCTCCCTTGTCTGCAATAATATTGTTGTCAGGGCTTACAATCTGAATGTAAATATCTTTCTTACCTTTTTCAGTTAATGGATTTTCAGTTAGTGATATACAGACATCCATTGCATTAACACGTCTAGCTCTCAGTGTGGCTTTCTTTTTAGAATTATCTATTTTAAAAGCTTCAACATTGACACTATTAGCTCTTAAAATAGCAGCATTATCTATAGTTTCATTTAGAGAATCGTTGGTTACTTTAAGAGCATTGATAGTTATATTGTTGCTCTTAATAGTATTCATAGCGTAGCGTTTCTCTTTCTGCAACTTTATATTTGCAGAATTTAGAGAATCTACTGTAGTAAGTAAGACCTTGCTCTTAGTTTTTAAAACGGAAAGCTGATCTTTAAACTTTGTGATTATTGATAAGTCACTTTTTAATAATCTTAAAGAATCTAAAACAATTTTAGTTTCTAGTTTTGCTTCTTGGAGCTGCGAAGACATAAGATCATAATCTTG
The DNA here is from genome assembly GCF_049942685.1 of Winogradskyella sp. HB-48. Classification (GTDB taxonomy): domain Bacteria; phylum Bacteroidota; class Bacteroidia; order Flavobacteriales; family Flavobacteriaceae; genus Winogradskyella. Next base: position 1,463,435 of record NZ_CP187934.1, read on the forward strand.
GCTTAGTTCGTCATAACTTACTAAAATTTCTGATAGTTCTTTTTCTATCAAAACTTTTTCTTGTTTTAGGAATTCTTCGTAGGATTTAATGGATTTGTAATTAGTAAAACTATATACACCTAAAACAGTTAAAACAACTAATAAAGAACTTATAATTAATCTGTAGTTAAATAATTGAGGGTTAACTATCATCATTAATTTCTTAGTTAATGCGAAATTAGAGTATATTGAGGTGCGTTTTTATTTTATTCGATTAAGTGGTAAAAAATTTGTTGAACTTATTCTTCCCTGAAGTCTGTGAAGCATGTAGTAATGTTTTGGTAGATAATGAATTAGTCATTTGTACGAAATGTCGACACGATTTGCCTATTACAAATTTTCATTTTGAAAATGTGGACACTGTTAAAAAGGTAGTTTATGGACGTGTAAAGCTAGAACAGGCAACTGCACTCCTGCACTTTTCAAAGAAAGGAGTTGTGCAACAACTGCTTCATAATCTGAAGTATAGAAAACATCAGGATATAAGTGGCTTCTTTGGTAGGTGGCTTGGGGAAGAGTTAAAAACTATTGATGCTTATAAAAAGATTGATGTTGTAATACCAGTACCGCTTTATAGAACCAAGTTGCGACAACGAGGCTATAATCAAACAGAGCAGTTTGGGAAAGCAATAGCGAAAGCACTTAATGCAGAATATAATGACACTATTCTCATAAAAATAAAGGCTACAAAAACCAAAGTATTTGAAAGCAGACTGTCCAGATGGAATGATGGTGCTGTTTTTGGTATTGCAGATAATTCATCATTAAAAGGAAAGCATATTTTACTAGTTGATGATATTATAACTACAGGCGCAACCATTGAGGCTTGTGCCACAGAATTATTGAAAATTGATAATATTAAGTTAAGTCTTGCTACTATGGCAATTGCCGATTGATTTTTTCGTTTCTATAGTTTAAAAATTGTTTCTTTGTGCAAAATTATTCTTAGTAGATGTGTTCATATTTTTTACGAATTCTAGGCATTCTATCTATGGCATTAGTAATTGTTAGCTGTGCCAATCGTGGGTCACCCTCAGGAGGTGAGGAGGATGTGGATCCGCCAGTAATAATTAGTGAAAAGCCTAAAAACTTATCAACAAACTTTAAAGGAAACGAAATTATCATAACCTTTGACGAGTATGTAAAGATTAAAGATTTAAGAAAGCAACTCATTATCTCACCTCCAATGGATACCAACCCTGAGATATATCCAATGGGAGGCGCAAGTAAATATATTTCTATAAAAATAAAAGATACATTACAACCTAATACAACGTACACCTTCAATTTTGGGGAAAGCATTGTAGACAATAATGAGGAAAATCCTTATCCATATTATCGTTATGTATTTTCAACAGGTGAGACAATAGACTCACTTTCAGTAAGGGGTTACGTTGAAGATGCGCTTTTAAAAAAACCAGAAACCTTTATCTCAGTTATGCTGTATGAGGTTGATTCTACCTATTCAGATTCTCTGGTTTATAAACAAAAACCAAGATATATTACCAATACTTTAGATAGTGTAACCACATTTAGTATAGATAATATAAAAGCGGGCGTTTATAAGCTTATCGCCTTAAAAGATAAAAACGGTAATTACACTTTTGATCAAAAAAATGATAAGATCGGGTTTTATGAAGATTTTATAACAGTACCTACTGATGAAAACTATAAACTAACTCTTTTTAAAGAAGAGGTAAATTTTAAAGCTGTAAAGCCAAAACAAGAAGGAGAAACCAGAATCATGTTCCCTTACGAAGGAAGTTACGAAAATATGCATATTAAAGTTTTAGGTGAAACGCCTGAGGGCTATACCACAAGAATAACCAAAGATACCAAAACCGATACACTTTATTATTGGTATAAACCAAAGTTTGAAATTGATACGACCTTCTTTGTGGTTTCTAACGAAAAGTATGTGGATACTTTCAAGCATCGTTTTAGAAATCTTGATGCTGATTCTTTAGAAATTAAAGCTATCACAAGTGGAACACTAGATACAGAAACTGATTTTACCTTAGAAGGTTCTGTGCCTTTTGTAAGTGTTGATTCGACTAAGATTAAAGTAATTGATAATGATTCTTTAAAAGTAGATTATAAAGTAAAATATGACTCTATATATAACCGCTATAAATTTCCAATTAATAAAGAGGAAGGTAAGCAATACAAAATAAGAGTGCTTCCTTATGCTTTTACAGATTTTTATGAAGGTACCAACAAAGACACTTTAAACTATTCTTTTAGAACTAAGATGAAATCTGAATATGGTAATATTAGGGTAAATCTCATAAATGCTAAATTCCCACTGATTGTTCAATTAGTAAATAATAGAGGTGAAGTAGAATATGAGCGTTATACTACAGAATCTCCAGTTGTAGATTTTACAGATTTAGTACCGAAGCTTTATGATTTAAGAGTTATTTACGACACCAATGGTAATGGTAAATATGATACTGGCAACTACTTATTAGGAATACAACCAGAGCGTGTGAGCTATATGCCTTCTTCTCAACTTGATGAGGTCAGGGCAAGTTTCGATTTTATTTATGAGTTTACACTTTTAGACTAAAAGTATCCCTATCTTTTAGGAAGCCAAGTTTTTCTCGGTATTTAATTATATGTGCTTTTTCTAAGGTTACGATTTCAGTAGTTTCCTCGTTTTCAGGCATGCTGTCTATACGGTTTCCTAAAACATCATAAGCGCCAGAATGGCCAGAGTATTCGTAGTCATTACCATCTAAGCCAATACGGTTAACACCTATAGAATAAGCCATATTTTCAATAGCTCTAGCTTTTAAGAGTGTATCCCAAGCAGCAATGCGAAGTTTTGGCCAATTAGCTACGTAGATTAGTATATCGTAATCTTCGGTATTTCTTGCCCAAACAGGGAAACGTAAGTCGTAACAAATGAGTGGACAAATTTTCCATCCTTTATAATCGATTATAGTTCTTTCATTACCAGCAGTATATACTTTATGCTCACCTGCTAAGGTAAACGTATGTCGTTTATCGTAAGGTGTAATTTTCCCAGTAGGTTCAATAAAAACCAATCGGTTATAATAATTCCCGTTTTCAGAAATTACCAAACTACCTGCTATTGCAGAATTTTTAGATTTTGAAAGTGCTTTTAACCAAGTAATGGTTTCATCATCCATAGTTTCAGCAACGGCAGAAGCATTCATGGTAAAGCCTGAGCTAAACATTTCTGGCAAAACAATAATGTCAGCACCATTGATGGCGTTGACCTTTTGTTCTAGGTTTTTACGATTTGCTTCAGGGTTTTCCCAAACCAAATCCGTTTGTATAAGTGCAACAGTTAGGGTATTGCTCATAATTACAGTTTGCGTTTTGCTTTTTCTACTTTTTCAGAAAGTTTTTCGATTTTCTCAAGCCACTTCGTCTCATCAACAGGTGATAATTTACCTTTTTTCTTTAGCTTTTCGTATTTCTTTTGGGCTTTTTTAAAATCGTTTTGCGCATTTTCATAACTTTTCTGAAGCTTTTCTTTTTTCTTTAAAGCCTTTTCTGCTTTCTTTTGTGCTTTTTCGGCTTTTTTTTGAGCCTTTTCTGCTTTTTTGGCTTCTTTTTCTAATTTTTCGGCAGCTTTTTGTGCTTTTTCATCTACCTTTAGTTTTTCATTTATAGTTGCCGCTTGCTTTAAGATAGCTTCTTTTTCCTCTAAACTTAGAGTCTCTGTAACCTCATTTCCGTCTAAAAAGATTTTTTCTTTTTTTACCTCATAAGTTTTTCCATCTTTTTCAACAGTTTGGGCAAATGATGTTAGTGAAAACGCTAATAATAAAAGTATGATGTAATATTTCATTTTTAATAAATTTTAGTTCATTAGTGTGACACAGAAAAGTACAAAAAGTAACTTAAATTCTGCATAAAATTTCCGAGGCTTTTATTAAGGTTTCGTTGGTTTTGGCAAAACAGAAACGAAGTACTTTGTCATCCTTGCCATTTTCATTAAAAACCGAAAGCGGAATACTGGCAATTTTAAATTCCTTGGTTAATCGCTTGGCAAAATCCACATCGTGCTCGTCGGTAATTTCAGAATAATCTAACACCTGAAAATACGTGCCTTTTGATGGTGTGAATTTAAATCGAGATTCAGCTATTAAATTCAAAAATAAATCTCGTTTTTGCTGAAAAAAATTGCTCAAACCAAGATAGGTTTCGGCATCTGCCATATAATCTGCTATACCTTTTTGCATTGGATGATTTACAGAAAACACATTAAACTGATGTACTTTTCTAAATTCGTCCATTAAATATTCTGGTGCACAGCAATACCCAATTTTCCAACCTGTATTATGAAACGTTTTTCCAAAGGAAGCGGTAATAAAACTACGTGCTTTTAAATCTGGAAACTTACAAATGCTATGATGTTGTTCGCCATCAAAAACAATATGCTTGTACACTTCATCACTCAGCACAATAATATTAGTGTCTTTTGTTAATTTTTCAAGGTGACGCATATCGTCTTCAGACCAAATTGTACCACTAGGATTGTGAGGTGTATTGATGATTATCATCTTCGTTTTAGATGATATTTTTGAAGCGACTTCGTCCCAATTTACGCTATAATCAGGTGCAGAAAGTTGAATGGCAATTGTCTTTCCGCCATTAACTTCAATAGCAGGTTGGTAGCAATCGTAAGCAGGTTTAAAAATTAGAACTTCATCATTTGGCTTTACAAATGCCGAAATGATAGTGTAAATAGCCTGAGTTGCACCAGCGGTGACCGTGATTTCAGTATCTGGATGATAACCTGTATTGTAAAGTTGTTGAAATTTATTCGCAATTGCTAAGCGCAAATCTAAATTACCAGCCATTGGTGCGTATTGGTTGTAGCCGCTATTCATAGCATTGGCAACGAGGTCGTTTAATTGTTGTGAGCTTGGATAATTTGGGAAACCTTGAGATAAGTTTAAGGCTTTATATTCGTTGGCCAAAGCACTCATTACCGTAAAAATGGTAGTGCCTACATTGAGTAGTTTAGATTGATGTGTTACCATAATATAGCTTTATATTCTATAAGTTTTAAAGATATAAAATGTGGATTTTCTATCTTTACAAAATCAATAAAATATATACTATGCGATTAATAAAATTACTCTGTTTTTTCGTTTTGTTTCAGGTGTCTGCCCAGCAAGGAGGCATGTGGATTCCCTCACTTTTAGAAGGTATGAACGAAGAAGAAATGCAAAGCCTTGGAAGTAAGCTAACAGCTAAAGATATTTACGATGTTAACAATTCTAGTCTTAAGGACGCTATTGGTCATTTTAATGGTGGTTGTACCAGCGAAGTGATTTCAGACAAAGGTTTGGTGCTTACCAATCATCACTGTGGATTTAGCCAGATTCAGTCGCATTCGTCTTTAGAAAACGATTACATAAAAAATGGATTTTGGGCAATGTCGCTGGACGAAGAACTACCAAATGAAGGTTTGTTTATTGAGTTTATTGTGAGCATTCACGATGTTACAGATACCGTTTTAAATGGTGTAAACGATGCTATGACCGAAAAGGAAAAACAATCTTTAATCACAAGAAACAGTAATGCTGCCATGGCATCTTGGTCAAAAGAAGCGTGGCAAGACGTTAAAACAAAGTCGTTTTACGAAGGCAATCAGTACTTCTTATTTGTAACTGAGCGTTTTGAAGACATAAGATTGGTTGGTGCGCCACCAAGCAGCATTGGTAAGTTTGGTAGCGATACAGATAACTGGGTGTTTCCAAGACATACAGGTGATTTTTCTATGTTTAGAATATATGCTGATAAGAATAACAGACCAGCAAAATACAGTAAAAACAATGTGCCTTACAAGCCAAAGCACTATCTGCCTGTGTCTTTAGATGGTGTAGAAGAAGGCGATTTTACAATGGTTTTTGGCTTTCCTGGTCGTACCAATGAGTATTTGCCAGCTGTAGCCATTGAGCATATCACTAAGGAATTCAATCCAACAAATATCGAAATTAGAGAAGCGGCTTTAAAAGTGATTGATGCCAAGATGAAAGCCAGCGATGAGGTGCGTATTAAGTATGCGTCAAAGCAAGCCAGAATTGCAAACGCCTGGAAAAAGTGGATTGGTGAAAACTTAGGAATTCAAAAGAGTGATGCTGTGGCTAAGCGTCGTGAATTTGAAGCAACTTTTAAGAAAGCATTGAAGGAAAATGGACTAGAAGCAAAGTATAGTCATATTTTACCAGAATTTGATAAACTATATAAAGATTTTGCAGACATCAATATAAAGCGAAGAAATTTTATTGAAGTCTTTTTGGTAACAAGTGAGCTGATGCAAATGACCTTTAGAGCCTATCAGGTTGAACAAGCGCTTTTAGCAAATCCTGAAAGTTTAGAACGCGCTAAAACCAGTTTAAAAGGCACTTTTGAAGGCATTCTTAAAAACTTTGATGCTGAGGTTGACAAAGGTATGTACCTAAATGTAATGCCGTTGTATGGAAAACCAGTTGATGCTTCAATCTATGAAAAAACAGCGTTTACCAATTTAGATTCGGCTTTAAAATTATTAGATGGCGATGCCGAAACTGTGATTAAAAACTTAAATAATGATGCAGCCTATGCCTACGCAAAGCCAATTATTGAAGAATTTTTTAATGGTATCGATCCAGAATTTCAACAAAAAAATGAAGTCATATCTGCACTGCAAACCGAGTATATGACAGCTTTGATGAAAGCCTTACCAAACGAGCGTTATTTCCCAGATGCCAACAGTACGTTGCGTGTTACTTATGGCCAAGTTAGAGGGTATTCGCCAAGAGATGCCGTGTATTATGAGCCTGTAAGCCACTTAAAAGGGGTTATGGAAAAGTATGTGCCAGGTGATTATGAGTTTGATGTACCCCAAAAGCTAATCGACCTTTATGAAGCCAAGGATTATGGTCAATATGCGGATAAAAACGGAAATATGCCTGTTTGCTTTTTAGGAACCAATCACACCACAGGTGGAAACTCTGGGAGTCCAGCTATTGATGCCGAAGGAAACTTAGTAGGTTTAAATTTTGATCGTGTTTGGGAAGGCACCATGAGCGATATGAATTATGACCCAGACATTTGCCGAAACATTATGGTAGATTTACGTTACGTGCTTTTTATCGTCGATAAATATGCTGGCGCAAAGCACTTGATTGATGAGATGAAACTAGTGCATCCTAAAAAGTAAGTAGTAAATAACTAGTAGTAGGTAATTAAAAAAAGATTGTAGACCTGCAAAGGTTTTAAAACCTTGTAGGTCTTTTTATTCCTTCTTATCAGTGTATTTTTCCAAATCCAGATACATCATCACATCATTGATACACGTTTTAAGATTGTCCTTTACCTCGTGAACCCAAAACCGAAAAACGGTAAAATCCATTTCCCTTAATTGTTGATTGACTTCTCTATCGCGCTGCATATTCCGTTCTATTTTTGGAATCCAAAAGTCGCGATTGGTTTTTAACTTGGCTTTACGGTCATCCCAATTGTAACCATGCCAAAATTCACCATCAATAAAAATAGCCAATTTGTACTTTTTAATGCTAACGTCTGGTCTACCAGGAATTTGTTTGCTATCGACTCTGTACCTTACGCCTTCTTTCCAAAGTGCTTTTCTAAACAACAATTCTGGTTTGGTATTCTTCCCACGAATTTTGCTCATAATCTTGGAGCGTTTTTTCGTAGTGTAGAAACCAGATGCTTCGTTGAATCTTGGGACTTTTATTTTGTCTTCGGAATAGTTCATCTAAACATTAAGATACAAAATTTTAATATGAGTAATTCGTCAGTTCGAGTGAAATTCTTGTAAAGAATTTTGTATCGAGAACTTATTAAGTTTTTACTTCTCGATAGTTCTGCTGAGCTTGTCTCAGTGCAATTTACTTTTGCCTCACAAATCACTCGAAGTCACGAATAAAAAAATCCCAAACATTTCGGCTTGGGATTTAATTTTTAGTATTTGAAATTTGAGATTCCTGCTTTCGCAGGAAGTCTTAGTATCTATAATGCTCAGGTTTAAAAGGACCTTTAACTTCTACACCAATATACTTGGCTTGATCTGGTTTTAACTCTGTAAGCTCAACACCAATTTTTTCTAAGTGTAAAGCTGCTACTTTTTCATCTAAATGCTTCGGTAGCATATAAACCTTGTTTTCATACTTATCAGAATGCTTCCAAAGTTCTATTTGCGCTAAGGTTTGGTTGGTAAACGAGTTACTCATTACAAAACTTGGATGACCAGTGGCGCAGCCTAAGTTTACTAAACGTCCTTCGGCCAAAATAATGATATCGTTACCATCGATAGTGTACTTATCTACTTGCGGTTTAATAGTGTCTTTAGTATGACCATAGTTTTGGTTTAACCAAGCCATTTGTATTTCATTATCAAAATGGCCAATGTTACATACTATGGTTTTGTCTTTCATGGCTTTAAAGTGCTCTGCACGTACTATGTCTTTGTTTCCTGTTGTTGTAATGACTATATCTGCATTACCAACTACTGTTTCTAGTTTCTTCACTTCAAAACCGTCCATAGCCGCTTGTAAGGCACAGATAGGGTCAATCTCAGTAACCGTTACAATACTTCCTGCACCTTTAAAAGAGGCAGCAGTACCTTTACCAACATCACCGTAACCGCAAACCACAACACGTTTACCTGCCAACATCACGTCAGTTGCACGACGAATGGCATCTACTGCACTTTCGCGACAACCATATTTGTTATCAAATTTAGATTTTGTTACCGAGTCGTTTACGTTAATGGCAGGCATTGGTAATGTTCCGTTTTTAACACGCTCATACAAACGGTGTACACCAGTTGTAGTTTCTTCAGATAAACCTTTAATACCAGAAGCTAATTCTGGGTATTTATCTAAAACCATGTTGGTTAAATCTCCACCATCATCCAAAATCATGTTTAATGGCTTACGGTCTTCGCCAAAGAATAAGGTTTGCTCTATACACCAGTCAAACTCTTCTTCGGTCATATCTTTCCAAGCATAAACCGAAGTGCCAGCAGCAGCAATAGCAGCAGCAGCTTGATCCTGGGTAGAGAAAATGTTACAAGAACTCCAAGTAACCTCGGCACCTAAAGCTTGTAGCGTCTCAATTAGAACAGCGGTTTGAATGGTCATGTGCAAACAACCTGCAATACGTGCACCTTTTAACGGTTGCTCGTTTTTGTATTCTTCGCGCAGACTCATTAAGCCTGGCATTTCGGCTTCTGCTAATTCAATTTCTTTTCTTCCCCAAGCCGCTAGCGACATGTCTTTTACTTTGTTTGGTACGTAAGGAATTGTTTTTGTACTCATATTCTTTTTTCTCAGATTTTTAAAATGATTCTTGCCTTTGGGTTTAGCATTGAATTAGTTAAATTCGCTTACCAATAAAGTGCACAACCTCTCTAAGGCTGCGCAAAGATAATCAATAGGTTTTACAATATTAAATGCCACTGTACAAATCCATTAGCGTAAACTCACAAACTACTGTTAAAATATGGAAGATTGAAGAATCGTATTCCGATTTACTCCAGCCATTAGACTTAAAACCACAAAGTCTTGAGCGTGTGTTAGGCATGAAAAGCGAACTGCATCAACGAGGTTTTTTAAGTGTAAGACATCTGCTTCGTGAGTTTGGCTATACCGATCAGGATTTGTTTTATGATGACAACGGTAAACCGCATCTTAAAGACGGAAAACACATTTCAATAACACATAGTTTTACCTTTTCGGGAGTCATTGTTAGTGATAAGGAAGTGGGAATAGATATTGAAATGCAACGCGATAAAATCGCCATCATTGCCCATAAGTTTGTAGACTATGAGTTTAATTATTTAGATAAATCTGCTGAAGATTACATTAATAAACTTACCGTGATTTGGGGAATTAAAGAGTCACTTTACAAATTGTTTGCTACACCTGGCATGTTGTTTAGAGAACACTTCTTAGTTATTCCGTTTACAGTAGAAGAAGGTTCAACGGTAGCTTGGATAGATTATCAAGGGAAGAAGTTCAGGTACAATACTGCTTTCTTAGAGTTTGAGGGTTTTACTTGCGCTTACGTTGTTCCTTAGTTTATGGATATTTATTATCACATAAAAAAGTCTATAGCAGAAGGCAAAAGGTTGCTAGCTGTTCTAATCGATCCAGATAAAATGGCACTAGATAAGGTTGAAGGTGTGGTAACAAAGATCAACCAATCCATAGTAACACATATTTTTATTGGTGGGAGTGAAGTGGATGAAGGTGTTACTGAAACCATTGTAAAGGCAGTTAAGCAAAATACGAAGCTGCCTATAGTATTATTTCCAGGTGATGTAACTCAAATCACAAATGAAGCTGATGGTATTCTCTTTTTGTCTTTAATTTCAGGAAGAAATCCCGATTACCTCATAGGTAAACATGTTGAAGCGGTTTCAAGATTATCTAAAACACAACTGGAGGTGCTTCCAACAGGATACATTCTTATTGAAAACCTGCCTGCCGGCAGGCAAGGCGGAAAGCAAACAGCTGTAGAACGTGTAAGTAAAACGGAACCATTAGCTAGAAACAACGTTCAGCATATTGTAGATACAGTCAAAGCAGGAGAACTTTTAGGGATGCAATTAATCTATCTTGAAGCTGGCAGCGGAGCAACTCATCCAATTGAGCCTGAAATTATTTCTGCAGTAAAAGACACCTTAAATATTCCTCTTATTGTTGGTGGAGGTATTAGGAATAAGCAGCAAACAGAAGCTGCCTACGAAGCTGGAGCAGATCTTGTTGTTATTGGTACAGCCTTTGAAAATAATCCTCATTTTTTTGAGCACATAAACTAATAATCATGCAAATATCAGTAGATTTAACTTTATCACCGTTACAAGACGATTACGAGGACCATATCATTGATTTTATTAAAGTCTTAAGAGCTTCAAAGTTCAAAGTGTTAGAAAACCCATTAAGTACGCAGATTTTTGGTGAGATTAATGAACTTATGTCTTTTCTTACGGAGGCTATTGAAACATCTTTTGAAAACACGGATGTAAGTGTGTTGACGATGAAGGTGATAAAAACAAACAGAAGCAATTATGAACCACATTTTTGATTTTTTTCTTGATGCCTATCAAAATACACCAACCAATCAAATAGTATTAGAAGCAATTGCTTTTGTGTTTGGTATAGCAAGTGTTTGGTATGCAAAAAAGGAAAACATACTTGTTTATCCAACAGGGATTATCTGTACTGTTATTACGGTCTATTTATTGTATATCAATAAATACTTGGGAGATATGATGATGAATTTTTATTATTCAATAATGAGTATTTATGGATGGTGGAATTGGTCTCGCAAGAAAGGTGATAAATACATCGTACCCATATCTAGAACAAACACCAAAGAGAAGCAAATAGGCATAGGGCTATTTTTACTAACAATGCTTATTACTTATTTGGTTTATAAGGGTTTTGATTACGAGTTGGAAATACCTAATTACATTGATATAGTGACTTCAGGAATATTTTTTACGGCAATGTGGTATATGGCGATCAAAAAGCTTGAGAATTGGGCGTTGTGGATTATTGGGGATCTCATCACAATTCCATTATACGCATACAGAGGTTTAGGAATGTTATCGTTACAATATCTTATCTTTACAGTATTGGCAATTCAAGGTTATATCGCATGGAAGAAGCACTTAAACAACAACCATCAAACTGTATAAAGGTCGTTTTGTTTGGACCAGAATCTACGGGTAAAACAACCCTGTCAAGACAGTTGGCCCGACACTATAACTCAGTTTGGGTTCCAGAATATGCCAGAGAATATCTTCAAAATAAATGGAATAACGAACGAAAAACCTGTGGGACTGAAGATTTAATACCAATTGCCATTGGTCAAATAAAATTAGAGAACGAATTGGCGCAAAAAACAGACTCTGTACTCATTTGTGATACGGATATACTTGAAACTAAGGTTTATAGCGAAGCATACTATTCAGGTACATGTGACCCGATTTTAGAGACATATGCTCTAAAAAATTCGTATGACCTCTATTTTTTGACTTATATTGACACGCCTTGGGAAAAAGACGACTTAAGAGACAAACCCAATGAAAGAGAACGAATGTTCAAAGCATTTGAAAATGCCCTTATAAAATACAACAGACCATATGTGCTTTTAAAAGGAAATAAAGAGGAGCGTTTAAAAATAGCTGTTGAACATATTGATAACCTACTTAACCATAAAAAATGAGTTTCACTGAAAACGACATTAAACAAATCAAGGCTAAAGGCCTAACTTTACCACAGGTAGAGTCCCAAATAGAATTGTTTAAAACCGGAATCCCTTTTACCAATATTGCAGCAGCAGCTACTATTGGTAATGGTATTCTAGATTTATCCGAACAACAAAAGGAAGAAGCCATTTCACATTTTGAAAGTAATAAAAAGGGCTTGGCACTTTTAAAGTTTGTACCTGCCTCCGGTGCTGCTACACGAATGTTTAAATTTCTATTTAAGTTTTTAAAAGAATACGACCCTAAAAAGGAGTCTTTAAATGCATACATCAACAAGAATGATTCTATGGATTTGGCTTTCTTTTTGGTGGGTTTAGAGAAGTTTCCTTTTTATGAACAGATTTTAGAACGCTTACAACAAAAGGGTATAGATTTCAAAAGTTTATCGACCCAAGATAAAGCAGTGCATTTTGTGCAAATAATGCTTGATGAAGATGAATTGAATTTTGGAAACTCGCCTAAAGGGTTACTTCCATTTCATAGGTATAAAAACGGTTACATTTCTACAGCATTTGAGGAGCACCTATATGAAGCGGCTCTTTATGCTTCAGATGATAAGAAGGCAGAGCTCCATTTTACAATCTCAGAAAGCTATAGAGATAAATTCACAGAAGAGTTTAGACGCATCGAAGAGTACGTGGAAGAAAACACAGGCGTATCTTTTAATATTTCATTTTCATATCAGCAAGAGTCTACAGATACTATAGCAGTTACACCAAAGGACCTTCCTTTTAGAGACGATGATGATAGGTTGCTTTTTAGACCATCTGGACATGGTGCGCTTTTAAAAAACTTAAATGCATTAGACGCAGATGTTATATTTATTAAGAATATAGATAATGTTGTTGTAAAAAAGTATAAGGATGAAGTTGCTAAGTATAAAAAAGTACTTGCTGGAATTCTACTCAAGCTACAATCAAAAGCTTTTGATTGTCTTAAGATTTTGGATAATGATACTATTTCAGATAAGGAATTTGAGGATATTGAAATCTTTTTAACCAATGAAATGTGCATTAAAATTTCTGGTGAATACAAGAAATATTTGGATAAATATAAGATTGAATACCTAAAGGAAAAATTAAATAGGCCAATTCGTATTTGTGGAATAGTAAAAAATGAAGGTGAGCCAGGTGGTGGGCCTTTTTGGGTAAGGGATATGTATGGTAACTTATCTTTGCAAATAGTTGAATCTGCTCAGATAAATCTAAAGAATAAAAATCAGAAAGACATACTTACCAACGCAACGCATTTTAATCCTGTTGATTTAGTGTGTGGTGTTAAAAACTACAAAGGAGAAAAATTTGACTTAGAAGATTTTGTTGACCATAACACTGCATTCATTACTGCAAAAACAAAGTCAGGAAAAGATCTCAAAGCATTAGAATTACCTGGACTTTGGAATGGTAGTATGGCACATTGGAACACTATTTTTGTGGAAGTACCAATAATAACATTCAACCCAGTGAAAACAGTTAACGATTTATTGAAGGCACCACATCAAATAGACTAATTGTGGATGTCGAAGCCTTAAAATCTGAATTAACTTATAAAGCTGTCCGAAGCTCTGGTAGTGGAGGACAGCATGTTAATAAAGTAGCTTCAAAAGTAGTGCTCTATTTTAATCTTGAAGCTTCGGCACAATTTACAGACGAAGAAAAAATACGCTTGGCAATGTTTTTTCAAAACAGATTAAACAAACAAGGTGTTTTAATCTTAGATTCTAGCGAAAGCCGAAGCCAGTTTAGAAACAAAGCTTTGGTCACTCAAAAGTTTTTAGATCTAATTGTTGAAGGCTTAAAAGAAGAAAAGGAGAGAAAACAAACCAAAGTGCCCAATGCTGTAAAACGAAAGCGCCTCGAAACCAAACGTAAAACTGCTGAGAAAAAAGCCAATAGAAAACCACCTAAAATCGATTAGTTGAAAAGCTCGTCACTTCGAGTGATTCTGAAGCATGAAGAATTGTATCGAGAACTTTTAATTATTGCAGTTTTTCATTTGCTAATATTTAAATGTGACATATCTTTGCAGCGTTCTCAAAAAAGGGGTGCCAATAAGTGGCTGAGATCATACCCATTGAACCTAGAACAGGTAATGCTGTTTAGGAAGCGAGCGTTAAGAAAATGTCTGGTAGACATTTTTAGCGAGTGCGATTAGGTCATCAATGTTGGTTTTACTTCTAAGCATTTAATGACGTGAAAATAGCCATTTAATGTTTTAGAACTTTACCAATAAGCATCAAATCTCATTCTAAAACCGCTCAAAAATCAAGTATTAACAAAGAATAATGACCTCTTTTTATTCGATTATAAATTTATAGTCGTATGAAATCTAGTATTCTTAATTTCAAATCTAGTTTTAGATCATTATCAACTAGATTCAGTTTCGTCTTTCAAAATAATATGACCGAAACTAAAAACTTATTCAACAATCTCTTAAAAACAAAACGACAGAGGTTAACAATTTTCATTTTTATTTCATGCCTTTGTTCAGCTTATGGGCAAGAAAAGCGTCAAGACAGTATCAAAACCGAAAAACTGGACGAAGTTTTAGTAAAAGCAGTACGTGTAAAGGAAAAAGCGCCGATTACACATTCTAATGTCACCAAAGAAGAGATTGCAAAACGTAATTTAGGGCAAGACATACCTGTCTTGTTAAACTTTTTACCATCTGTAGTCACTACTACTGACGCAGGTGCTGGCATAGGTTATACAGGTATTAGAGTAAGAGGCGTAAGTCCGCAATCTACCAATGTAACTATTAATGGTATACCATATAATGATGCCGAATCCTTAGGGACGTTTTGGGTTAACTTGGGTGATATTGCATCGTCTATAGAAAGTCTGCAGTTGCAGCGTGGTGTTGGTACATCAACCAACGGTTCGGGTGCCTTTGGGGCAAGTATTAATGTGCTTACAGATGCTGTTGCAAAGGATGCTTATGGCGAAATTTCAAATTCCTTCGGTAGCTTTAATACTAGAAAACATACTATAAAATTTAGTACAGGACTCATGAATGACCACTTTGAAATTGCGGGTCGTTTGTCTAATATTTCTTCAGATGGATATATTGATAGAGCTTCTGCCGACTTAAAATCTTATTTTTTACAAGGTGCATATGTAGATGACAATACCTTGATTAAAGCGATTGTTTTTGGTGGTAATGAAGTAACGTACCAAGCTTGGTATGGTGTCGATGCCGAAACTTTAGCAAACGATAGGACTTTCAATTTTGCCGGAATATATACCGATGATGACGGTAATACCCAATTTTATGATAATGAAGTGGATAATTACAGACAAGACCATTATCAGTTGCATTGGAATCAGCGTTACAACAACAATTGGTCAACAACTTTGGGCTTAAATTATACCTACGGTCGTGGTTATTTTGAACAATTTAGGGAGGATGACGACTTTTCAACCTATGGTTTTGAAGAATTAAACGTTAATGGTGAGACGGTAAATACTACAGATTTGATTCGTCGTCGTTGGTTAGATAATGATTTCTATGTTGTTAATGCAACAGCAAGCTATAAAGATGCCAATATTGATTTAATTTTTGGTGGTTCTTTTAGTCATTATGATGGAGACCATTTTGGTGAGGTCATTTGGGCAGAATTTGCAAGCCAGTCAGAGATACGAGACACATACTATGATGGCAATGGAAAGAAAAATGATTTCTCAACATTTACCAAAGCAAATTACAGATTAAATGATAAGATTCAATTATATGCCGATCTGCAAGTAAGAAATGTTAATTACGAAACATCTGGTATCAACTCTAATTTAACGTTGTTTAATGTAGATGAGAATTATACATTTTTTAATCCAAAAGCGGGTTTAACCTATCAAGTGGATCCAAATAATGATTTGTATTTTTCCTATGCTAGAGCCAATAGAGAACCAACGCGAGACGAATTTGAAAATGACTCAAACATTGAACCTGAACAACTCAATGATTTTGAATTAGGGTGGAGACATAAAAAAGGCAACTTTAGTTTTAATGCCAACGGTTTTGCTATGCTGTACAATCAGCAATTAGTGCTTACAGGAGAGATTAATGATGTTGGTGCTCAATTGAGACGAAATAGTGGTGAAAGTTACCGATTGGGATTAGAGTTGGAAGCTATAATTCCTGTAGCATCAAAATTAACATTACAACCAAATATGACATTAAGTACCAACAAGAATAGGGAAACCATTGTGTCTCTAAATGGTGAGTTAATAAATTTAGGTAAAACAGACATAGCTTTTTCACCAGAAATAGTTGCTGCCAATGCTATTGTATTTCAACCAGTAAAGAGCTTACAAATATCTTTATTAAGTAAGTATGTTGGTGAACAATTCATGGGCAATACAGAAAACCCTGAATCAAAATTGGATAGCTTTTTTGTCAATGACTTTAATGTTACCTATAAGATAGAAACCGACTCATTTTTTAAATCGATAGTTTTTACAGGTTTAGTGAACAACATTTTTAACGAAAAATATGTGTCCAATGGATATTTTGGATCATTTGATTTTGAAGATCCAAACAGCCCAACAGGTATTTCCACAGGCTTTTTCTCTGGCTTTTACCCACAAGCCACCACTAATTTTTTGGTTGGTATGACCTTGAATTTTTAATTAGAAACCAAATACTGCCCATTACCCAAATCATCAACCCTGTATGGCTGAAGCGTGCAGGGTTGTGTGTTTCCATCCAACCCAACACCTGTAGATAAACTGTATTGATTGGCATCATCGCAACCACATACAACAATATCTCCAGTACCAGAATCTGTTAATGTAGAGCAAGCAGCAGGCGCATGGCTTGGATCAGCAGCATCCCAAGCATATAGCGTAGAGGAATTTAAACGCCACAACCAAACACCATTATTACCTTGGTTAGCAACATATACTCCATTGCCATTAAATTGCAGCTGATTAAACTGCGGTAAATTAGTGTTTACTGTTAGGTTTACACCAGCATCAAATAAGAAGTTACAGTTACTATTAATATTGTCATCGCTACCACACGATATTACTATTAATGAGAGAATTATGATCAGTTTTTTCATCTTAAATTTTGAGGCTCAATTTACAATTATTTAAACTATGCCGTAAATATTTTATATATTTGCACAGTAATCTCGTTGACGCGAGATTTTTTTATGCTGAATCGTTCCATTGAGCTTGTCGAAATGTTACTTCAGCATCTTTTATTAAAACGAATGAATTATGAGTAAAGTATCTTATTACACAGCAGAAGGATTAAAAAAATTAAGAGAAGAATTAAATCATCTTAAAGACGTAGAACGCCCAAAAGCATCACAAGCTATAGCAGATGCTAGAGATAAAGGTGATTTGAGTGAAAATGCTGAGTACGATGCAGCTAAAGAAGCGCAAGGCATGTTAGAGATGAAAATTTCTAAGATGGAAGAAACTTTGGCAAACGCTCGTGTTATTGATGAATCTCAGCTAGACACTTCAAAGGTATTAGCCTTATCTAAGGTAAAGATAAAAAACCAAACCAACGGTATGGAAATGACCTATACTTTAGTGGCTGAAAGTGAAGCTGATTTGGCCTCCGGAAAGATATCAGTAAACTCACCAATAGGGAAAGGCCTACTTGGTAAGTCTGTAGGTGATGTTGCAGAAATTAAAGTGCCAAATGGTATATTGAAGTTTGATATTTTAGAGATATCCAGGTAGCAAATTTCTGCGAAGTCAGAAACCCTAGAATTATAAGATTTATAAAAAGATTCCTTAATCAAGGAATCTTTTTATATTTATAGAGTATTGAAAAACTCTAACAATGGCCACACTCTTTACAAAAATTATAAACGGAGAGATTCCGTCTTACAAAGTTGCAGAAACAGAAGATTTCTATGCGTTTTTAGATATTAATCCTAACTCAAAAGGCCACACGCTTTGTATACCTAAAAAAGAGGTTGATAAAATTTTTGACTTAGACGAAGCCACTTACATGGATTTAATGCAGTTTTCAAGACGTGTAGCTTTAGCGATAGAAAAGGTAATTCCTTGCCAACGTGTAGGTATGACCGTTATTGGTCTGGAGGTTCCGCATGTACATGTGCACTTAATACCACTCCACACTATGGAAAATGCACGTTTTACCCATAAAGAAAAATTAACTTCAGAAGAATTTGAAGCTATAGCCAAAAAGATAGCTGCAAGTTTTAATTAAAAAGAAATCATACCTGTTGCAAACAAGATTACTGCTGTTACAATCAGCAAATCAAAAAAGATAAATGCCCAAGCTAGTGGTTTTAACTTTATCGATTTTGGCCTAAGCTGTACCGCACGTTGTTGGTATTCTACAACACGTTCTATATCGTCTGTCCACCGTACCGGAAAAATTGTAGTGCTACAATTATAACAGTGCATTAGATGAGAAGTTTCAGAAGTTATGGCTTTATAAAAGATATTTTCGACAAACTTTTGTTTAAAGGTAATTTCCAAACCATCATTAGAGTAACATTCTGGGCAATTATTACTCAGTCTGGCTTCTTTTAGCGTAAAGTATTTTGATGAACCCATACTCAAATTTATAATATTTTTTCAAATCATTTACTATGAATTGTTTAAGCAGAAGTTTGTGTTCAGTAATTTTTTTTAGCCTAAATAGTCTTTAAGGTAATTTGTATAGTTGTGCCTTTACCAATTTCAGATTGAATAACTTTTATTTTTCCTTTATGGTAATCTTCAATGATACGTTTGGCTAACGATAAGCCAAGTCCCCAACCACGCTTTTTTGTGGTATAGCCAGGTTCAAAAATTTTAGTAAAAAATTGTTTCGGTATGCCTTTACCTGTATCTGAAATACTAATAAATACTTGTTTTTCAATTTGAGAGATGCTTAGTTTTAAGTTGCCTTTACCTTTCATGGCATCAATGGCATTTTTTACTAAGTTTTCAATTGTCCAGCTATATAATTGGGCATTAAGACTTACAGGAATTTGAGTGTCAGGATGTTCTATTTCAAAATTGATGAGTTTTGAAGATCTAGACTTTAAATATTCATAAGACGATATGGTTACAGCGACTAAATCTAAAGTTTCCAAAGTTGGAGCAGAACCAATTTTACTGAAACGATCTGTGATTGTTTGCAAACGATCTATGTCTTTTTCAATTTCGGCAATATATTCAGGTTTTACATTTTCGGTTTTCAAAATTTCTGTCCAACCTACCAAAGAAGAAAGCGGAGTACCAATTTGGTGTGCTGTTTCTTTTGCCATTCCTGTCCAGAGTTTATTTTGTTCAGCGGTTTTGGTACTTTTGTAAAAGAAGTAAACAACAGAAGCGAACAGCAAAATAATTAGCAGCAAAGCCAATGGATAGTAGCCTATTTTTTTTAGGAGAGGTGAATTCCCATAGTAAATAGTTTGATATACTTCATCTTTAACTATAACTTCAATGGGTTCATTTTCGTTTGAAAATTTATTAATTAGGTAACTAATATATGCTGGATCTTTAAGTTTTTCTTCATCTAAATTAATAGAATTATAGCCACCATTTTTATCAATAACCAACATAGGTGTACTAGTTGTAGTTTCGGTGAGCACATGTGTGGTTACTGGATCTACATCTTCATCTAAGTTTTCATAAACACTCCTTAATAAATTATTTTGAGCTACAGACCAAGTTTTAATTTTTACGCGTTCTTCGGCTTTAAACTTTTGAAAGAAGGAATAAGTATTCCAGAGAATAAGTGAGATGATAATAAAGGATGAGGCTATAATAACCCAACGGATGACATTACGATTTGAGCTAATGGTCATTAGTTATTGCAATTTCTTTTTAAATATAATGTAAAACTGTTAATAATATTGTTTAGATACAACAGTAAAACATTTTTATCAGCGAAGCAATATAATTATCTTTGCTGAAAATCAGCGAGCTACATGATTTCATTCAATCCGAAAGACCTTTCCACAGGCAGATTACACGGTTATTTGCTGAGTGCGGTAGCGCCCAGACCCATAGCGTTTGCTAGTACTATAGACAAAGAGGGTAATCCTAATTTGTCACCTTTTAGTTTCTTCAATGTATTTAGCGCAAATCCACCAATATTGATTTTTTCACCAGCACGACGAGTTAGAGATAACACGACTAAGCATACCTTAGATAATGTTGAAGAGGTTAACGAAGTGGTGATTAATGTGGTAAATTATGATATCGTGCACCAAATGTCATTGAGTAGTACCGAATATCCACAAGGTGTAAATGAGTTTGAAAAAGCAGGTTTAAGCATGTTGCCTTCAGATGAAGTAAAACCATTTAGGGTTGCAGAATCTCCAATTCAAATGGAATGCAAGGTTAATGAGATTGTAAAATTAGGAACAGAAAGCGGAGCAGGAAATTTAGTGATTTGTGAAGTTGTAAAACTCCATATTTCTGAAGAAGTGATGAACGACGATAATACCATAAATCAAGAAGCTTTAGATTTAGTTGCAAGAGCAGGAGGTAGTTATTATAGTAGAGCCAAAAGCGGATTTTTTGAAATTCCCAAGCCTCTTCAAACTATGGGAATAGGTGTCGATAACTTACCTGACCATGTTAGAAATAGTATGATTTTAACTGGGAATAATTTAGGGATGCTGGCTAACGTTGACAAGCTGCCAACAAAAGACGAGGTTAAGCAATTTGTAAATGATATTAGTGAACGTTATCCTAACTTAAAAACAGCAACTCATAGAGAAAAACATAAGCTGGCAAGAAATTATTTAAGCTACGGAGATGTAGAAAGTGCATGGAAGTTATTACTTTCGTAAACTCAATTAATATAGAAGGAAAATAAAATTAGATTAAGCAAAAATGGAAGTACAAGGACGTATTAAGGTAATTGGTGAGACCCAAACTTTTGGAAGTAATGGATTTAGAAAAAGAGAAGTTGTAGTAACAACAGAAGAGCAATATCCACAACACCTTATGATAGAGTTTATTCAGGACAAAACAGATTTATTAGATAACTACCAAGCAGGTCAGCAGGTTAAAGTAAGTATTAACCTAAGAGGCCGTGAGTGGGTAAACCCACAAGGTGAAACTAAATATTTTAATTCTATTCAAGGTTGGAGAATTGAAGCTATACAAACTGATGTGCCAACTGGCGACATGCCCCCTGTACCACCAACTGAAGCATTTGAGCCTGTAAGTGATTTAAATGAAGACGATCATGATGATTTACCTTTCTAGTCTAAAAAAGGTGAAATAAAATTATAAAGACTTGTTTTAATTTAAAACAAGTCTTTTTTTATTTTTAATAAAAAAGTCCCAATGGTTAATTGGGACTTAGTATTGTGGTTTTAGGTTTTGACCTTCACAAACAAACTTAAAAAAAAGCAATGATGAACAAAAAATTTATTTAATGAAGATCAGGTCAAATATCAATAAAATTCTTATACTATCAAAACCAAGCCCTTTATTTAACAGTAAAAATCGCTAAAAAGCTTAACTAATGCACTTTTTAACTGAAAAAATAGTATTTCCAGATGTATCTGAAGCCACGTCTGAAGGCCTGTTAGCCGTAGGAGGCGACTTGTCTTCGGAGCGCTTGATTCATGCATATTCTAATGGAATATTTCCTTGGTTTGAAGCTGAAGACTCCTTACTATGGTGGTCGCCAGATCCAAGGTTTGTATTATTCCCTAATGATTTAAAGATCTCTAAAAGCATGAAGCAGATTTTAAGGAAAAATACTTTTAAGGTAACTGTCAATAAAGATTTTAAAGCGGTAATTGTTGAATGTGCATTGGCAAAACGAGAAGGGCAAGATGGTACTTGGATAACTGATGAGATGGTAAAAGCATATATTAAACTGCACAAATTAGGATATGCAAAATCTATTGAGGTATGGCAAAATAATGTGTTACTTGGTGGGCTTTATGGAGTAGATTTAGGTAACAAAGTGTTTTGTGGCGAAAGTATGTTTGCTAAAGTTAGCAATGCCAGCAAAGTTGGTTTTATAACATTTGTGCAAAACTCTAATTACAATTTAATAGATTGCCAGATTCATACAAAGCATCTTGAAAGTCTTGGGGCAAAACATATTTCTAGAACGGAATTTTTAAAATTCCTTTAAATTTTAAGAACTGCAGAGGTTAAGAGAAATAGTTTTTGCTCTGTATCAAGGTTAAAGGCTTCAAATCTATATTCCAAGCCAAATTGAAGTTTGAGTGCCTCAGAAATTAAACATCCTATTTGGGTAGTTACTCTATAGCCGAGTTCTGGTTTTAGTTTTCTGCTATGACTAATAAGCGCTTCCATAGAGTTGACTAAATAGGCTTCACCAATATCCAGTTTCGTACCGTTAAGTGGAAAATCTATTGCAAATCGATAGCGTGATCTGAGTATGGTCAGATTTTCAAAAAAGCGTTGTTCTAAACGTACCCGATGCCCAAAACGCATAGCCTCGTGTCTTTGAGTATTATTGAATTGTTGGGTTAATCTTAGTTCGTTACTTTCTCCGTCTATGGATGCTCTTAAACGGTATTGTAACCCTAAACTTAAGGAATGATTATAATCCAAGCCAAATGTTGAAAAGTGAATAAAATCCAATTGCCGGTTTTCAAAATTTATGGCTTCATCTTGGTAGAGATAGTAACGTGAGTTTATAGCAAAATTAATTGTATAATTATTTACGACATTAGTGTTTATGGCAAAACTAGTCTCTCCCAGACTTTCAAAATCAGACTGGGCATTTAAAAGGTTTAATCCTGTAAATAATACGAGGTATATGAAAGGGTTTTTAATATAAGACATGATCGTATGACCCAGGATTTAATATTCTAAAGTCCATAATTTCACCAGTATGGTTAAAGGTAAACTCTCGTATATGATGATTAGCGTCTGATTTAACCTCAGCAATAATTTCAAAATTAGGAGATACTTTCGATGTATTGTCCAATACATCATTTATGAAATTTGTATCGTCTAATTCTGAAGGTTTTACAAACTGCTCTTGTACTTTTATAAACCTATATTTTGAAAAGGAAGCCTTAAAGTAATTGCTAATATTACCTCTTACGCTGTCATTTAAGTTTTTAAACTTAGTGAGTACTTCTATATCTTCAATTCTTCCATCGTTGTAAAACTCTAGGCTATAATATTTTCTTTCATATTTAAATTTCACCTCAAAACTATAAGTTTCCCCATCCGTTTCTTTGTAGAATTTTAAACGCTTACAGTCTTCAGGTAGGTTATTTACAACCGCAATAGCAGCTTCTGGAAATTCTGATTGAGATATACGCTCTTCCTTTTCATTTTTAGTTTGACTAAAAACGTATTGGCAAATAAACATTAAAACGAGGAGTGTTTTTATCTTCATTTTTTAAATTTCATTATATCTAAAACAAAAGACTTCATGGTCGTTTACCATACCTGTGGCTTGCATATGGGCGTATATAACCGTGGAACCAACAAATTTAAATCCACGCTTTTTTAAATCAACACTAATTTTATCGCTTAACGCTGTCTTTGCAGGTGCGTCTTTATAACTTTCAATATTGTTTTTTATAGGTTTTCCGCCTACAAAATCCCAAATGTATTTTGAAAAAGTACCAAACTCATCTTGTGTTTTCATAAAGGCTTGAGCATTGGTAACAGTGGCATTTACTTTCAATTTATTTCTAATAATACCTTCATTTTGAAGTAGAGTTTCAATCTTATCTTGCTTGTATTTTGCAATTTTTTTGTAGTTGAAATTATCAAAAGCTTTTCTAAAATTTTCGCGCTTCCGTAAAACAGTAATCCAGCTCAGACCAGCCTGAAAGGTTTCAAGAATTAAAAATTCAAAAATGGTAGCATCATCATAAACAGGAACTCCCCATTCTTGGTCATGGTAGGCTTCGTAAAGGGGGTCGCCAACACACCAGCCACATCTATGTTTTGTCATTTGTAAGTTTTGTAATTTTATCCTACTAAGGTAACAAGTGTCACATAATTTATGGACAATCAAAGCTATTTTTGTTCGATGAATTTGAAAATAGCATTTCAATAGTTAACCCAAAAGCGATGGAAATTTTAGAAAATACAATGATTACAGATATTATAAAGGATAGTTTAAACAAATCTATGAGCTATGATGAGTACAGAACCTTAGTCACAGCACTTGTAGAGCAGCAATCCACAACTGGTAATGATAAATCTGAGACATTTGTTAATTATACAGTTTTGAATGACAGACGCATGAAACGTTGGGATAAGACCGTAAAATTATCTGACTCGGCAATTGAAATCATAAAATACTTTAGTGAAAAAGTAACTTGGCTGGTTTTAACTGAAAGTTGGTGCGGTGATGCTGCGCATATTTTACCTGTAATTAATAAGGTGGCTGAGCAAAACGCTAATATAGATTTTAGAGTTGTGCTTAGAGATGACAACGAACACTTAATGAATGCGTTTTTAACCAATGGTGGTAGGGCGATACCAAAGCTAATTATGATATATAATGAGACCTTAGAAGTAATAAATACCTTTGGGCCAAGGCCAACTATTGCCACGGAAATGGTAGATATTTATAAAACCTTACATGGTCAATTAACGCCAGAGTTTAAAGAAGATTTACAACGTTGGTATAACAAAGATAAAGGCCAATCTACAATAGCAGATTTGTTAGGCATTCTGGCTTAATTCTTTCCTCTAAATAAAAAAGTAATTGTACCAATTTGTTTGCTTTTATTAGAAGTATCAAACTGAACTTCTTGGGCATATTCTAAAGCACGATTAATTAAGCACTCGTTACTCGAGTTTGAAGAACCATTTATTTCAGCAGTAGTTACCTTGCCATTTCCATTGACCACTATATTCACTATAATTTTGCCACCTTTTTCACATAAATAGCGTGGTATATCATAATATTGCATCGTCCGACCCACTAGAGAATAGGTAAGCGTACTTTTGGTCTTAGCGTGTTCGTCTGCTATTTTTTTGTTTTCAAGACGCTTATTTAATTCCTCCTGAAGTTTTTTATAAGATTCGGTTTCTTTAGGATTTAAAGCGTAAGCATTGCCACTGGCATAGGTTTGATTAATGCTTGTTTCTTCTGAAACTTCACTGGTTTTGGCATCTTCTAAAGCTTTTGTGGTACGCTCAAAATCATTGGCGCTTACGGTCTTAAAATTACGCATCATTTCTTTGTATTCCTCATCTTCATTAAAAGCTTTATTGGTTGATTTACCATCTAAAGCATCCAACAGTTCCTCTTTTTCTTCGGGAGTTTCCGGTTCTGGTAAAAGCTCGTAATAGCTTTCGGTAATAAGCTTACCTTGTTGTTTTAACTGAATACTGAACATAGCTAATACCACAGTTCCCGAAATGAGAAAAGTAATAATACCAGCCTTGTATTCTTCTATAAACTTCAATCGTTTAGATTATATTATTCTGTGTAGATATACGAATATAATCACGAATTGGTTTAAATCACAATTCTAAACCTAGGTTAAACTAAGATTTCAGAGGAAGCGCAGCAATAAAATCTTCCGGACTAAGTGAGTCTTTAACTTCAAAATCACCAATACGAGTGCGTCTTAAAACGGAGAGGTGCGCACCAGAATTTAAGACTTTACCAAAATCGTGCGCCAAAGAACGAATGTAGGTTCCTTTACTACAAACGACTCTAAAATTCAGCTCTAAAACCTTGTCTTGAGGTTTTATGTCTGTAATTTCAAATTCAGAGATTTCAATTTCTCTCGACTTAATTTCTACATCTTCACCTGCTCTAGCAAATTCATACAAGCGTTTACCGTCCTTTTTAATGGCAGAAAATACAGGTGGAAATTGCTCTATTTTACCAATGAATTGTTTGGTTGTATTGTGGATGAACTCCTTTGTAATATGCCCAACAGGAAAAGTAGCATCAATTTCAGTTTCCAAGTCATAGGATGGTGTGGTGCTACCAACAACAAAAGTA
This sequence comes from Winogradskyella sp. HB-48, assembly GCF_049942685.1. Classification (GTDB taxonomy): domain Bacteria; phylum Bacteroidota; class Bacteroidia; order Flavobacteriales; family Flavobacteriaceae; genus Winogradskyella. The sequence continues at coordinate 1,489,656 of NZ_CP187934.1, forward strand.
CCTGTATATTCTTTTTCCTGACCTTGAAAGGTGTTAATCTGTTTGGTCATTTTACCAGTACAGATCACCAATAAACCCGTAGCAAGTGGATCTAAAGTACCAGCATGGCCAACTTTTATTTTTTTAATGTCATAGGCTTTTCTAATGGCCCAACGTAGTTTATTAACTACTTGAAATGAGGTCCAAGTCAATGGTTTGTCAATCAATAAAACTTGCCCTTGTTTATAATCTTCTAACGTTTTCATGATGCCAATGACCAGATGATAGCTATGAGACCAACAATGATACAGTAAATGGAGAAGTAGGTGAGTTTGCTTTGCTTAACAAGTTTTATCATCCATGTACAAGCAACTAAACCGGTTATAAATGCGGCTATAAAACTAAAAGTAAATGGCATTACAAGATCGTTACTCATAACCACTTTGTTATCCAGGAAATCCTTAGCGATTTTCCCAAGGATTAATGGCAAAACCATTAAAAACGAAAAACGCGCTGCCCTGGCTTTATCATTTCCTAGAAGTACAGAAGTAGATATTGTAGCACCAGAACGAGACATGCCTGGTAAAATAGCAATAGCTTGAGCCACACCAATAAAAAACGCATTACTAAACGTAACCTTTTTACCTGTGTTCTTAGCTCTATCTGCAAAGAATAGTAGGGCAGCAGTAATAAGTAACATACTCCCAACCAAAAGCAGGTTGCCTTCAAATAGTTGTTTGAGTTCTTCTTCGAAGAAGAGTCCGACAAAAGCAGCAGGAATCATAGAAATGGCAATTTTAGTAACAAATTGTAAATCTTCATTCCACTTAAAGCTTAAAATACCTTTTATGATGTCAAAAATATCTTTTCTAAAAACCACTATGGTACTTAATGCTGTTGCAACGTGCAGAACGACGCTAAGCAATTCCTCGTTTTCTTTAAGATTGTCTGCATTAAGTAGTTTTTGGGCTATTTCAATATGCCCACTAGACGATACCGGCAAAAATTCAGTTAGGCCTTGAACAATTCCTATTAATATAGCATCAATAACTTCCATGCGGCAAATGTATCAAAATTGAAATGCTGATTGTTAAGTTTAAATTGGAATTTCATTATTTAGAGCCCTTGTTAGGATTCAGTAATATGGCATAAACCTGAAAACCGAAACCAATAAGCACTAAAGTTGGTGCTAGGCGAATGCGTCTCCAGCTAAAGACTTCTGGGTTCCAAACATTAGGATCATCGCTACCTCCGCCTGACATTAGAATAAAACCAATGACAATACATGCTAAGCCAATGAGCATGAATTTATAGTTCTTTTTTCCGAAGATAAACTCGGGTTTAGATTGTTCTTTGCGTTTCTTTTCTCCCATTAATTTTTAAATTCTGTAAATAAAATTTCATCTTCTACAGCTAGCTGTGCTATATGTGTAGAGGGACCAAAGGCCAGTATTGGTAAGTGCAAAGTAACGGTTTTATTTAAAACTTTAGCGTTAAGACTATCTAAATTTAAACCTTGCTCCAATCCACGGTTGATGTAATAGACGTTTTCATTTTCGGTTTTAAATTGAATGTCGTAAGTAGAGCCTTCCCTAATTTTAGTGATGTTTACCGATACGACTTTACAGTCTTCGGGTTTTGGGTTATAAATAACACACGATTTAATAAATAAAAGAGGAAGGATGACTACTAAAGTGACAGCGATAATTCCTTTTCTAATAGGCTTATTCATTTTAAGTTGGTTTATAGTCTTAAACGAATAATTATGGAAAAATAGTATTTAATTGAAATAGTTCGCTATTTCTTCAAACGAATAGAATTTGGTTTTAACCACTCCGTTATTATCAACTAAAATATAGGTGGGAAACTCCCAAACATTCATGGCATCTACCAAATCGTTATACTCACCAAGCTCTCTATAGTTTTGCCAGTAGTAATGGTTGTTGTTTAAATAGTTTAACCATTTTTCTTCAACCGTATCAATAGATATGCCTATCAATTCTGTGTTGTGGTCTTTTAAAGTGTCTAAGTATTTGGCAATCTTCTTGTGGTCTCTTATGCAAGGTGGACATTGCACAAACCAAAAATCAATTAAATAATCACCTTTGTGGCTGAGGTTAACTTTAGATAGATTTCCTTGTCGGTCATAGAAATTGAATTGAGACAAATCAAAATACTCTTCTTTCAATAATTCATTTAGGGTTCTATGAACACTAAGCGCATGTGTTTTTAAGTCGTTGGATTGCTGGTCTAAAATTAGTTGTAAAGGCTGAAGTTTAGACTTGTAATTTTTGTTTTTTTCGATGTAATAGTCACTAATTTCAAAAGAAAGCGGATGGTTGATGTTTTCTTTAATCTGTTCTAATAAAATTTCATTTATTAAGGTGTCATTGACTTTTGAAGACTTTAGGCTATCTAAAGTTGTTTGTAATTGTACTTGCTTGTAAAAGATAGCAGAGTTTAAAACCGTGTCGATTATAAAATCATCTAAAGTTAATTTGCCTTTTATTTTAATATCACTACCATCTAGGAATACTTTTTTGGAAAGCACATTTCCATCCTTAAAAATATTCAGCTTAAAGGCATCATTCACAGGTTGTCTTTGGTGAAATATAAATGGGGAACCACTACCTTTTAAGGTGATGGCTTCAGCATTGTTATAATTTAATAGTTGAATACTATCAGGTTGAATTGTTCCTTGAATGTCAATGAAAATGCTACTATTGTTTTTAGGCTCACCACAAGAGTGAATTGTCCATAAAGCACCAAGCAAATAAAGTAAATGAAGATTGAAGTTAAACTTCATGAAACGCACTTTATTAATAATACAACTGATCCGTTTTTAAATTCAAGAACCGTTGTGTGGCAATAAATGTACTAATCCAAGTAATGATAACACCTAACACAAAAATACCTACAAATAGTCCGGCAATCATCACCGTATTTCTTAGGAGTTCTAATTCTGGGAAAGTTAAATCTAAATAGTAGAGTACAACGGCCATACCAGTTAAAGCAACTATAGCGCCAATGATACCAAGTTGAACACTTTTCCATACAAATGGTCTTCGAATAAAACTTTTGGTCGCACCAACCATTTGCATAGTTTTAATAATAAATCGCTTTGAATATACAGCCAGACGAATAGAGCTATTAATCAGTAATACAGCAATGAGTGTAAATAAACCACTGATGATTAATACCCAAAAACTAATTTTTTTAACGTTGTCGTTCATCAATTCCACAAGGTCATTATCGTATCTTATGTCTTCAATAAATGATTTGTTCGCCAAGCTTTCGGATATTTCGCTTAGTTTTTCAGTGGTGACAAAATCAGCTTTTAAATAGACGTCAATCGAATTTTTCAACGGATTATAACCTACAAAATCCATAAAATCCTCACCCGTTTCGGCTTTCATTAGTTCCGCAGCTTCTTCTTTAGAAACATAGGTCGCTTCTTTTGAATACTCGGCCATGGCTAAGCTTTTCTTTAACTGATTCACCTCTACTTCCTTTGCGGTATCATTCAAATAAATCGTCATCACGACTTGTTCCTTAAAGTGATCGGCCACCTTTTTAGAGTTAATCACCAGTAAGCCTAAGCAGCCTAGCAAAAACAGAACCAAAGCAATACTGATAACAACAGAGATATATGAGGAAATCAATTTTCGTTTTTGATACTTGTCAAAAGATGATGCCATAAAGTGTGGTTTAATGGTGTAAAAATAAAAAAGAAAATGCTTATGTAGAGTAATACAACGTTTAGTTTTTAATTGTGTTGTAATACCACTAAATTTGCACCTTATTTCAAGGAAAACCGGACGATGAAATACAACTTCAACGACATAGAGAAAAAGTGGCAAAAGATTTGGGCAGAAAGACAAACCTTTAAAGCGTCTAACAATAGTGATAAGCCAAAATATTATGTATTAGATATGTTCCCGTATCCAAGTGGAGCCGGTTTGCATGTTGGGCATCCGCTAGGCTATATTGCCAGCGATATTTATGCACGTTACAAACGTCATAAAGGCTTTAATGTGCTGCATCCTCAAGGCTACGATTCTTTTGGTTTACCAGCAGAGCAGTATGCCATACAAACAGGTCAGCATCCAGCCATAACTACTGAGGCAAATATAAAAACCTACCGTCGTCAGTTAGACCAAATTGGGTTTTCGTTCGATTGGAGTAGGGAAGTTAGAACTAGTGATCCAAATTATTACAGATGGACACAGTGGATTTTCATTCAGTTATTTGAATCGTGGTACAACTATGATAGTAACAAAGCCGAACATATTGACACCTTGATCGAGAGATTTAATGTTGAAGGAAATACTAACATCAACGCTGCCTGTGATGATGATATTAATCCATTTACAGCTGAAGAATGGAACGCTTTTACAGAGACTGAGAAACAACGTATTCTTTTAAAATACAGATTAACCTATTTAGCAGAAACCGAAGTCAACTGGTGTCCTGCTCTAGGAACCGTTTTAGCCAATGACGAAATTGTAAATGGAGTGTCTGAGCGTGGAGGTCATCCTGTTATCCGTAAAAAAATGACCCAATGGAGTATGCGTATTTCAGCTTATGCAGAGCGTTTGCTTCAAGGGTTAGATACGATTGATTGGACCGACGCCCTTAAGGATATCCAAAAAAACTGGATTGGTAAATCAGTAGGTGCTTCAGTAACTTTCAATGTAAAAGATTTTAATGAAACGATAGAGGTCTTCACAACAAGACCAGATACCATTTTTGGTGTGTCATTTATGACTTTAGCACCAGAGCACGAGTTGGTGTCTCAAATCACCACAGCAGAACAAAAGGCTGAGGTAGAAGCTTACATAGAAGCTACTGCGAAACGTAGTGAGCGAGATCGTATGGCAGATGTAAAAACTATTTCAGGAGTGTTTACAGGGGCCTATGCCGAGCATCCATTTACCAAAGAACCTATTCCTATTTGGATAGGCGATTATGTATTGGCAAGCTACGGAACAGGAGCTGTTATGGCGGTGCCTTGTGGAGACCAACGCGATTACGATTTTGCTAAGCATTTTAATATCCCAATTCCAAATATTTTTGAAGGTGTTGATATTTCTAAAGAAGCCTTTGCGTCTAAGGATAATGTAAAGATTGCCAACAGCGATTTCCTAAACAGAATGAACTACAAAAAAGCGACCAAGCGTGCTATTTACGAATTAGAGCAAATTGGTCAAGGCGAAGGAAAAACCAATTACCGTTTGCGTGATGCTGTGTTTAGTCGTCAGCGTTATTGGGGTGAACCATTCCCTGTGTATTACAAGGATGGCATGCCACGAATGATAGACGAAAAACATTTGCCTTTAACCTTACCAGAAGTTGAAAAATACTTACCAACCGAAGAGGGTGAGCCACCATTAGGCCGCGCAGATGTTTGGGCTTGGGACGCAGAAAAGTGTAAAGTAGTAAGTAATGAGTTAGTAGATAATAAAACTATTTATCCATTAGAATTAAACACCATGCCAGGTTGGGCAGGCAGTTCTTGGTACTTCTTCCGTTATATGGAAGAACAAGCCAAAAGAGGTGAAGCCTTTGCTAGTGAAGAGGCACTTAAATACTGGGAAAATGTAGATTTATACATTGGTGGCAGCGAGCACGCGACAGGGCACTTATTGTACTCACGTTTTTGGGTAAAGTTTTTATACGACAGAGGTTTTGTTGGAGTGGACGAGCCTTTTAAAAAGTTGATTAACCAAGGGATGATTTTGGGGACGAGTGCTTTTGTTTATGGTTTTGGTGTAGGTGTTAAAAATATTGATCCAGAGTTAAAAGTTTTAAAACCAAAAAGATATTTCGTTTCTAAAGAAACTTATGCCAACGCTTCAAAAGGTGAGTTTGATAGTGTTGTAAAAGATATAGTTCAAAAAGAATTAGATCGATATAAATCTACAGGTAATAAAAACGTTGAATGGGATATTGAACTATCAACTTTTACGCCAATTCATGCCGATGTTTCTTTAATAAATGCTTCAGACGAACTAGATATTGAAGCCTTTAAAAACTGGCGACCAGAATTTAAAGATGCTGAATTCATATTAGAAGATGGAGTTTACAAAGTAGGTCGCGACGTCGAAAAAATGTCTAAATCAAAATACAATGTCGTTAACCCAGATGATATTGTAGAACAGTATGGAGCAGACAGCTTACGTTTGTACGAAATGTTCCTTGGCCCATTAGAGCAATACAAACCTTGGAATACAGCAGGGATTACAGGTGTGCATAGTTTCCTTAAAAAACTCTGGAAGCTGTACAACGACGACAATGGCTCTAAAGTGACCGACGCTGAGCCATCCAAGGACAATTTAAAGACACTTCATAAAACTATTAAAAAGGTAGAGGAAGACATCGAAAATTTCTCGTTCAATACCTCAGTTTCTACGTTTATGATTGCGGTGAATGAGTTAACGGCACAAAAATGTGCGAGTAGACACATACTAGAACCATTATTGGTCTTAGTGTCACCTTATGCACCACATATTGCAGAAGAATTATGGGAACAATTAGGGCATAAAGCATCTATATCAACAGCGCCTTTCCCAAAATTTGAAGAAAAACATTTGGTAGAAAGTTCTAAAAACTATCCGATTTCGTTTAATGGTAAAATGCGTTTTACGTTAGAATTGCCATTAGATATGAGTAAGGAAGACATTGAGAAAACCGTATTGGCTCATGATAAAACGCAAGAGCAACTGCAAGGTCGCACACCTAAAAAAGTCATCGTAGTTCCTGGCAAAATAGTCAATATTGTAGGTTGATATGAAAAGAAGGCAACTGAAAGGAATAATAAGTAAGATAGTTTTATTCTTTTTGGTTGCTGCTGTTTTAGCATTTGCGCTTATCAACTTTCTCGAAGAGCCTTTTGATGCACAAAAATGGCAATCTGAACCATTACAACGCTACGAAATGGTTGATGATTTAATTGAATCTCAAATTTTAATTGGTAAGCCAAAACATGAAGTTTTTGAAATTTTAGGACAGCCGGATTCGCAATCCAACTCATCAAAAGACGCTTTTATTTATAACATTGGAAATCCACCAAGTTTCTTTTCATCGCAAAAAGAATACCTGCTTATAGTTCTTGAAAATCAACAAGTTGAAAAAGTGACTTTAGCTGTTGATTAAGTTGTAGTCAGTTCGAGTGAAATCGCCATAAGCGATTTTACACTTCGACAAGCTCTGCAGAACTATTTATAACTCTTAATTGTTATACTTCTTTTTTGTGGCTCGAAAATACTCGATGCGACATTCTAGTTTTCCCTTCATCGGAAAAATGATAATTTCGTCTATTGACGTATTGCTTTGAAAAACAGCAGTTTATTTCGAATATTTCAAAATAAAATCTTCATAATTAGAATTCCATAAAAATAGCTCCCAATTTGTCCTAATATTTGGATAGATGGATTTTTTGAATGTATTTCATAGTGCTATTAATCACAATACAGCAACATATGAAAATCGGAGTCCCAAAAGAAATCAAGAACAATGAAAACCGTGTTGGTATGACGCCAGCTGGGGTTTATGAACTTATTAAAAACGACCACATCGTTTATGTGCAAAAGAGTGCTGGATTAGGCAGTGGCTTTTTTGATGAAGACTACAAGGAAGTTGGTGCAATCATTCTAGATACAATAGCTGAGGTTTATGATTCTGCCGAAATGATTGTTAAGGTCAAGGAACCTATTGAAGTAGAGTATGATTTAATTCAACCACATCACGTGGTGTTTACCTATTTCCATTTTGCATCCAGCGAACCTTTAACTAAAGCAATGTTAAAAAGCAAGGCAGTTTGTATTGCTTATGAAACAGTTGAGGACGAAGATGGGTCATTACCATTACTGACACCAATGTCTGAAGTTGCAGGCCGAATGGCTATTCAGCAAGGAGCAAAGTACTTGGAAAAACCCATTAAAGGACGTGGTGTCTTATTAGGAGGAGTGCCAGGTGTACCACCAGGAAAGGTTTTAGTGCTAGGTGCGGGAGTTGTTGGAATACAAGCCGCTAAAATGGCTGCGGGTTTAGGTGCGCACGTGACGATTATGGATATTAACATGAAGCAATTGCGTTATGTAAATGATGTAATGCCAAACCATGTGGTCACAGAATTTTCGAGCGAATTCAATATTAGAAACAGAATTAAGGATCACGACTTAATCGTTGGTGGTGTCTTAATTAAAGGTGCAAAAGCACCAAAATTAATCACTAGGGATATGCTTAAAGATATGCGACCAGGCACTGTAATAGTCGATGTTGCTGTAGATCAAGGTGGTTGTATTGAAACGACGAAAGCCACAACACACGAAAATCCAACCTATATTATAGATGATGTGGTTCATTATTGCGTAACAAATATGCCAGGAGCTGTACCATACACATCTACTTTGGCACTAACTAATGTGACTTTACCTTATGTGCTTAGACTAGCCAACCAAGGTTGGGAAGTGGCTTGTGCCAAGGATAAATCCTTAAGAAAGGGGATTAATATAGCCAATGGCAAAATAGTTTACGAGGAAATCGCAGAAGCTTTTAACTGGTCTGTTGATGCCATGTAGTTAGCCAAAACCTGACAAAATTTCTTAACTTAAATTTGGCGTATTATTTGCTACTCATTTAGTACATTTACAAGATTAAAATTAGAAAATTATGTTAGGATATTATATATTAATTGGTGCAATCGCCATAGTAAGCTGGGCAGTTAGTAGTCAACTAAAACGCAAGTTCGCTAAGTACTCTCAAGTCCAATTACGCAATGGTATGAGTGGTAGAGAAATCGCAGAAAAAATGTTAGCAGACAATGGCATTTATGATGTTGAAGTGATTTCGACACCTGGTCAATTAACGGATCATTACAATCCAAAAAATAAAACGGTAAACCTTAGTGAGGCTGTTTATAACCAACGTAATGCTGCGGCTGCTGCCGTTGCTGCACACGAGGTTGGTCACGCAGTACAACACGCACAAGCTTACAGTGCTCTTGGTATGCGTTCAGCTTTGGTACCAATAGTTAGTGTAACGTCTGGGATGTCTCAGTGGTTAGTTATTGGTGGTTTGATCTTAGGTGCAGCAGCAGGTGTAGGCCTAGGCTATTGGGTAGCTGTGGCAGGTTTGGTATTCATGGGATTTGCAACTTTGTTCAGTTTTATCACACTACCTGTTGAGTATGACGCGAGTAATAGAGCATTAGCTTGGTTAAAAGCTAAGAATATGGTAACACCAGAAGAATACAAGGGTTCAGAGGATGCACTTAAATGGGCGGCAAGAACGTATCTCGTAGCAGCTATTGGTGCTTTAGCTTCATTATTATATTGGGCTTTGCAGGTGTTTGGCGGTAGAGACTAAAAATTTCAAAAGATAAATTAATATAAAGCCCTGATAAGTCAGGGCTTTTTTATTTGAGTCATTGGCTATTTTTTTTGGGATTATAAATTACAATAATTTGAATGAGTACTGCCAAAAAAATCAAAAAGTAAATTTCAATCTGCGTAAAGAGTTCTACCGTATTTATAGCTTTTTTACTAATTGCTAATTGTCTGCTACCTTCACTAATTTGAATTTTTGATAAATCGTCTAAATTATCTTTTATGTTGTAAATATGCCGTTGTATGTTTGCGTTTCCTTTTAAATCAGTACTTATTAATTTGCCTTCTGAAGCAAATAACAAGTTGAAATTTGTTTTTAAGTCTTCAAAGGTTTTACTTTCATCTGAGGTAAGTTTAGTTTCTTCAAAACGCGATAGAAAATCCTTAACTAGAGTATTAACTCTTGGATTTTTTTCAGTGAAAAAAATAGAATCATTAGCGACTAAGGCAACCTCCTTTTCATTAACTGATTTAGACATTTCGTAAATCAACTCCTTTGCGATTAATCGATCTTCATAGATTGTAACCACAGAATCTCTTACCCTCACAAAATTATTTCTATCAATTAGGTTAGTGATGACTATCAAAACAAATACCAAAAGAATACCAAGAGTCCATTTTAATTTATTGAAGAACGTCATATAATAGCATTTAATAGTTGATAGTTCTAAATATAAACAATAGAACTAAAATGTGTAAAGTAATTAGCGTCTATTTAACAGTTTAGCTTATAGGGATAACAATTAAACTTTAATCTGTCTGTTTATCTGCTGTTGAAGTGAAATAAAGGTCTCGGTTCTAGAGACGCCTTTTATAGCTTGTATTTCGGTATTAAGCAAGTGCATTAAGTGTTCGTTATCCTTAGACAAAATCTTTATGAAAATACTCCATTCTCCAGTAGTATAATGGCATTCAATGACTTCCGGAACACGCTGAAGTTGCTTCACAGCTTCAGGATTACTTACAGCTTTGTCTAAATATACTCCAACAAAAGCCATAGTATTGTACCCTAAAACCTTTGGATTAATTATGAACTTAGAACCTGCTAAAAGCCCTGATTTTTCGAGTTTTTTAAGACGTTGATGTATGGCAGCACCTGATATGCCTACATGTCGTGCTATTTCTAAAATTGGAGTTCGAGCATCCTCCATTAGTGACCTTAGAATTTTTTTATCAATGCCATCTATGTAGATGCCTTTATCGTTAACTTTCATATTGAAAAACTTAAAGTTTGAAAGTTAAAAATAAGAAAAGGATTATAAATTATTAAAGATTAAGAGGGTTATACCCCAAATATGGTACTTCTTTTTCTTTAAATTCAATACCATAAGTTTTTAATTCCTCTAAAATTGGTGTGTAAACTTCTTTTGAAATAGGAATTTGTACACCAGGAGTTTTTATCTTTCCGTTTAAGATATCCAATGTTGCCATAGCAACTGGTAGGCCTACCGTTTTGGCCATAGCGGTGTAAGTTTGGTCTTCACCAACAACAACCATTGTAGAGTCTATTTGGTGTTTCTCACCTTTGAGTTCGTATCCAAACTTGTGGTACATCACAATCATGTCTTTGTCTTCAGAATTGAGTGTCCAACTATCCATTAAAATTTTCTGTAAAATCTGAGCAGGTGTAGCTTTGTCCAAACCAACCATTTTTTTTGGATTGAAGATGTCGAGTTCCAGAAATTTATCCCAAACGGTATCGTCTTGATCTATTTTCAGCGCGTGCCTAAATTTCAATTCAACTGAGTCTGTTGGGCTGTAAGGCAAAAAGGCATTTACAAAATCACGATAACTCATATTAATGCTATCGTCTATTGTGTAACTATCGTCCGTCATACCTAGTTGTACAAAAACATGCCAAGCTCTGCTAAAGCCAACACGTCTCATGGTGCCACGATATAAAGTCCTTACTTGGTCCAAGCCATAAACATGCTGGTATTTTAAAGAATCCCTATTGGCATAAGCTTCAAAACGCCCATAACCATCTATGTCTAAAAACTCTGTACGTCTAAATAACCTGTCATAAGGAATGTATTTGAATTGTTTTTCCTGTAGAAATTTAGCAGCTCCACCTTGTCCTGCAATTACAACGTTTCTTGGATTCCAAGTAAATTTATAATGCCATAGGTTGTTATCACTTTCTGGAGCTACAAGACCACCAGTAAAGGATTCAAACAAAATCATCTTACCACCATTTTCCCTTATACGATCGATAACCTGCATTGCACTCATGTGGTCAATTCCAGGATCTACACCAATTTCGTTCATAAAAACAAGACCGTTAGTTTTGGCATCGTCATCTAAAGCTTCCATTTCTTTACTTACATAAGACGCAGTTACCATGTGCTTTTTATAAGTAATACAATCTTTAGCAACCTCAATATGAAAACGAGCAGGAAGCATAGAAACAACGATATCTGCGTTTTTTACCGCTTCACTTCTTGAGTTGGAATTAAAAACATCTAAATGAGTGATATTGACATCAGCGTTTTTCCCAACAAGCTTTTGTGCATTTTCAACGTTGACATCTCCGATAGTGATTTGAAGATTTTCAGACTGAGATTTATCTAGTAAGTATTTTATAAGGTATGATGAAGATTTACCTGCACCAATGATTAAAATCTTTCGCATAGTGGCTTTATATGACTAATTTTGTAATGCACGAATGTAATAAATACCCTAAGCAAAAGAAACCAAAAACGTATTTTACTTATGAACAAAAAAATATTAATCGCAGGAAGCATTTTAGGAATCTTAGGAATAATTTTAGGAGCTTTTGCGGCCCATGGTTTAGAAAAATTGGTAGGTGCAGATGCTGTTAATACATTTGAAACAGGTGTGCGTTATCAAATGTATCATGCCTTTTTTCTTCTAATTCTTGGCGGAACTTCTTTTGTGACTTTGAAGACTAAAAAAATAGTTTTTTATCTAGTGCTTATTGGCTTATTGTTCTTTTCGGGCTCTATATATGGTCTAGCAACCAACCAACTCTTAAGCTTTGATTTTAAGACAATTGCAGCCATTACACCAATAGGTGGTCTATTGCTAATTTTGGCTTGGTCTATGGTGTTAATCGGTATTATAAGAAATAAGGTCGATTAATAACTTTTAACCATGCCTTTTTAAAATAAAGTTATAATTTTGCAGCCTAAACAACACAAAAATTATGGTAAACCATACACAATCAACGAAATCGATTTCGTTAGAAAATTATGGCATTAAAAACGCCAAGGTTCATTATCAGTTAGAGCCTTCCAAACTTCAAGAGATTACCGTAGAAAAAGGCATGGGAAAAGAAACCGCTAACGGTACTTTGGCAATTAATACTGGTAAATTCACTGGTCGTTCTCCCGAAGACCGTTTTTTGGTTAAGGACGATTACACTAAAGACCGTATTTGGTGGGGAAAATCTAATAAGGCAATTTCGCCAGAGCATTTCGATTTTCTGCAAAGTGAAATCGAAAACTACTTATCTGGTAAAGAAATCTATGCAAGGGATGGTTATGTGTGTGCAGATCCTAACTATAAAATGAACGTTAGAACCATTACGGAATATCCATGGTCTAATATGTTTGTTTACAATATGTTTTTAAGACCTTCTGAAGAGGAATTAAAAGATTTTAAAGAAGAATGGTTGGTACTTTGTGCACCTGGTTATGAATGTCCAAACCCAGAAGCTCACGGTTTAAGACAAGGGAATTTTTCAATCCTTAACTTTACAAAAAAGATTGCTCTTGTTGGTGGCTCTGCTTATACAGGTGAAATGAAGAAAGGCATCTTCACGGCATTGAATTTTATATTACCTGTTGAAAAGGATGTACTGCCAATGCACTGCTCTGCCAATATTGGGGAGAGCGGTGAAACAGCTATTTTCTTCGGACTCTCTGGTACTGGAAAAACAACTTTATCAACTGATCAGAGTAGAAAGCTAATTGGTGATGATGAGCATGGCTGGACAGCTGAAAACACAGTATTTAATTTTGAGGGCGGTTGCTACGCCAAAGCGATTAATCTTTCTGAAGAACAGGAACCAGAGATTTTTGGTGCAATTAAACCCGGAGCCTTACTAGAAAATATCATCATGGATGACCAAGGTAATGTTGACTTTGCTGATACATCCATCACACAAAATACAAGGGTAAGTTATCCAATTTACCATATCGACAATATTCAACAGCCCTCAATTGGTAAAAACCCTAAGAATATTTTCTTTTTAACAGCAGATGCATTTGGTGTTCTACCTCCTATTTCAAAGTTGACACCAGCACAAGCTGCTTACCATTTTATATCTGGTTATACAGCAAAAGTTGCTGGTACTGAGGCAGGTGTGGTTGAACCACAACCGTCTTTTTCGGCTTGTTTTGGTGCGCCATTTATGCCATTACATCCAGCAGAATATGCAGATATGCTAAGTAAGAAAATGAAAGAGGCTGGTGTTAATGTGTGGTTAGTTAATACAGGTTGGACAGGTGGTCCTTACGGTGTAGGTACACGCATGAAGTTAAAATATACACGTGCTATGATTAATGCAGCATTAAATGGTGATTTAGGTCTTTACGATTATGATCATTATCATATCCATTCTGTATTTGGTGTGGCGCAACCAAGACAATGTCCTGGTGTTCCGAAAGAGGTATTAAGCCCAAGAACAACCTGGAATAATGATGAAGCCTATTATAAAATGGCATTTAAATTGGCCAATGCATTTAGAGATAACTTTAAAAAGTTTGAGTCTTATGCCTCTGAGGAAATCAGAAGAGGTGGACCACAACGCTACGCGTTTTAAGACAAATGCTTAACAAAGCAAAAAAGCGATTCTATTTAGAATCGCTTTTTTTATATGCGGTTTTTATTAAACTATTTAACTTTGTTAACCTCATCTATATACTTTTGTAAGGCCATTGTCATTGAAGGAGTTTCAGGTGTTGGTGCAGCAATATCTACACGAAGTCCCTTTTCCTCTACAGCTTTTATTGTTGTATTTCCAAACACTGCAATACGCGTGTTATTTTGTTTAAAATCAGGAAAATTATGGAATAACGATTCAATACCAGATGGACTGAAGAACACCAAGATATCATAGTACACATTGGCTAAATCAGATAAATCACTTATCACAGTTTTGTAAAACGTAGCCTGTTTCCAGTTAACGCCCAAACTGTTTAGTGTTTCAGGTATAATAGGTTTTACTTTATCTGTAGTAGGTAGCAAAAATGCTTCGTCTTTATATTTTTTGATCAAAGGAGCAAGATCTTCAAAATTACGTTTACCAACATAAATTTTACGCTTTCGGTAGACTACATACTTCTGCAAGTAGTAAGCAACAGCTTCAGATTGGCAAAAGTACTTCATTGTATCTGGTACTTTAAAACGCATTTCGTCTGCTACCCTAAAAAAATGATCTACTGAGTTTCTACTGGTAAGTATAATAGCGGTAAACTTGTTGAGATCTACCTTTTGTTGTCTTATTTCCTTGGCAGAAACACCTTCTACATGTATAAAAGGTCTAAAGTCAACTTTGATTTTTTGTTTTTCCTGCAATTCAAAGTATGGAGAATTCTCTATTTTAGGCTCTGGTTGCGATACTAAAATCGTCTTCACTTTCATATAAACCCCTTTGTTTTAAACGTTATACTCGCTAATGACCTTATATAAAAGCACATAAGGCGCAATTTCGAGAGCGCAAAGATACAATAAAAAATAGAAAAAGTTTTGATTTATTATTTTTTGATGGTTTTTGAATGAAGTGATAAAACCTATGAGATTTATTAAAAAAATCAAGGTAAAAGATGCAATTATTACAATTTTGGAGTTTGTATTGGTATAGAGTAATAATATGTTAGCTATGATTAAAACTAAACCAGAATAATTTAGAAATGTAATCTTTTGAAACAAATATGAATCAATAATACTATCAATCTCAAAAAGGCTAGCAATAAGGCGTTCTAAAAGCGTCTTAATAATTACCACAGTTGCAACAGCCAGTAGTAATTTCAAAAATGAAATCAACTCAAACGTTAACGGTGATATAAATGTAGAGTAACAAAAAAATAAAAATATACTTCCAGAAAAAGCAAGGTTAAGAAATAATAGTCCATCAAAAGGATCTATAAACTTCTGGTCTTTACTGTAAATTTTAAGATACTTAGAATTTCCTATTATAGATATAAAGTCACTAAAACGCAATGTGTTGATATACTTGGCAAAAGCTAATGCAAAAATCCCAAAAGCAGTAAGTATTGTAAACCAATCGTGTGTTATGTACTCCCTCATATTGCTAAATTATAAAGAAAATAATGCTTAGCATAATTAAAATCTTAATAAAGTTATAACAGTTTTTAATCCACTAAAAACTTTACATTTGTCAAAATTCTATCAGCAACACAAAGGTGTGTTTTAAAAGTATACAAATGTCTGACGCACTAGTCATAATCCCAACATATAATGAGATTGAAAATATAGAAGCTATTTTAAAAGCTGTATTTTCTCAAGATAAATCATTTCATGTATTAGTAGTAGATGATAACTCGCCAGATGGAACAGTAGATCAGGTTAAATCTTTGCAAGTAGAATACCCTAATCAGCTTTTTTTACTACAGCGCGATAAAAAAATTGGATTAGGTGCGGCCTATATTTCAGGTTTTAAATGGGCTTTGGAAAATTCATATGACTTCATTTTTGAAATGGATGCCGATTTTTCCCACAACCCAAAGGACTTGATAAAGTTGTATGATGCCTGCTTTATTAATGGTGCCGATATTGCGGTTGGCTCAAGATACGTTAAGGGTATTACTGTAGTTAACTGGCCACTTTCTAGAATACTTTTATCTTATGGTGCTTCACTTTATGTGCGATTAATCACAGGTATGAAGGTAAAAGATTCTACAGCGGGATTTATCTGTTACAAAAGAAAAGTTTTGGAATCTATTAACTTAAACAAAGTAAAGTTTATAGGCTATGCTTTTCAGATTGAAATGAAATTTAAAGCGTATAAAAAAGGCTTTAAAATTGTTGAAATTCCTGTTATTTTTAAAGATAGAATTAAAGGAAAGTCAAAAATGAGCGGAAGTATTATTTCTGAAGCTATTTTTGGAGTTATAAGTTTGAAATTGAAAAGTTTATTTACTAAGTCTTGAGAATAATGAAACGACAAATCCTTATTAAAAATGCTAAGATTGTCAACGAAAGAAAAATAGTTGAAGGCGATATACTTATTGAAGATGATTATATAAAAGAGATAGACGACTCTATTAGTGTTAAGTCTGCAGATATAACAGTAATAGATGTCGAAGGTAACTATGTTTTGCCAGGTATGATTGATGATCAAGTGCATTTTAGAGAGCCAGGATTAACCCATAAGGCCAATATAGAAACAGAATCTAAAGCTGCACTAGCTGGTGGTATTACTTCTTTTATAGAAATGCCAAATACCAATCCCCAAACCACAACAATAGAAAAGCTGGAAGAAAAATTTGCTATTGCAGCCAAGACCTCCTATGCCAACTACTCCTTTATGTTTGGTGGTACTAATGACAACCTAGACGAAATATTAAAAGTAGACCCAAAAACAGTAGCAGGATTAAAATTATTCTTAGGCTCATCTACCGGTAATATGTTGGTGGATGACCCAAAAGTTTTAGAAAAAATATTTTCTAGTACAGATATGGTTATTTCTGTGCATTGTGAGGATGAAGCTACTATACGAGAAAATCTTGCAAAATATAAAGCAGAATATGGTGACGACATTCCAATGGAAAAGCATCCAATAATTAGGAGTGAAGAGGCGTGTTACTTATCATCATCAAGAGCAATTGAATTGGCAAAAAAGACAGGAGCAAGATTACACGTGTTTCATTTATCAACAGGAAAAGAAACCAATCTGTTTACAAACAAGGTTCCGTTAAAAGATAAGAAGATAACTGCTGAGGTTTGTATTCACCATTTGTGGTTTTCAGACGAAGATTATGCCAAGAAAGGAAGCCATATAAAATGGAATCCAGCAGTAAAGACATCTAAGGATAGAGAGCAATTACTTAAGGCCTTGCTAGATGATAGAATTGATGTTATAGCAACAGATCACGCACCTCATACTCTTGAAGAAAAAAGTAACCCTTATACAAGTGCCCCTTCTGGCGGACCACTAGTACAACATGCATTGGTAGCATTATTAGAAATGCACCATCAAGGAAAAATCTCTGTCGAAAAGATAGTAGAGAAAGCCTGCCATAATCCTGCTATTCTCTTTAATGTAGAAAAACGCGGTTTTATCAAAGAGGGTTATTATGCGGATTTAGTCATCGTAGATATGAACAACCCTTGGACGGTTAATAAAGGAAATATTTTATATAAATGTGGTTGGTCGCCTTTTGAAGGTAATACCTTTAAAAGTAGGGTAACTCATACCTTTTTAAATGGTCAGTTAGTTTACAACAATTTTAAAGTATTAAACGTTAAAGCAGCTAAGCGATTAACTTTCAATAGATGAAAAAACTTCTGCATATATTAGCTTTAGTTGTTTTAATAATTTCTTGTGAAAATAAAGACAGGCCACCAAAACCGAGTAATCTTATTTCTAAAGATAAGATGGAAAGCATTTTGTATGACTTATATGTTATTAATGCAGCCAAAGGAGTTAACAGAAAGCTATTAGAGGATAAAGGGATTGTGCCAGAAACCTATATTTTAACTAAACATCAGATTGATAGCGCCCAATTTACTGAGAGTAATGCTTATTATGCGTTTGATCCTGATTTGTACAAATCTATAGTAGAAAAGGTAAAGAATAGGTTAGAGAAGGATAAAAAAACATTTGAAGATTTAGATAAAAAAGCGGATCAAAAGGCAAAGCGTAGAAGAGACTCTATAACTAGAGTAAATGAACAAAGAAGAGATTCCATCAAAAAAGCCTTAAAAGAAGAAGTGAGTAACTGATTACTTCTGTTTCAGATCTTTAATATACAGCTTACAAATTTCCTCAATAGATTGGTTAATAGGTTTGAATTTAAAGTCTAGAGCATTTTTGATTTTCGAATTATCGTATTTTGTAATGCTTACAGCAGATTTAGCGGTTTGCTTTGTAAAGCTTCTCCTAGAACCTGTTAATTTATGCTTCAGCCAATCTAACCTCCAAGCTAAATTCAAGAGCCATGGTTTGGCTACTTTTTTAGGTGGATTAACATTTAAAGTTTCGGCCACTTTATATTGAAAATCCTTAAAACTAAGGTTTTCGGCAACTAAAATGTAATTTTCATTTTTAATGCTACTTTTCATCAGCGAAATCATAGCGTTAATCACATCAAAAACATCAATATATCCTACGACTCCATTTACATAATAATTCATCCCTTGATGTATTTTTCTGAATAAATTACCACTACTCCCACCTTTCCAATAGCCAGCACCAAGAATAATTCCAGGATTTACGATCACAGCATCAACACCTTCTTGTGTGCCACGCCAAACCTCAAGCTCTGCACCATACTTTGTAATGGCATAAACACTATTGTCGTCTTCAGGATTCCATGCGGTTTGTTCAGTAATTAGTTTTTCAGAATCTTCATGATGCCCTATTGCAGCAATAGAACTTACATAACATAGTTTTTTTACAGAATGACTTACGCATAAATTAACAATGTTTGCAGTGCCCTTAATATTTATTTTACGTAGCTGATGGTATTTATTAGGCTCAAAAGAGACAAAAGCAGCGCAATGATAAACATGTGTGATACCTTCAAAAGCCTCTTGAAGTTTAGGGATATCATTAAGATCAGCTTCTATCCAATCAATCTTGTTAAAGAGATTTTCTGCATCATCAGAAAAATAAGTAAAAACATGAGCAACACGTTTCAGGGTTTTTTCACGCCTGTAAATTGCACGCACATTTTGCCCATCAGAGACTAATTTGTAAAGCAAATGTGAACCTACTAATCCTGTTCCTCCTGTAACTAATATCATCTAAAACTATTCTTAAATTCATGTTTGGTTACTGAGCGTAGCCGAAGTAAAATTACGTTAAAATTGTCTTTTCTCTTTTAAAGTGGAAACATATCTTTGCCAACGGTCTAATAACACGAGTTTCATAATGAAGAATTTTATAGAGGAATTAGAATGGAGAGGTATGCTACATCAAAGTATGCCAGGAGTAGAAGAACATTTATCAGAAACCATGCGAAGTGCTTATGTTGGTTTTGACCCAACTGCAGATTCCTTGCATATTGGTAATTTGGTTCCTATTATGTTATTGGCCCATTATCAGCGTTGTGGACATAAACCCGTAGCTTTGGTTGGTGGTGCAACAGGTATGATTGGCGATCCATCTGGAAAATCTTCTGAACGTAATTTGTTGGATGAAAAGACATTACGTCACAACCAAGAATCCATAAAAAAACAATTATCCCATTTTTTGGATTTTGAAAGTAATGATGCTAATGCAGCTGTTCTAGTGAATAATTATGATTGGATGAAAGAATTTTCATTCTTAGAATTTATTAGAGATGTCGGTAAGCATATCACTGTAAATTATATGATGGCAAAAGACTCTGTAAAGAGTCGAATTTCTGGTGAGTCTGCTAATGATGGCATGAGTTTTACGGAATTTACATACCAGTTGGTACAAGGTTATGACTTTTTACATTTATACAGAGAAAATAACTGTACAATACAAATGGGTGGAAGTGACCAATGGGGAAATATTACCACTGGTACAGAGTTAATAAGACGTATTGGTGACGGTAAGGGATTTGCCATTACTTGCCCATTAATTACAAAGAGTGATGGTTCTAAATTTGGTAAATCAGAAGGTGGAAATGTCTGGTTGGATGCTAAACGAACGTCACCTTATAAATTCTACCAATATTGGTTAAACTCGAGTGATGAAGATGCTGAAAAGTACATTAGGATTTTTACCTTTTTGGATGAAAATGAAATTAATGCGATAGTAGATATCCATAATGAAGCTCCGCATTTAAGAACATTACAAAAAAAGTTAGCCGAAGAGATCACAACAATGGTACACTCTAAAGAGGATTGTGATAATGCTGTTAAAGCATCAAATATTTTATTCAGTAAAACATTTAAGGAGGATATTAAAACGCTAGATGAAGCAACTTTCTTGGATGTTTTTGAAGGAGTGCCTCAAGCGTTTGTTTCAAAATCTGAATTTGAAGAAGGTTTAGACATGATAGGTGCTTTAGCGGCTAAAACCAATTTCTTAAGTTCTAATGGTGAAGCGCGTAGAGCATTGAAAGAAAATTCTATTTCTGTAAACAAGGAAAAGGTTAATGAAGACTACACGTTAAGTTTTGACGACTTGATCAACAATACCTATATCATACTTAATAAAGGCAAGAAAAACACCTATATCATTAAGGTAGGATAATAAAAGTGCCCAAAAGAAATTTTGGGCACCTATAACCAATCAATCAACTATTGAAAAATCTTTCTTTTCGATAGCAATTATTTAGTCGTAATAAATTCATTAACCTTACAAGGCCATCAAGTTACAACCTCTAATATCGGAGTTATCAAACCGTCCAATAATTTCAAATCGCCCATTTTCAAAGGTTTTACCTAAATCTTGAGTGGCAATGAAGGAACAGGAATTCATATTAGCCAGGTCTATAATATTTATGCCGCCTGTCTTATTGTTGGGCAATAATGTTAAAGCATCTTCCGTGTCTCTAGTAAAAACTTTCATCCAAGGAGGACACACAAATATTCCATTGCCTTTAGAATAGGCCTGACTTAAAAGTTCTGTCATGCCATATTCACTATGAATTTCATTGACACCAAAACCCGTTTTAAGCCGGTCGTGAAGTTCTTGGCGTATAATTTCTTTTCTTCTACCTTTCATACCACCAGTTTCCATCACTAAGGTATGCTTTAAATTAAATTGAAATTGTTCAACTAAATCTAGTAAAGCAAAGGAGACACCAATCAAGAGTGTTTTTTGACCCTTAGCTTCAAGTTGTTTTAGGGTTTCAGAAAGGTCTTGAAGATTGTTGAGGTAAAAGCCACTTTCAGGACGTTTGGATTTTTGAATTAAATCATTAACCATGTAAATTAATGAGGAACCTTTTCGCTCTAAATAAGAAGGCAATAAAGCCAATAACACATAATCTTCAACATTACCATAAAAATGTTGAAATCCCCTTAAGTAACTTTCTTCATAAATACTTAGGTCTGTTACAAAATGTTTACTAGTTGTGCTTCCTGTAGTCCCAGAGCTGGTAAAGATTTTTTCAATTTTATTTTGAGAACTCAAAACCTTATGGGTTTTGAAAAACTGAATGGGTAAAAAAGGAATATCTCTAAGATGTTTTACATCTGATGGCTGTTTATAAAGTAAATCGCAAAATGAGCGATAAACTGAATTGTTTTCAAACTGAAATCTAAAGATATCAAGTGCCAATGCATCAAACTCAGCATTGGTTTTAATATTAAAAATAGCGTCCTTAGAAATCATTTTGCAAAAGTATTGAAAATAAAAAAGCGCAGCTAAATCTTAGCTGCGCTTTCTTTATAGTTAGAAACAATGATTATTTAATAACTAATTTCTTAGTCGTAGAGGCATTGTTTTGAGTAATCTTCAAAATATACACACCAGTATTAAGGTTAGATACATTAAGTGTATTATTAGTTAAAGTTTCATTTTTCACTTGCTTACCTAGTATATCAAATACCTGTACATTCATAGCATCACTACTAGATGATGTAATGGTTACGAAACCAGTATTTGTTGGGTTAGGGTAAATTGAGAATTGAGCAGTTTCAAAATTCTCAGTAGAAAGTGGTTGTCCATCATTTCTTGCACCAGGTGAGAATAAAACAGGATTAGAAACTATAGTACTGTGATCTACAAATGCACCAGTAAAATCAGGACTACGAGCAATAGATTGATTGTTTCCTGCTGCACCATAATCTTCTTGTAGAATAACTAAAGCACTACTATTAGCAATAATTACAGAATCACCACCGTTGTTAAGACCTAAACCTCCAGAAGAAGCTGTTTGTGCTATACCATTGATTCCTGTTGGTGTACCACCACCAAATACAGTTATAAAACTGTTAGGTGCTAATACTGTACCGCTTGGGAAAGTATGTCTAACGGTTACTGCATCTGAAATTGTAAAGTCAGTTAAATCTATACTAGTAGCACCACTATTATAAATTTCAACAAATTCATCTTCAGAAGTATTAACAGTTCCATCACCATTAGCATCACCATTTGTAGCATCAGGGTCAGCATTTATTTCATTAATTAACAAAAATACAGGATCACAAGCAGACGAAGGAACAGTGCCAGATAATGTAGTACCATCACAATCACCACCATTTAAAGTTACGCTCCAAGCACCACCTTCGGTTAAACCAGAAATGGTGATAGTGCCATCAGCAGTTAAAGCAGGATCATCTCCACCTGGTGTTCCGCCTGTTACAGAAACATTTACTATAGTATTGTCTAATCCTGAGTAAGGAATATTAACGGTAACACCATCATTATTATCACCAACAGTATTGGTAGCACAAGTGTAAGTTTCTGTACCTAAAGTAACATCACAAACTGCACAGTCAGAAACTGGTCTTGTGCCTAAGGCAGGACAAGAACCAAAAGCAGCTAAACTTACATTAGAAAGGTCCCAAGAAGAAAAGCTCCCATCACTATCTAAGTATTGGATGCCTAGAAAAACTGCTGTCCCGGAAACACCTGATAAATCAGCGCTGTAAGAACCAGAAGCACTAACAGTTAAAGCCGAAGTCCAAGTTGCACCGTCAGGACAGTTAGCACTATAGTCAGTAGTGTATTGAACGTTTAAATCTGTACCATCAAATCCTTCAGTAGCATCAAAAAGTAATTCTAAATCTGTTACTCCTGTCATATCTAATGGGCCAAATATTAACCAAGTGTTTGATTCTTCCATACATCCACCACCACAAAAACCATTCATAGAATATGTTCCAGCAGTTTCTGTCCATACGTCAACATCAGAATTTGATGCAACAGTTACTAATTCAAACAGTTCAGGTCCAGCACTTAAGTCAAAGCATGTGTTTGGAGCCGGGTCACATTGTGCAGCAGGAACAGTACCTGATAAAGTAGTGCCATCACAATCACCGCCATTTAAAGTTAAATCCCAAGCGTCACCTTCTGATAAACCAGATAGTGTTATAGTACCACCTGCTGTAACAGCTGGGTCATCACCACTCACAGAAGCAGTATTTGAAGTTACAGATGTAATACCTGCGTCTGAGCCAGAGTAAGAAATATCAATGGTAACACCATCATTATTATCACCTACAGTATTAGTCATACAGTTGTAAACCGCAGAAGATAATGATACACCACAAGAACCACCAGTAGATGTATAAGTACCAATACCTCCAATTAATGTTTCAAAAGTGTCAGCTCCGCCTTGACAAACACCTAAGGTATTTAGAGCAGAAACACCACCAAATGTCCAGTTAGCTTCGTTAAATCCACCATCTGGACCAGTGTTGTTATTTCTTTTAGCGTAAGAATCTAGATATTCCCAAGTAGTACCAGTACCATCAATGCCTTCAGCGCCAAATTGATCAATAACAGTACTATCAGCCGTTAGTATGATTCTGACGCGGTCATCACCATTAACATTCATAGTGTTTGAAGCTAATACATTAGGGTTTGTAAATGTAATAGAAGGGAAATCAGAGCCTAAAGCGGTTTCACTTCCTGTTGTTGTTATATAAACAAAACTGTTAGTCACAATTCCCAGCGCACTCAAATCTTGGGTATTTCCCCATGTTGTGTTAGCGTTAGTTTGATTTTCTAAGCTGTAAAGAGAAAAGTCAACTGTTCCACTAGCGTAAATCTCTAGTAATTTTGGGTTACCTCCTGAACAATCACCATCAACAATGGCAGTTATTATCGGTGTCTGAGCATAAGACATCAACCCAATTAAAGTTAAGAGTAAAAAGTAAAGTTTTTTCATAATTGATTTTTAAATAATTAGACTTCAAATATACTAACAAATACTGAGTTTCAGATGGTGTTTTTATCAACAATGTGCTTTTTTACAATAAGTTAACATCTGTGTTTTAATAATTGTTTTGTAATCATAGCATTAAATTTTAATGTTAGAGAATTGTTATCAATTTCTATAAAAGGCTTACTTAATAAGATATATTTTATCTTTACGGTAGCTTAAAATTATCTTAACAGTGAAAAAAAAGGATATTAAGATACTATTGGTAGATGATGAGCCAGATATCTTAGAAATTGTAGGTTATAATTTATCTGCAGAAGGTTACCAAGTTATAACAGGTGAAAACGGTATAGAAGCCATTGAAAAAGCTAAGAAACACAAGCCTCATTTAATTATTTTAGATGTTATGATGCCAGAAATGGATGGTATTGAAGCTTGCGAGCGTATACGTCAAGATTCTAAACTAAACAATACCATTATTGCTTTTTTAACCGCAAGAGGTGAAGATTATTCTCAGGTTGCTGGTTTTGATGCTGGCGCTGACGATTATATTACAAAACCAATAAAACCAAAGGTATTGGTTAGTAAAGTAAAAGCTTTACTAAGAAGGCTTAAGGATACCGATAACCCTAATGAATCTGTTAAGATAGGAGATTTGGTCATTAACAGGGAAGAGTACAAGATTACAAAAAATGGTGAAGAAATTATTCTGCCAAGAAAAGAGTTTGAATTATTATCTTTGTTGGCAACTAAGCCTGGTAAAGTTTTTAAGCGCGAAGAAATTTTAGATAAAGTTTGGGGTAATGAAGTTGTTGTTGGTGGAAGAACCATAGATGTACATATTAGAAAACTTCGCGAAAAGATAGGAGACAAATCTTTTAAAACCGTAAAAGGCGTTGGTTACAAGTTTGTAGACTAATGCAGAAAAAAAATCTAAAAAAAACATATAAGTTCGCTCTAAGAACATCATTGTATGTTACATTTTTTGCAACACTCCTAGTGAGTGTTTTTTTGTACTACTACCACACATTTAATTGGCAGATTATATTTTTCCCAATAATTTGTTTCCCATCATGTTTTGCAATCATACAATACAGGGTAGAGCACTTCATTTATAGGAGAGTGAAAAAAATATATGACGACTTAACACTTTTAGAGTCAACAAGTCTAAGACGGCAACCTATAACAACAGATATGGGTACATTAACCAAAGAAATTGATAAATACGCTAGAGACAAAAAAATTGAAATAGAAACGCTGAAGATTAGAGAAGAATACAGAAAGGAATTTATTGGCAATGTTTCACACGAGCTTAAAACACCTTTATTTACAGTTCAAGGTTACATAGATACACTTTTAGATGGTGGAATAGAAGACGAAAAAATTAGAAAAAAATATCTGCAGAGAGCTAGTAAAGGTGTAGAACGTTTAACATATATCATCAAGGATTTGGATATGATTACTAAGCTTGAAGTAGGTGATCTAAGTCTTAACAAAGAAAAATTTGATATTGTAAAACTCGTTCAGAATGTTTTTGAGCTTTTTGAAATGAAGGCTGCAAAGAAAGAGATAACGCTAACCTTTGATATGGATTATCCAAATCCTATTTATGTATATGCTGATATAGAGCGTATTCAACAAGTACTTACTAATTTAATTGTAAACTCTATTAAATACGGAAGAAAAAAGGGTACGACAGAGGTAAGTATAGAAAACCTAATAAAGAACAAAGCAATTATACGTGTAACCGATAATGGTGAAGGTATTAAAAAGGAAAATTTGCCTCGTTTGTTTGAGAGATTCTATAGAGTTGATAAAAGTGGTTCTAGGAAAGAAGGTGGCTCAGGTTTAGGTTTGTCAATTGTAAAGCATATCATTGAAGCTCACGAAGAAAGGATGTATGTAGAAAGTGAGTTGGGTGTTGGCAGTGAGTTTTCATTTACCTTGGAAAAGGCTGAATAATTTTTTATAGTTAAGGTCGTACTGTAAATACTTGAATCCAGAATAATTCTCAATCTCATTTAGCATATCAATTTTAAAGTCTTTTTGTTTACAGGTAGGTGCTACTTTTTCATCATCAAATTTCTTTGCTAAATATTCTTGTTCAAACTGTCCAGGTGTGGGTATTAAAAAGGCTTTCTTTTCTAGTTTGGCATAATCCATAATAGATGTGTACCCAGATCTACTTAAAACAAGTTTACTTTCATTTAGAGCCTTTTCAAGCTCTTGGCTTTTCATAAAATTGTATGTTGTAATATGGTTAATTTGTGTTTTGTGCTGTTCGCTTTCAATAAGACCTTTTATAAAACATACTTTGCCATTAAAAGACTGTAGCTCATCAAGTAATTTTATTTCTAGGAATGAACGCTGAGGTTCTGGACCTGACAAGACAACGAGTAAATTGTATTTTTTTTCCAAATCTTGTCTTTCAAATCTACTCAGAGGGCCTAAATACTTAATAGAAGATCTATACCCTTCAATATGCCCTAAGTTGCCACTTAAATTTTTGGTTCCAATATGATCTGGTACCCAACATTCATCAAATTTAGAAATGATGTTTTGATGAAGTTTAGAGCTTAGCCAAGTGGTACTTCCGCTTAGTACTCGCAGCTGATGTGTAATAAAAACTGAAGGTACATTTTTGTCCCTCACGCCAAATCTGTTATCAGAAATAATTCCTGAAATATTTTCAGACTTAATAAGGCTTTCGGTAACTTTTTTTTCTCGTTTTATGGTTTTTAATAGACTTGGGGAATCTTTTATAAGCTTTAGTTTAAAACTATTGGCTTTTTTAGAATATGTAATATTATACGAAGGAAGTTCTAAGGCTTGAAGTTTTGGAAACTCTTTTTTCAATAATCTAAGAGCCTCACCATCACTGGCAATGACAGGTTCAAAATTATTTGCTATTAAAGCTTTTATTATAGGAATGCATCGTGTTGCATGTCCTAAACCCCAATTTAATGGAGCAACTAAAATCCTTTTCATCAAAAGCAAATATAAACCTTAAAATGTTTCCTTAATTTTACCAAATTATTAATAAGCAGTAAAACGTGGGAAGTAAAAATAAGCTCAAAAGATTTAAAGAAAATGAAACCTTTGGTAATGTGTTTCAGCCAACCAGAGATGAACTCATGGGTGGTAATTATAGTCTAAAAGGTAAATGGAGGGAAAAGATATTTAAAAATGAAAATCCTCTAGTGCTAGAACTTGGTTGTGGTAAAGGAGAATATACTATTGGATTGGCAAAACGCTATCCAAACAAAAATTTCATAGGTATAGATATAAAAGGAGCTCGGTTTTGGCGAGGAGCAAAAACAGCAATACAAGAAGATATAAATAATGCAGCTTTTTTAAGAACCCAAATAGAGTTGATAGAATTTACATTTGAAGAAAATGAAGTCGATGAAATATGGATTACTTTTCCAGATCCACAAATAAAATACAAAAGAACAAAGCATAGGTTAACAAACATTCAGTTTTTAGAACGGTATAAAAAAATTCTAAAGCCAAACGGACTGATGCACCTTAAAACCGATAGCGAATTCATGCATGGTTACACACTGGGATTGTTACATGGTTTAGGTTACGAGGTGTTATATGCCAATCATAATGTTTATAAATTAGAAGGTAGCCCAGAAGAGGTTACAAAAATTCAGACCTTTTACGAGAATCAGTATCTAGAAAAAGACAAAGCAATTACGTATATTAGATTCAAAATCAACTAACGCTTGAGTATTACAGCTGTTTTCTTCCTCGGACTTTTCGTGGCACTTATTGGTGTTATTCCACCAGGTTTGCTAAATATGACAGCCGCTAAGATAAGTCTTAAGGAAGGGCCAGGTCGTGGTATTACCTTTTCTTCAGGTGTTTGTTTAGTAGTGTTTATTCAAACTTATGTTGCGGCTATTTTTGCACGCTATTTATCAAATAGACCAGATATTGTAGAAATATTGCAACGTGTGGCTTTTGTGATTTTTGTGCTTATTACGATTTACTTTTTGGTTATTGCTAGAAACCAAAAAGAAACCAACGTGCAAGAAGCAGATATTATGAGCAAGAGAAGCCGTTTTTTCCATGGTATGCTATTGTCTTCATTAAATGTGTTCCCTATTCCTTATCAAGCTTATATGACGATTACCTTAGCATCATTTGGTTGGTTGGATTTTGAGAAAACCAGTATTGTAACTTACGTTACTGGTGCGGCTATGGGAACATTTGTAATGTTGTACTTCTATATTTTCTTTTTCGATAAGATAAAAGATAAAAAAATCACCTCTCAAAAGAGTATGAATTACAGCATTGGAATCATAACAGGAATTGTAGCTTTAGTCACTTTTATAAATATTCTTAAAGAGTTATAATGAAACCCGAAACTTTCGGTTTTTTTGAAAAAGTTTATGAAGTAGCAAGACTTATTCCATATGGAAGAGTCACAAGTTATGGTGCTATAGCAAAATATTTGGGTGCTACAAAAAGTGCTCGTATTGTTGGTTATGCTATGAATAATTCTGGTGGAAAAGATGTGCCAGCACATCGGGTAGTCAATAGGAATGGGTTGCTTACAGGCAAACACCACTTTGAAGGCACCAACCTTATGCAACAATTATTAGAAAACGAAGGTGTTAAGATTATGGATAACCAAATACAAAATTTCGAAGCTTTGTTTTGGGATCCTTCAAAGGAACTTTAATCTGTCATCCAGAACTGTCACGCTGAGCTAGCCTGTAATGAGCGCAGTCGAAGTATCGAAGTGTTGTTTCAGAATCTAAAAATCCAATTATCTCTTAAATTTTAAAAATTCACAAATAATCACATATTTATTTCCTCAATCAAGCCATAAATAACTTCTAGTTTAACGCTTCATACTTCTATCTTTATTGATTATCTTTGCATTTAGAATAAATCTAGATAAGAGTGAAGCTTAAAAAACAAGATATTTTAAATGCGCTAAAAACCATAACAGCTCCTGGTGAAGGAGAAAATATGGTAGATAGTGGTGCGGTAACTAATGTGGTAACATTTGCAGACGAGGTTATAGTAGATATTATTATAAAAAACCCAAGCCTACAAGCAAAGAAAAAGACCGAAGTTGAAATTTTGCAAACCATACATAAAGAGGTTTATGAAAAGGCTAAAATAAAAGTGAATGTTAAGGTTGATGCACCTGCAAAACCAAAAGCTAACGAAATCAAAGGAAAACCAATTCCTGGAATTCAAAATATAGTTGCTGTTGCTTCAGGCAAAGGCGGTGTTGGAAAATCTACTGTAACTGCTAATTTAGCCGTAACCTTAGCTAAAATGGGTTTTAAGGTTGGTGTGTTAGATGCTGATATTTATGGTCCTTCTATTCCAATTATGTTCGATGTGGCAAACGAAAGACCATTATCGGTAAATGTAGATGGTAAATCTAAGATGAAGCCCATTGAAAATTATGGTGTAAAAGTACTATCTATAGGATTTTTTACTAAGCCAGACCAAGCTGTGATATGGAGAGGTCCTATGGCTTCAAAAGCGTTAAACCAAATGATATTTGATGCCGCTTGGGGCGAACTAGACTTCTTATTATTAGACTTACCTCCAGGTACAGGTGATATTCATTTAAGCATCATGCAAGCATTGCCTATTACAGGGTCTGTAGTTGTAAGTACACCTCAAAATGTAGCTTTAGCTGATGCTAAAAAAGGAGTGGCTATGTTTCAGCAAGATAGTATCAATGTACCTGTGTTAGGTATCATAGAAAATATGGCGTATTTCTCACCAGCCGAGTTGCCAGAGAATAAGTATTATATTTTTGGTCAAGAAGGAGCCAAGAATCTAGCTCAAGATTTAGAAGTTCCGTTTTTAGGTGAAGTCCCTCTTGTACAGAGCATACGTGAAGCAGGTGATGTTGGTAGACCAGCGGCTTTGCAAACAGCAACACCAATAGAAGAAGCGTTTGAAGAAATAACAAGAAATGTAGTGCAAGAAGTTGTCAACAGAAATGAAAATTTACCAGCAACAGAAGCAATAAAAATTACAACAATGGCAGGATGTTCTGCCGTAAAGAAATAGTACATGAGCTCAGAAGAACTTATATTAAATGTAGAAAAAGCATTAGACGAGATTCGTCCGTTTTTACAAAGTGACGGTGGGGATATCAATTTATTATCCATAGATGATGGTAAACTAGTAAAAGTACAATTGGTTGGGGCTTGTACATCTTGTAGTGTTAATCAAATGACCCTGAAGTCTGGAGTGGAAATGACCATCAAAAAATATGCTCCACAAATAGAACGTGTAATTAATGTAGAGTAGAAAGTGTGACATTAGTCACATTTTACATTATACCACATTAGTAAATTTGTCTCCAATTCTCAACAACATGATTACAACAGATATACTCATTATAGGAGCTGGTCCAACAGGACTTTTTACGGTTTTTGAAGCAGGACTATTGAAATTAAAATGCCACCTTATTGATGCACTTCCACAACCAGGTGGGCAATGCTCAGAAATCTATCCTAAGAAACCCATTTATGATATTCCCGCTTACCCAGAAATTTTAGCAGGTGATTTAACCGATAAATTAATGGAGCAATGCAAACAGTTTGAGCCTGGTTTTACATTGGGAGAGCGTGCCGATACTATTGAAAAGCAAGAAGACGGTACATTTATAGTTACAACAAATAAAGGCACTAAACATAAGGCACCTGTTGTGGCAATTGCTGGTGGTTTGGGAAGTTTTGAACCTAGAAAGCCCTTAATAGATAATATTGCCGATTACGAGGACAAAGGTGTAGAGTATATGATCAAAGAGCCGGAAATGTATCGCGGCAAAAGAGTAGTGATAGCTGGTGGTGGAGACTCTGCTTTAGATTGGAGTATATTCTTGGCTGATATAGCTTCCGAAGTGACATTGATTCATAGAAGAAATGAGTTTAGGGGACATTTAGATTCTGTAGAAAAGGTACAAGAATTAAAATCTGCTGGTAAGATCAATTTAATTACTCCTGCTGAAATTACAGCTATCTATGGTAATAATAAAGTTGAAAGCGTTGAGGTAACTAAAGAGAATGAAGAGCCATTCATATTAGAAACAGATCATTTTATTCCATTATTTGGTTTGTCACCTAAGTTAGGACCAATTGCTGATTGGGGATTGGAGATTGAAAAGAATGCGATCAAAGTGAATAATGCTCTGGATTATCAGACCAATATCCCAGGAATTTTTGCCATTGGAGATGTCAATACCTATCCTGGTAAATTAAAACTAATTCTTTGTGGTTTCCACGAGGCAACCTTGATGTGCCAAGCGGCATATCAGATTATAAATCCAGGGAAAAGATATGTTTTAAAATACACAACAGTTAGTGGTGTTGACGGTTTTGATGGTACGCGTAAAGAAGCACCAAAAGCTGTTGTTAAAGCAATAGAATGAGAATCATTTGGAAAATCAAGACGTTAATATAACAATCATTGATCGTGATGGTGTAACACATAAGATTGAAGCACCAACCGATATGGCTATGAATCTTATGGAAGTTGTACGCTCATATGAGCTTGCGCCAGAAGGTACCATTGGTGTATGTGGAGGAATGGCTATGTGTGCATCGTGCCAGTGTTATGTGCTTAGTGATACCAAATTACCTGAGATGCAAGATGATGAAGAAGCCATGCTTTCTGAAGCTTTTTATGTAAAAGATAATTCTCGATTAGGCTGCCAAATACCAATTACACCTGAATTGGAAGGTTTAGAAGTGGAGCTGGCGCCAGAGTCTTAAATCTTGTATAGCTCACGAATAAAGAGATAAATCTAATTTCTTGGTTAATTTCTCTTATTACACTTTTTTATAATCGTTTTATTATCCTGAACAATTAAACTAATCATGTATTCATATTTTAATTGAACTATATGAAACTGATTTGAATTATTTTTTGTGTAGTTAATTAACTCAAATATTGAATGTACTGATGCTTTATAAATTAAAATATGGTTTGAAAATTCACATGCTATCCAGTGCACCTCATTCACATTCAGGATTTCAATTAGTTGAGTTTTAATTTCAGATGATTTAATTTCGTTAATTGAGCCATTTGTATTATCCCACCAATTTGAAAATCTATTATTCGTATTGTTTAATTCATAGTAATCTTTTGGTAGAGTTATGAAATTGGATTCAACTTCTCTAAGAATTTTCTTTCTATTCCTTTGAGGAACAGAAAAATCATTCGAAGAAAACCTCTTTTTAAATAAATCTATTTTTTCATTAAAATTCATTCAGTCTTATAATCAATTAAAGGAGTAGGTCCTTCAAGCAAAACCCTTACAATTTTCAAAGTGCCGTCATCTGTTGTTGCTATTTGCCATTTAATCAGTGAAATATTGCCGTTTTCAATTTCAAGACCAGTAATACTTCTTGGGTGTACACAGCTACCATCGTTAAAAAAGGCAATATGGCCTGGCTCGGGATAACGTGGTCTATGCGTATGCCCTACGATAGTTACTAAATTATTGTTTTCAACAATCCACTTTTTAGTTCTTCGTTCTACTTTTATAAGTTCTTTGTAGTTTTTTGCAGGACTTGTAGGATCGGCAATACCCATAACGTTTAAAGGTTTCCAAAGTATACGAACCAAAAAACGACTCCATCTCCAAAAAATATAATTCCACCAATCGGCTTGGTGTCCGTGGCATAAAAACAGCTCTTGCCCAGTTTTAGAGTGCTTTAAAATAATACCTTCATGATATTTTATGTCGCAAAATAATTCTACATCTTCACCGACTTTTGGATCAAAATAGGTAGATAAATGTTTTTCTACATATTTAGGATCTCTGTACACCATGTCATGATTGCCCCAAATCATGTGTAACTTGCCTTCATCATGAAATTGCTTCATAAGCATATAGACGTTCTTATGTGCATTGAGTATCGAATCGAACGAAAGGTTCTCCCATAATTCATCACCATCTCCAAGTTCACAATAACTAAAACCTTCTGTATAATAGTGTTTTAAAGCGTGAAAATAGATGTTTCTGTTATTGGCAAAATCATCAGCAAAACTGTTATCACCACGATGGCAGTCGCTAAATAGAATAAATTTAGAAGTATCATCAAACGTGATGCGATGTGCAGTATTATAAGCGCGATCTAATCTCGATTTAGATGACATAAGTAAGGTTTTGTCTAAAGTAGTAAAACTTATTGGATTTTTTCAATAGCTAAAGGAAGTAGCCGTTCTACAAATAATGAATAGGCTAATTCAGATGGGTGTAAACCATCAGAGGCTACCAAATTAGGATTTGTTAATCCTTGACGTGTAATATCGGTAATATTGATAAAAGTAATTCCGTTAGCATTACAGTAGTTTTCTGCAAAACTATTGTATTGGTCAATCTCTTCTGATGTTGTTGCCGAAAACCCAAAACCCTGGCCAAAAGGTGTAAACGCATAATCTGGTATGGAAACAACAATAACTTTACTTGCATCTCCTTGCGCTAATGCGATTGCTCTATTGGCTAAAATCGGAAATTCTTCCTCGTACAGTGAGAAAGGTCTATTTTGATATTGGTTATTAACACCAATTAATAAAGTGACTAGGTCAAAGTTGCTCGGTGGATTCTCAGAATTAATGTTGTTGATAAGGCTTGTGGTTGTCCATCCAGTCTGCGCAATAATTTGAAGATTAAACGAATTCTCTGTCGGAAAATTAGAGATTAAACTATCTTTCAATTGTTCAGGAAAACGACAGGTTTCGCAAACGCTCTGTCCAATTGTATAACTGTCACCTAATGATAAAATAGAATAGGTTTGAGGTGCTCTTGGCGAAACATCGTCATTTGTATTGCAACTAAATATACTAAGAATTAAATATATATAAACTGCGAACTTCTTCATGTTAGTAAAGATAGGACATTCTTAAAAATAAAAAATGCTTCCCAAAAAAGAGAAGCATTTTAACATCAAGAAACAGTGTTCTTTTATTTAAAAGCGTTTAAGCCTGTAATATCTAAACCTGTAATGAGTAGATGAATGTCGTGTGTACCTTCATAAGTAATTACACTTTCTAAATTCATAGAATGACGCATGATGCTGTACTCACCAGTGATTCCCATACCACCAAGCATTTGTCTAGCTTCTCTAGCAATATTTATAGCCATATCAACATTGTTACGTTTTGCCATAGAAATTTGAGCTGAAGTAGCTTTGTCTTCATTACGTAACACACCTAATCTCCATGTTAATAATTGTGCTTTTGTAATTTCTGTAATCATTTCTGCTAGTTTCTTTTGTTGTAACTGAAACTGGCCTATTGGCTTACCAAACTGAATACGCTCTTTACTATATCTCAGAGCAGTATCATAACAGTCCATAGCTGCTCCAATAGCTCCCCAAGCAATGCCATAGCGAGCAGAATCTAAACATCCTAGTGGTGCACCTAAACCAGATTTCCCTGGCAAAAGATTTTCCTTAGGGACTTTTACATTATCAAAAATAAGCTCACCTGTTGCCGATGCTCTTAATGACCATTTATTATGGGTTTCTGGCGTTGAAAAGCCTTCCATGCCGCGCTCTACGATTAAACCGTGAATACGACCTTCTTCATTCTTTGCCCAAACGACAGCCACTTGGCAAAAAGGAGCATTTGAAATCCACATTTTCGCACCATTTAAAAGGTAGTGATCTCCCATGTCTTTATAATTTGTGGTCATTCCTCCTGGGTTACTACCATGGTCTGGTTCGGTTAACCCAAATGAACCCATCCACTCACCAGAAGCTAGTTTTGGTAAATATTTTTGACGCTGTTCCTCATTACCATATTTCCAAATGGGGTACATAACCAAAGACGATTGTACAGATGCTGTACTACGCACACCAGAATCTCCACGTTCTATTTCTTGCATTATTAAACCATAAGAAATCTGGTCTAAACCAGCACCTCCATATTCTTCAGGAATGTAAGGTCCAAAAGCTCCAATTTCAGCCAAGCCACCAATAATTGATGTTGGGAATTCTGCTTTTTGTGCCGCTTCTTCAATGATTGGAGAAACATCACGTTTTACCCATTCTCTTGCTGCATCACGAACCAATTTGTGTTCTTCGGTTAATAATTCGTCTAAATTATAATAATCAGGAGCTTCGAATAAATCTGGTTTCATTATAGAATGTTGTTTTCAATTTTTACGGACAACAAAAGTAACGAAAACGTTTTCATTGCCCAACATAAGCACTACATTTTCAAATAAAAATCTTTAGTTAAATCAATGTAATCTTGAGTGTAATTATGTCTTGAAGTTTCAATAATTAATTCCGAAATATTTACGGTTGTTTCGTGATAGGAAAATTCAATCAGACTACGTTTTATGTCAGAATCTGGATTACCTTTTACATGAAGAATACGCTGTGTATTGAGTCCAACAGTAGACGCTAGTTTAATAAAGCCATTTTCCTCTTTTTTTGGAATAATGATTGAAAACAGACCATCTTCAGCAAGCAAATGGTCTACGGCATAGATTATATGTTTAAAAGGCATAGCATCGTTAAATCGCGCCAAATCTCTTGATTTGTTTTCGGATTTATAATCTTCAGAATAAAAAGGAGGGTTGCAAATAATTAAATAGAAAGTATCCTCAACCTCCTCAACAAACTCTATAAGCGACGCATGGTAGCAGAACAAACGATCGTTCCATGGTGAATTTTCAAAATTTTCAGAGCATTGCTCATATGCGTCGTCATCAATTTCAATAGCCTCAATTTGCTCAGCCTTGCTACGTTGGGCTATCATCAGACTCAAAATTCCTGTGCCAGAACCAATGTCTAAAACATTAAAGGGATTGTGCCTTATAGAAGTCCATGCACCCAACAAAACTCCATCTGTGCCAATCTTCATGGCGCAGCGGTCTTGGTTAACAGAGAATTGTTTGAATGTAAATGGTTTGTTCATATTGTTGTCATGCTGAATTCATTTCGGCATCTCGAGAGATTTGTTTATAAAAAGATTCTGAAACAACACTTCGATACTTCGACTACGCTCAGTATAGGCTAGCTCAGTGTGACAGTTCAGATCGACAAATAGCCTTATAGGTATAAATCAATCAACCCCTCAGGTGTACTAACCTCAATGGTTTTCTTTTGTTTGTCAACTTTAACAATGAATTCGTTGTTCATAGGGATCAAGATTTCAGTACCATCTCTGTCTATTTCAAAAAGGGCTTGGGCTGTAGAGTCGTTAATAGCTTTAATGATTCCTACTTCTCCAAAGTTGCTGTCTGTAATTTTAAACCCAATAACTTCGTGGTAGTAAAATTTATTACCTTCTAATTTAGGAAGTAAATCTAAGGGTAAATACAAATCTGATTTTATTAAGGTGTCTGCATCTGCTTCAGTATCTACATCTTCAAATTTTAATCTAAGTAAGTCAGATTTGTGCAACTGGGAAGATTCTATAAAAAAAGGTACAAGGTTACCTCTTAGGTCTATAAATATAGCATCTAAATTTTCATATAGCTCAGGTTCATCAGTATCTAATTTGGCCAAAAGCTCTCCTTTAAAACTGAACTTTTTCACAATCTTCCCTAAATAAAAACAATCTTCTTTTTTCATGACAAATTTCTGGTTTGTCACCCTGAATTTATTTCAGGGTCATTAATCATTCAAGTTTTAGATACTGAAACAAGCTCAGTATTATGCAAAAGAAAGTTTTTTGCATAAAAAACCCTGACATGTTTGTCAGGGCTTAAAAGTATAAAAATTTAATTTTTATTCTTCTTCGTTAGAAGCAGTTGTTTCTTCAGACACTACTTCTTCAGCCGGTTCTTCAACAACTGGAGCTGCAGCAGCAATACGAGCTGTATTAACAGCTTTTTCAGCTTCTAATGCTTTAGCTTTAGCATCAGCACTAGCTTTAGATAAACCATCAGCTTTTGCTTGAATTTTTGACGCTTTTTCCTCTAACCAAGCATTAAATTTAGCTTCTGCTTGCTCTTCAGTTAAAGCTCCTTTTTTAACACCACCAGCTAAATGCTTCTTTAATAAAGCACCTTTGTAAGATAGGATAGCTCTAGCGGTATCAGTTGGTTGTGCACCATTTTCTAACCATTTTACAGCTCCATCTACATCAAGGTCAATGGTTGCAGGATTTGTGTTTGGATTGTAAGCACCTAATTTCTCTAGGTATTTACCGTCTCTTTTAGCGCGAGAATCCGCTGCTACGATCCAGAAAAAAGGCTTTCCTTTTTTACCGTGTCTTTGTAATCTAATTTTTACAGGCATAATAATTAATTAATGAGGTTCTCGACCTCTGTTATTAATGAGGGCGCAAAGATAAGACATTTTTTTAATTTTTAAACCTTTTAACCATTTTAACTGAAAGATTTTCACTTTAACCAAAAGTGTTATTGAACATAAGCCTAGTATTAAAAATTATTATACTTTTGGGATTCTTGTTTCGTTATATTTGAAACAAAGATTAATTTCCGCTTAATAATGAAAAAATTAATAGTCTTATCCCTTTCCTTATTATCAGTATTTAGCTGTGGAGATGAAGTTGAGTTTAACTCACCGGCATTTCAAGGCTCTTTGGATGGAACATCTTGGAGAGCAAAAGCTTTCTCGGCTAGTATTGATGAAAATGGATTTTTAACGCTTTTTGGAACTAATAACATTGAAACTCTAGAATTAATTATCCCTACAGTTGCTGTAGGCGTTTATGTTTTTGGCGATGTCAATACTATTGAGGCGCGTTTCACAAGGGCGGATGGGACTGTTTTTTCAACTAACAATAGACCAGATCCAAGTATTTCAATTTACCCAGAATATGGCGAAATAAGATTAAATGAGATAGATAATAACAGGTTTACAGGTACTTTTAGGTTCACTGCCTTTAATGCTTCTGGTCTTCAATCGGTTAATTTTACAGGGTTAACAGATCAAGTAGGCGTAGACCCAGTTACTGGACAGAATGGACCAATTTATGGCGGAGTGTTTTATAGAGTGCCATTAATATCAGGGAGTATACCAGCCGACCCAATAACATGTTTAGATAAAGAAATGGATGCAACTGCAGCTCAAACAGTTTATAATGCAGCTCAGCAAGTAGATGCTGATGGGTTTGTGAATAGTGCAGGATTTGAAGCTGCTTGTAATGCCTACACTAGTGCCTTAATGTCTCAGCGTGATTATTGTGGTGATTTGGATGGTTCTATTCAGCAAATGATTGATGATTTAGGTAATTGTCAATTAAGTTGCGATATAGCCACAAATAATAGAAACGTAGCAGAAGTACAGTATAATACTGCAACTATGGGCACTTTTGATGAAAAATGTGCTCAGTATCAATTATATCTTCAAGAGCAGATTGATTTTTGTGGTGATCAAGACGGTTCAATCCAAGCCGAAATAGATAGCTTAGACTGTGGTGACGATGATGGAGATGGTGTGCCAAATGTTTTTGAAGATTTTAATGGAGATGGCGACCTTGCTAATGACGATACGGATATGGATGGTATTGCAAATTATTTGGACGATGACGATGATGGTGATAGTGTCCCAACATCTATTGAGTTGCAATTAGATGCTAATGGTAATCCTACAGATACAGATGGAGATGGAGATGCTGATTATTTGGATACTGATGATGATGGTGATGGTATACTTACTATAAATGAAGATGCAAATATGGATGGAGACCCAACTAATGATGATACAGATGGTAATGGTATCCCAGATTATCTTCAAGTTTAAGAAATAAAACAATTACGAAAAGCGCTATCTGGTTTACAGATAGCGCTTTTTTGTTAAAGGCTGTTAAATACTATTAAACCTTGTTAAATTATTTGACATGAAGGGGTCATAATGTTATTCTATATACAGATGTGAAACAATACGCATCTTTAAAAAACTTATTGAAATTAAAAAATGATAAAAGATATTATGAAGTACGAAAAAATAGTTTCAGACAAGTTAAACGAATTATTGGTGAAGAATTATGATGCCGAAAAAGGGTACATAAATGCCATGAAAGAGGTTGATGATGTTGAAGTAAAGAACTTCTTTAAAAATAGAGCTGAAGAACGTTCTAGATTTGCACGCCAACTAAGAACAGAGATTTTGACTTATGGTGAAATACCTGAAGATTCAGGAAGCTTAAAAGGTATGATGCATAGAAATTGGATGACATTAAAGGCAACGTTCTCCTCAAATAATGAAGAAGCCATTCTAAATGAAGCCTTGAGAGGTGAAAAGGCAAGTTTGGAAGAATATAATGAATTGTTAAGTAACAATAATTTTCCTTCAAGATTAATTGAATTACTCAGAGAGCAGAGAAACGCGATTGAAGCCGCAATTAATTCAGTAAAATTATATGAGGAAGTATTGTCATAATAATTCCGAATTAGGTTAAGGTAAAGCTACGCGAAAGCGTGGCTTTTTTGTTTACAACTGTTTATAACTTTTGCTCATAAAGGAAGGTTTATTTAGTATTTTTAAAGTTCAATTTAGAGTAAGATAACAGTATTTATGTACTTAATTTTTGATACGGAAACTACAGGTTTGCCTAAGCGTTGGGATGCGCCAATAACAGATACTGATAACTGGCCAAGAGCTATACAAATTGCATGGCAACTACATGATGCCATGGGAAATTGCATAGATCACCAAGATTATTTAATACAACCTAACGGATTTAATATTCCTTATGACGCAGAGAAAATTCATGGTATTTCTACAGAGTTAGCTCAAGAGCAGGGACTGCCTCTGATAGAGGTTTTAGAAAAATTCAATGCTGTATTAGAGCAAACCAAGTTTATTGTTGGACAAAATGTTGGATTCGATCTCAATATTATGGGTGCGGAATTTGTGCGGGAAGATAAAGCAAATAAACTGCAAGAACTCCCTGTTTTAGACACCTGTACTGAGCATACTGCAGAACTGTGCAAGATTCCAGGAGGTCGAGGAGGTAAGTTTAAGCTGCCAACACTTACTGAGTTGCATGAATTTTTGTTTGATCAGCCTTTTGCTGAAGCTCATAATGCAACTGCAGATGTTGAAGCAACTACACGTTGCTTCTTGGAATTGGTAAGGCGAAGAGAATATACCAAAGAAGAGTTGGATGTACAGCCAGATTATTTTGAGAAATTTTCTGAGGTCAACCCGCAACCTATTCAACTTTTGGGTTTAAAACATCTAAATCTAAAACGCGAAAGCTCCAAGATTAGTGCAAGACTACAAAAGGAGCAATCACAAGAAACACCTGTAAAGACTGACAAAAAAGTTGTTGAGAAGCTAGCTGATGCAGAATTTGTACACCTTCATAACCACTCTCAATTTTCAATTTTACAATCTACTATTAGTATTGGGGATTTGGTTGCAGCAGCAGCTAAAGAA
Organism: Winogradskyella sp. HB-48; assembly: GCF_049942685.1. GTDB lineage: Bacteria > Bacteroidota > Bacteroidia > Flavobacteriales > Flavobacteriaceae > Winogradskyella. Next base: position 1,530,348 of record NZ_CP187934.1, read on the forward strand.
GATATGCCTGCCGTTGCATTAACAGACCACGGTAATATGATGGGAGCGTTTCACTTTGTTCAAGCGGTTTCAAATCATAATAAATCAGTAAAAGCAAAACATAAAGAAGCTGAGGAAAAAGGTGAGGAAAAGAAGGGTAAAATCATTAAGCCTATTGTTGGTTGCGAGTTTTTCGTTTGCGAAGATCATACTGACAAAACCAGAAAAGATAATGGATACCAGATTGTACTTTTAGCAAAGAATAAAAAAGGCTATCATAATCTAGCAAAGTTATCTTCTGCAGCATTTACTGATGGCTTCTACTACGTTCCAAGAATCGATAAAAAATTAATTGAACAATACAAATCAGATCTCATTTGTTTAACAGGAAACCTATATGGTGAAGTGCCAAGTAAGGTGTTGAATATTGGGGAAAACCAAGCAGAAGAAGCATTGATTTGGTGGAAAGATACTTTTGGAGACGACTTATATATCGAATTGATGCGTCATAATCAAGAGGATGAAAACCGTGTTAATCAGGTGCTAATTCAGTTCGCTCAAAAGCATGATGTTAAAGTCGTTGCTACTAATAATACTTATTATGTAGAGCAAGAAAATGCCAATGCTCACGACATTTTATTGTGTGTAAAAGATGGCGAAAAACAAGCCACACCAATTGGTAGAGGAAGAGGTTATCGTTACGGATTACCAAATCAGGAATACTATTTTAAGTCTACAGAAGAAATGAAGGCTTTGTTTAGGGATATTCCTGAAGCCATTGTCAACATTCAAGAAGTGGTTGATAAAATTGAGCCTTTTGAATTGGCTCGTGATGTATTATTGCCTGCTTTTGATATTCCAGACGAATTTAAGCATTCGGAGGATGAAAAAGATGGAGGTAAACGAGGTGAAAATGCCTACTTAAGGCACTTAACATATGAAGGTGCAAAAAAGCGTTATGGTGAAATTACATTTGAAATTAAAGAACGATTAGATTTTGAGTTAAGCGTTATTGAAAATACTGGGTATCCAGGATATTTCCTCATTGTTGAGGATTTTATTCGCGAAGCCAGAAAAATGGATGTGTCTGTTGGTCCTGGTCGTGGTTCAGCAGCTGGATCTGTTGTAGCCTACTGTTTATGGATTACCAATATAGACCCAATTAAGTACGATTTACTTTTTGAGCGTTTCCTTAATCCAGATCGTGTAAGTATGCCAGATATCGATATCGATTTTGATGATGAAGGTCGTGGTCGTGTAATGCAGTACGTAATCGATAAATATGGTGCCAATCAGGTAGCGCAAATCATTACCTATGGTACAATGGCTGCCAAATCTTCCATTAGAGATACAGCACGTGTATTGGATTTACCACTAAACGATGCAGACCGTATTGCCAAACTCATACCTACGATGTCTAAATTGGGTAAGATTTTTGGATTGTCTGAAAAAGATTTGGCAAAGAAATTCAGGCAGGAAGACCTAGAAAAAGTCAATCAATTGCTCAATATTTCAGATGGTTCAGATTTGGAAGCCGAAACCGTAAATCAAGCTAGAGTACTAGAAGGTTCGGTCAGAAATACTGGTATTCACGCTTGTGGAGTAATTATTACGCCTGGTGATATTACCAATTACGTTCCTGTTGCCACAGCAAAGGATTCCGATTTATATGTTACCCAGTTTGACAACTCAGTAGTTGAGAGTGCAGGATTGTTAAAGATGGATTTTCTTGGGCTTAAAACCTTAACCTTAATCAAGGATACGGTCAAGATTGTAAAAGCAAGACATGGCATTGCTCTCGACCCAGAGAACTTCCCTTTAGATGATGAAGAAACCTATGCCTTATTTCAAAGAGGTGAAACAGTTGGGATTTTTCAATACGAATCACCAGGTATGCAAAAGCATATGAAACATCTTAAACCAACAGTTTTTGATGATCTTATTGCAATGAATGCACTTTATCGTCCAGGGCCAATGGAATACATTCCAAGCTTTATCAATCGAAAGCATGGTAAAGAAGAGATTATCTATGACTTACCAGAAATGGAGGAGTATCTAAAGGAAACCTATGGTATAACAGTATACCAAGAGCAAGTGATGTTATTATCTCAAAAGTTAGCTGATTTTACAAAGGGCGAAGCTGATGTATTGCGTAAGGCAATGGGGAAAAAGCAAAAAGCAGTACTCGATAAAATGAAGCCAAAGTTCATTGAGCAGGCTGCTGCCAAAGGTATGGACAAGGAAAAGCTTGAAAAAATTTGGAAAGATTGGGAAGCTTTTGCGAGTTACGCCTTCAATAAATCCCATTCTACTTGTTATGCATGGATTGCTTACCAAACAGCATATTTAAAAGCCCATTATCCAGCAGAATATATGGCTGCGGTACTATCTAACAATATGAACGATATTAAACAAGTCACTTTCTTTATGGAAGAATGTAAGCGTATGCGTTTACCAGTACTTGGGCCAAGTGTAAATGAGAGTTATTATAAGTTTTCGGTAAATAAGGATAATGCTGTACGATTTGGAATGGGAGCTATAAAAGGTGTGGGTCAAAGTGCTGTAAATACTATTGTAGAGAATAGGAAAAAGGATGGCAACTATAAATCTATTTTTGATTTGGCTAAGCGTGTTGACCTTAGAGCAGCTAATAAAAAATCATTTGAAGGTTTAGCTTATGCAGGAGGATTCGATTGTTTTGAAGACACCCATAGAGCGCAATATTTTGCAAATGATGGAGACGGAATTACATTTTTAGAAAAAGCGATGCGTTATGGAGCTAAGTACCAAGAAAATGAAAACTCAGCGCAAGTAAGCTTGTTTGGCGATGCAAGTGAGGTTCAGATTCCTGAACCTCAAGTACCACCATGTGAAGAATGGGGAACTATGGAAAAGCTTTCGAGAGAAAAAGAAGTGGTTGGTATATATATTTCTGGTCACCCACTAGATGATTTTAAAATAGAAATGAAAAACTTTTGTAACGGAACCATTTCTGCTTTTAACGATTTACAGTCAGTAGTTAATAGAGAAATCACTTTTGGAGGTGTTGTTACAGATGTGCAACATCGCTTAAGCAAACAAGGCAAAGGTTGGGCTGCTTTTACTATTGAAGATTATACAGATAGTTATGAATTCAGAATTTTTGGTGAGGATTATTTAAAGTTTAGGCATTTCTTGGTTCAAAACTCCTTTGTATATGTACGAGCTTATGTAAGAGAAGGTTGGGCCAATAGAGAAACAGGACAGAAAGGAGAGCCAAGGATTCAGTTTAATAATTTTCAGCTATTGCATGATGTTATGGATGCTTACGCTAAGAAATTATCTATTCAACTAGACGTTAATGATTTAGAAGAAGATACTATTTCTAGTTTGCAAGATGTTTTCAAATTACACCAAGGCAACCATTCTCTAAATTTTGTAGTTTACGATAATTCTGAAAAATTAAAATTGAATATGCCTAGTAGAAAACATAAGGTGAGAATTTCTCAAGAACTACTAAAGGAGCTAAAAGATTTAGATGTTAACTATAAGTTGAATTAAAATGAAAAATAGTCTAATTTATTGTCTTATCTTATTTTTCATTTTTAGTTGTAAACAGACTCAGAAACAGCCTGAAGTTTTATCAAAAGAGGAAGGTAAAACTCAAGTTTTTCAATCTATTTTAGATTCTATTTACGATGAAAATAAAGATGCCGTTGGCCTTTTGGTTCATATAGAGTCTCCAAAGAAAGGAATTTCTTGGAGTGGCTCTTCAGGATTTTCTGATAAAGAAAAATCCAAACTTCAACCTAAACATCCATTTTTAATAGCTAGTAATACTAAAACGTATGTAAGTGCGGCTGTTTTAAGATTGGTTGAGCAATCCAAGTTAGATTTAAATCAAACTATTGATACTTTAATTTTTGAAACCACTAATGATTTGCTCAAGGCAGATGGATATAATACCGCCCAAATTAAGATTGCTCAATTACTGAATCATACCAGCGGAATTCACGATTATGCAGTAACTAACGACTACGCAAAAATGCTTACAGAAAACCCAAAGCATAGATATACAAGAGACGAACAAATAAAACTAGCCCTAACATTGGGTGAGCCATTAGGTAAACCAGAAGAGGTATTTTCGTATGCCGATGTTAATTATCTCTTACTAACGGAAATCATTGAAGGTGTGACTCAAACACCATTTTACACTTCAATAAGGGAGTTGATAAACTATGAGAAGCTTGGACTTTATGAAACTTGGTTTTCTACTCTTGAAGAGTATCCAGAAAAAACCTTGCCATTAGCATATCAGTATTCTACCTCTGAGGGCTTAGATAGTTATCTTTTGGATCATTCAGCAGATTTATATGGTGGTGGTGGTATTGCAGCTACATGTAGAGATTTAGCGATTTTTTGTCAAAGTTTATTCAATCATAAAATTTTTGACAAAGAGAATACATTAGATTTGATTTATACCAAAGCCGAACCTGTTCAGCCTATGGAAGGCGAATATTACTTAGGATTGTCACCAATAGATGTTGTAGGTCTTAAAGGCTATGGTCATAATGGATATTGGGGCACTGCAGTTTACTATTTTCCGGAATTGGATGCTAGTATTGCAGTATCAGTACTAGAAAGAGACCAAAGAGAATTAAGGCAAAACCTTTTTGAGTCTTTTGTAAAAGTGATGAAAAAAATGTGATAAAACGTAACAATGGTTGTATAACCAAATCAAATACAACCATTGTAAGGTTTGGCAGAATTTTTGACTAATTTTACGTAAATAAAGTAGAACTTAATTAATAATAGATATTATGGCATTAGAAATAACAGATGCAACGTTTGAAGAAACAGTATTAAAAAGCGATAAACCAGTAATGGTAGATTTTTGGGCAGCTTGGTGTGGACCTTGCCGTATGGTAGGACCAATCATAGATGAAATCTCTACAGAATACGAAGGTAAAGCTGTGGTAGGTAAAGTAGATGTGGATGCTAATCAAGAATTTGCTGCCAAGTATGGCGTAAGAAATATACCTACTGTATTAGTATTCCAAAATGGTGAAGTGGTAGGTCGCCAAGTAGGAGTAGCGCCAAAAAATGCTTATGCTGAAGCAATCGATGCACTTTTATAAATAGTCTTCTAAAAGAAATGATAAAAGGTTTGTCTATACGGCAAACCTTTTTTAGTTTGTGGACAATTAAAAATTAGAGTTTAAACATTATTCCCTTTTGGAAGATGTTGCGCGAGTGACAGATGGCTATGGATTTACAGTTAGAACTTAATAAAGCAGGCGGTTTCAAAAACCTTGAATTTTTAGCAAAGCAAGTTGTTGAAGGCTTTATAGCTGGTATGCATAAAAGTCCTTTTCATGGCTTTTCGGCAGAGTTTGCAGAGCATAAGATTTACAATCAAGGTGAAAGCACCAAACATATCGATTGGAAGCTCTACGCTAAAACAGATCGTTTGTATACTAAGCGTTATGATGAAGAAACTAATTTAAGATGTCATCTTATTTTAGATAACAGCACGTCCATGCATTATCCAGAATCTGCTGGCACAACAATAGATAATCTCAACAAATCAGCATTTTCTGCTTTGGCTTGCGCGTCTTTAATGCATATTTTGAAAAAGCAACGTGATGCTGTTGGGTTAAGCATCTACAGTGATGCGTATGATTTTTATGCAGCAGAAAAAGGAAGTGAGCGTCATCATCAAATGCTATTGAGTAAACTCAGTGAGGCTGTTATTTCCAAGCCAGAATCAAAAAGTACCGAAACATATACCTATTTGCATCAAATTGCAGAAAAGATTCACAGACGGTCTTTGATTTTTGTGTTTACCGATATGTTTCAAACCTCTGAAGATGATAAAAAATTATTTGAAGCACTTCGTCATTTAAAATATAATAAGCACGAAGTGGTATTGTTTCATGTATTTGATAGAGCTAAAGAGTTGATGTTTAACTTTGATAATCACCCTAAAAGATTTATTGATGTAGAGACCGGAGAGCACATTAATTTATACCCAGATAACATAAAGGAGAATTACGAGAAAGCAGTTAGTGATTATTTTAAATCTTTGAAATTAAAATGTGGTCAGTATCGAATAAAATATGTAGAGGCTGATATTGGTAAGGGCTTTAATCAGATATTAACGACTTACATGATTGAGCGGCAAAAATTTGTTTAAACAGATAAATAATTTTTATTTTTTGTTTGTGGAATTAAAAAGACAATGTATATTTGCCCTCGCAATTATGCAACGGTCTGGTAGTTCAGTTGGTTAGAATGTCGCCCTGTCACGGCGAAGGTCGCGGGTTCGAGTCCCGTCCAGACCGCTTCTTTAAGAAGTTGTGTTGTTCAGACATAACAGTCTGAATGTAGTGTAAGCCTAATAAAAATGAGGCTTTCCAATGAAAGGCTTTCCTTTTTTCTAAAATAGAAAATTGGGATGCTTTTTTGTTTTGATACATATATTTGGATCAAAGTAAAAGAGGTTTTTTCAATAAGTTTTAAACAATAAAGCAGTATTTAATCGATATTTTCAATTACTTTATCGACAATTTCATTGCTTATCTAATAAATACTTATATATTTACATCCTCTTGAAAGCCCTCAAATCAAACTTCCAAGATTTTTATTTAATCCGTTAAACATTTACTAAAACGTCCCTCGTTTTATTTTTAGTACAATTTAAGGTGTTAGCCTTTTATAGTTAATTATCCATTCCCTTCCCTCAGCGTAACAAAAGTTGTTACACAATTTAATATTAACTATTTAACCCTAAATTGATATATATGAAAACCCTAAAAATTACTTTAGCCTTAGTTGCAATTGCTGTATTAACTGTATCTGGTGTACAATCTGATAAGGTTGAAACTGCTGAAAATAGTAACATTAGCCAACCAACAAAAATTGATTTATTGGCACATAACAAGAAAAAGGCTCAACTACCTTCTCAAGGTTAATTCAGTTGTAATAATGATATATTTATAGCTCATAACTTAACTTAGTTATGGGCTATACTAGTTATTAATAGTTTAGATTATAACTTTGCTAGAAAATCTTAACTTTGGTTGAATATTAAATATTTATATTGAGGTTAATTTTTTCTTTAATACTACTTTCTACATTTTTAAATGTAGCAAATGCACAACGAGATAATAAACTCTTAGATTCTATATATTTATTAAGAGAGTTATCTAACAATTCTTCCTTTACAAAAGAAGATCGTATAAATTACATTAAAAAAGCGATTACTCTTTCCAAAAAGACTGAACAGGATACAACTATACTCAAGAGTAATAGACAATTGGCTTATACCTACTTATTAACAGGTGAGTATAACTCTTTTGAAAAGTTAGCTTTAGAAAATTTAGAAACAGCTAAGGAGTTAAATGACTCTATAGCAATAGCTTTTACAAACAATATTCTAGGCTATTATTATTACCAAATAGCGTCTGATAATAGCGAGTCTTACAAATACTATTTAGAGGCCTTAAAGTACTTTGATGCGTTAGGTAAATTACCAGAAAAAGCAAGTGCATTAATTACTTTAGCCAAAATTCAAGATGAGGAAAAAGATCATTTAGGAAGTGAGCAAAATGCGATTAAAGCATTAAGAATACTACACAGTATTGAGAAAGACCAAGACGTATCTGAAGAAATGTACTATGTTTTGAATTTATTAGGTATAGTATCTTTAAAATTAGAAAACTACGATCAATCAATTTCTTTTCATAATCAATCTTTGGACTTGGTAGATGACATTGAGAATGGTGAAGAGCTTGAAATAATGTCTTTAAATGATTTAGCATATTCCTACAGAGAGAAAGGTAATTATAAGGAGTCATTGAAAATTTTTAAACGAATCTTAGACGATCCATTACTCAAAGAGGATATGTCGTTTTATGGTTTGGTACTAGACAATTACAGTTTTACAAAGTTTTTAAGTGGAGACTACGTCTATGATGAAGTAGAACAGAACTTAAAGGAGTCACTTGAGATTAGCATAAATCAGCAAGATCCTTATACAGAACTAGCTGCTTCTATTGATTTATCAAAGTTTTACAAGGAAAACAAAAAGATAGATTCTTCATTAAAATATGCCAAAAAGAGCTTTAAATTGTCTGAGGAGATACCTATGAATGATTTACTCTTAGAATCAATGAAGATTTTAGCTGATTTAACAGAAGGTGAAGAAAGTAAGTCTTACTTAGAAAGACATATTAAATTAAGTGATAGCCTATTAAGGGTTGAGAGAGCTGTGAGGAATAAACATGCAAGAATAGAATTGCAAACTGACCAACTAGAAGCTGAAAATGAGCAAATATCAAAGGAAAACTTTTATCTCCTTATTTTGTCAGCAGGTTTGTTGCTTACCGCAGTTTTAGTGTATCTAGTAATTTCTCAGCGTGCTAAAAACAGAAAATTAAAGCTTATCCAGGTTCAGCAAAAAGCTAATGAAGATATTTATAACTTGATGCTTAGTCAACAAGATAAAGTTGATGAAGCCAGAACATTAGAGAAAAAGCGAATATCAGAAGAGTTACATGATGGAGTATTAGGGCGTTTGTTTGGTACACGTCTAAGCTTAGATAGTATTAATTTTAAAGACGGTAAAGAAGCAATGATGACCAGAGCTAATTATATAGGTCAGCTTAAAACCATAGAAGAAGATATACGAAAGATTTCACACGAGTTAAATACAGATTTTGTTTCAGGTTCAGGTTTTATGGATATTGTCTCAGAACTTATCGAAAATCAAACTCAGGCATATGGCTTAACCTATGAGTTTAATTATACGGATGACGTAAGTTGGGATTCTGTATCAAATAAAACAAAGATCAATATCTACAGAATCATTCAGGAATCCATGCAAAATATCTACAAGCATGCTAATGCAAAAGCTATTAAAATTAGTATTTCTTTAGAAAATGATGTAATTTGCTTAGACATCATTGATGATGGAGAAGGCTTCGATACATCGAAAAGCAAAAAAGGCATTGGTTTAAAGAACATGACGTCTCGTGTTGAAGAGATTAATGGAAGAATCACTTTCAATTCTCAATCAGGAAATGGTACAACTGTTAATGTTAAGATTCCCTATGATAACCAATCGACATGACAAGATTCTGTATAGAAGTTTGAAATTAAATAAACTTTATATTGATGAATTGCATCTGTCTTATTAAAAACCAGAAATAACCAGATGAAACATATTAACATATTAATGGTAGATGATCACCCAATAATTATTGAGGGTTACCAAAACGTGTTAATGGCAACTAAAGACGACGACCAAACCTTACTTATCGATACAGCAAATAATTGCGATACAGCGCAATTAATGATAAATAGAGCAGCAAAAGGTACACCTTATGACGTGTGCTTTTTCGATATTAGTTTGCCACCATCCGAGGATGGTAGATATGCCTCAGGTGAAGATTTGGCATTATTGGCCAAAAGAGTATTGCCTGATGCTAAAATTATCATTCTTACCATGTTTAATGAGTCGTTTAGAATTCATAACATCATTAAAGAAATAAATCCTGATGGTTTCTTAATAAAGAGTGATCTAACTTCTATGGAGCTGGCAGATGCTTTTCAGCAGATACTTAAATATCCGCCTTATTATAGTAGTACAGTAAGTAACTATGTGAAGAAAACCTTCACTAGTGAAATCTATGTAGATGACATTAACAGAAAAATTCTACACCTTTTATCCCAAGGGATAAAAACCAAAAGTTTATGCGAGTATATTCCATTGTCTACAAGCGCTATTGAAAAGCGAAAAAAACAACTAAAATTATTGTTTTCAGTTGAAGACGGTAAGGACGAAACATTGCTTCAAGAAGCCAGAGAAAAAGGATATTTATAAGAAATTTCTAAAAAACAAGCTATTTTCTGACATTAAAAATAAGCTTGAAACCATTGTCATTACTGAAGATTACGGTTTTTCCGCAACAAGTCTATGGTTTTACCACAATAGAAAAAGAATATGTTATCATACTTTTATCACAGGTCAACAAGAATTAATTAATCCCACTTTAAGTAATTGTTGAGTTAATAGCAAGAAAAATTAAACCTAGTTGTACTTCTAACAGCTAGGTTTTTTTCTTGCTTTTTTATTAAAACCAACTAGCATTATGTTCAGATAGTTTAGCTATAAAAAGGCCTAAATAAATTATGGCAACTATAAACTTTAAAAATGTAGATGCTATAAACCCTAAGAAAGAACCAAAAGCAGCCTTCAAAGCTTTGTTAATATCATTTCTATGAACCATCTCGCCAACTAAGGCGCCAATAAATGGTCCTATGATAATGCCAAAAGGAATAGGTGTTATTAATCCAATTACTAAACCTAATGTTGTACCAATAATACCTTCTTTGCTACCGCCAAAACGTTTGGTGCCTATTGCAGGTATAATATAATCGAGCACATATATAAAAACAGCTATTAATAGGGTAACAATCAAAAAGGTATTACTTAATTGTACACCTTCAGTAAAATGAAGTACTAATAATCCGATCCAACTTGTAAGAGGACCTGGTAGTACAGGCAAAAAACTACCTAAAATACCTAATATCATAAGTAGAATACTAAGTATAACTAGAAAAATTTCCATGCAAAATATTTATGTTCAATTATATGACGTAGAACATATGGTTTAGTTACAATTATATATGTTCAAATTAAATCCTAAAATTATTGTACATTTCGCTATTAGAAATGTGCTAATGAACCGACTAGCTTGTTTTTTATTAATTTTTCTGCTAACCGCTTGCAACTATTTTGAGAAGCAAAAAGTAAATTCTGAAGATTTACTAGAAGAAGAATTACAAACCTTCAATTGGAACGATGTAGACATCTATCCAACCTTCAATAGCTGCGAAACTATGACGACGAAAGAAGATAGTAAAGTTTGCTTTCAGAACACATTATTACAACATGTAAATGATTACTTAGGAAACCAAAATATTGTAGTTTCAGAAGATATTAATGATACCATTCGGTTACAACTGATTATTGATAATAAAGGACTTTTACGAATGGAAGATATTACGGTAAAGCCTGAGACCCAATTTCAGATTCCAAAAATCGATAGTTTGTTGCGTCAAAGTTTAATAGGTGTTCCTAAAATATTTCCAGCTATAAAAAGAGGCCAACAAGTAACAACAGCTTTTGAGTTGCCTGTGATTGTTAGAATAGACTAATTGCAATAACTATGTCAGTTCGAGTGAAATTGCTTTTTCGCAATTTTGTATCGAGAACTTTATGACGTCTTTGCGGCTTCGAGAGATAAGTTTTAAAACCGTATCGCCAACTTCTGCATCAACCTTAATACTTCAACATACAGCCAAATAAGTGTTGCTAAAAGTCCCCAAGTCGCCAACCACTCTTTATATTTTGGCGCTCTGTTTTTATAACGTTCTATGTAATCAAAATCCAATAACAAAGCAAAAGAGGCAACGATAGCGGCCAAAACATTAAAAGCAATGGCAAACCAAGATGTTCCCCAAATATATGCTTTGATACCAAAAAAACTCAATATCCAAGAAATTAAATAGACTACCATAATGCTCACCGTGGCTGTAATAATGACGCTTCGAAGCTTCTTGGTTACTACTATAATTCTAAACTGATAAAGTAATAGCATCACAAAAAAGGTAATAATGGTAACTCCAATAGCTTGGTAAGGTAATTCAGGAAAATTACGATGCGCATACGAGGAAAAACCACCTAAAAAGAAACCTTTAGCTATGATATATAGTGGCACTAGAATATGTGCCCAATTTTGCCGAACTGAAATTAAAACACTTACTACAACAGCTCCAAGCATACCTCCAAGTGTAAACCATCGCATTGGTGTTCCTTCTTCGTTGAGTTTCCATAAATAAGCTGTAATTCCTGCAATCACTAAAATGCCAATCATGGATTTAAAGAAAATACCAGCAACAGACATAGTTTTAGAAGATGATTTACCATCATCCCAAAAGTAGCCATTAAATACAGGATTAGAGGTTTTAAAATTTCTTAAACTCATTACTATAAGTTGAATTTATAACCAACAGCAATATCGGTCGAGAAATTACCTTGATTATCTAAAAGCAGTGCAAATAGTTCACCATAAATAATAGTAATGTAACTGTTATTCCCCACTTTGATATCTGAACCTACTCCAAAAATAAATGGAATGTCAAATGCTGTTTCGCTAGAGTCTAATTCTATATCGTTCTCATCTAAGAACGTAAAATTAGATAAGTTAAGCGTTGCTAATTTCACTTGTCCATAAATTGAAAAGGCTTCTTTATTTATAAACCTATAGCGATAGCCTAATGATAATTCCGAAGTACTGTATTTAAAATCATCATTTTCAAAAGCGTGTCTTGCTTGCAAAAAACCAGAATGTCTAGGCAAGACGTTTGCCTCATAAATTTCCAATTCCGCACCGATCATTGGCGTCTTAATGTTGTCAGGATTGCCAACAAATGGATTGTTTGTAATACCGCCAGAAAACCCTAATCTAAACTGTACACTGCTCTCAGTGCTTGTTGAGGTATAACTAGAATCTACAGAAGCGTTGTAAGCATCTATATAATTTCTAAGGCTGTAAAGCGTAAGCTTAAGTTTGTCTGTAGGCATGCCATTGGCAAGATTCCTTAGTGTAGATTTATATTCTTCTTGATAATCGTTGTCGTCATCTTTAGTGTTCTTCAATTCGGTAATTGTGTTATCTTCTGTTTTAACGAAATAACGATATTTACCATCAATAATATTCCATAGCAAATCTAACTTACCTTCAATTTCTGTTTTAAGTTCTAAGGATTCTCCATTAATAGTATAGGTTTGTTGGCTGTAATTTAATTGAAAAGCCAAAAGAAACAGTATTACGAAAAGAATTTTTTTCATTTGTTAGTTTTTAAGTGATTTGTGGTCAGCCAACTGCCCATAATGAGCCTTGGTTTCAGTAAAGCTATTAAAAATATCTTAAGTAAAGGTTACTTTTTAAAAGTTCTGCCTTTCCATTTGTAAGGCTTAAAAAGCGATAGTACAACAATGTATACGCTAAAGAAAGGATAAATAAGACAAGACCAAACATATGAAAATAAGACATTTTCCTGTTTGAAGAAGCGAGAGGATTTAAACAATAATAGAAAATCAATACTTAATTTTATTACCAGTAAAGCAACGGCAACCCTTGTTGTTATTTGTCCGAAAAACAAAACAGGAAGCATAGCTATACAGGTAAGATTCCCTAAAAAAACAATAAGTCCAACCAATTTTGAAAACCAATTAGGATTATGACTTGTTTTAGAAGCCCAGCGTAATCGTTGCTGAATTAAAGTACTGAGGTTTGAAACAGATTTTGTGGTAACTATGACTTTTTCAGATTTTAAATAGAAGATTTTTTTAGAATTGGCTTTTTTGAATTTCTCAAGTAGAAAAATATCGTCTCCACTAGCCAAATTATCGTTGCCACTAAAACCATCAACTGACTCAAACATAGATTTTCGATACGCGAAATTAGCACCATTACATAGTAAAGGAAGTTTAAGACCAAAACCACCAATAGTAGCACCTTGTAAACTCAAAACATCAAGGATTTGAAAACGTTTTAAAAAGGAACTACCATCATTGTAAGTCACTGGAGCAACCACGCAGTTTGGTTGATTGGTTTGGATAAATTCATCAAAAGCATCTAGCCAATATTTGGGTAAAACACAGTCGGCATCTGTAGTGATGATCCAATTATACTGAGCTATTTTTAAAGCTTTAGTTATGGCATCTTTTTTAGGAGAATTTGAAATTCTATTGTTTCTAATAATTTTGATGTCACCTTGAGCGTGTTCACTGAGCGAAGTCGAAGTGCAGCCGAAAGTTTTTTTTGATTTGATAGTGGTAATAACTTTAACCGAATCATCCTCAGAATCGTCATCAACCAAAATAACTTCAAATAGTGTTTTGGGATAATTCAACTTAAAAATTGAATTTAATAATATTGGGAGATTTGCTGCTTCATTTCTAAAAGGAACAATGACCGAAAACTTGGTTTTGGGTTTTAAATCCTTCAGCTTAAAATCTTCAACCCTATCAAAACCATAAATAAGACTTCCTATTAAAAAGAGATACAGAAGAACAATGATTATGAAGATAAGTGCAATCATTCTTCGACAGTTGGGAGTTTAAAATTTAAAACATAATAACTTCCAAATACACTCGGAATGGCAAAATTCAACAACCACATCAACGTGATAATCGATAGAATGGTTAACTCATTAACCTGTACAAAACCAAATAAAAATACGGCAACGCTCCCTTTTATGACAACATCAAAGATACTTATTGTAGGCACAATTGAGGCTAAAAAATACATGCTAGTGATAAGTACCATGGCTTTAGTGTACTCAACTTCAACACCAAGCATAGTCAATAAAAAATAAAACTGAAATGAGAAAATAAGATACCTTATTAAAGCTAATATAAGATTTGAGACATGAACTTTTAGTGGTACAGTCTTAAAGAAGTCTAGTAGTCGGTTTATAGAATATCCTTTTATTCTGAATCTATTTTGACTTATGCCTAAAACTGCAAAAACACTAATCAGAATAAGTATCGTTGCAAACTTTATCAGCTTATAGTAATCGATTTCAATTTGATATCGATTGATGAAAATGACTAAGCCTACACTACCAAAGATTGTGGTTATTGACATTTGTGATATATTACCAAAAAGATTTAGTAGAACAATTCGTTTCCTATAAGACTTGCCGTAGTAAATAGCTTTGGCTCCATAGTCACCGATTCGGTTGGGAGTAATTAGGGAAGCAGTCAGACCTCCTAAACTCTGTTCCAAAGCATCTCTAAAAGTAATCTTCTTAATGGTTTTAACCAAAGTCTTCCATTTTAAAACTTCAAAAAACCAGTTAAAAATGCTTAAAATGATTAAAAAAATGATGTTTTTGAGCGAAAATACGTTGTTTTCTTTCAAAAAAGCTAAAAAATCACTTAGTCGCATTTGTTCATTTTCGGTCAATTTTGAATAAATAAAATAAAATGCACCAACTACGATGCTTAACTTAATGAGCACAAATAAGAATTGCTTAGTTTTGTAGGGCACGTTATAATGCATGCTACAAATTAAACCAAAAACTTACACATGAAGCTTAATTTAAAACAATACCTTTTTTTACTTAGTGTGTTATGTATAGCCATGTATAGTAATGCACAATTTAAAGACACGAGCAAATGGAAAGCACTTTTTGCAGTAGGTTTTAACTATCCAACCACAGATGGTTTTGTTGACGGAACGTATGCACAATCGGTTAATTTTCCGACTGTAAATATTGGTGTGCAACACATGTTTAAACGTACTTATGGTGTAAAGTTAGATTATGGATTTAATCGTTTTAAAAATGATGATGGTTCGCCAGAATTTAAGATAAATTATTCTCGCATTAATGCACAATTTGTATTTGACCCTACAGAGTATCTAGGATTTTTACCGCCACGATTAAGAACTATTTTGCATGTAGGACCAGGATTTAGTTTTGCAAAACCGCTTGGAAATTTAGGTGATAATAAACAATCCTATTTAAATCTTTTAGGTGGGCTAGAATTACATTATGCCATTAATGAAAAAGTATCTGTCTATACAGATGTAGCCTATATTTATGGATTAACGTCTTTAGATGAATACGATCCAGTAATTAGTGGCCTTGGCGCATTTAACGGAAGTGTGTTTAACGTTACTTTTGGTATTGCGGTGTCGTTAAGTGGATGTCAGTATTGTGATTAAATGATGAGTAAAGAAAAAATCATATTAGGTATAGACCCTGGAACTACAGTAATGGGTTTTGGCCTTATTAAGGTGGTTGGTAAACAGATGCAGTTTATGCAACTCAATGAATTGCATCTCAAAAAGTACGAAGATCACTATCTAAAACTTAAACTCATTTTTGAACGTACCGTAGAGCTTATAGATACCTATCACCCTGATGAAATTGCCATAGAGGCTCCTTTTTATGGTAAAAACGTTCAGAGTATGCTAAAACTTGGTCGTGCTCAAGGTGTTGCTATGGCAGCAGGTTTGTCTCGCGAAGTCCCTATCACGGAATATTCACCTAAGAAGATTAAAATGGCGATTACAGGCAATGGAAATGCCAGCAAGGAGCAAGTGGCTAAGATGTTGCAGAGCACATTACAACTAAAAGAGCTTCCAAAAAATCTTGATTCTACAGATGGTTTGGCAGCAGCTGTTTGTCATTTTTACAACCAAGGTAGAGTTGAGGTTGGCAAAAGTTATACAGGCTGGTCTGCATTTGTAAAGCAGAATGAGGATAGGGTTAAGAAATAATAAGTATTAGTGAAAAGGAAAAACTATTTTTATCTTTAAAAAAATTAAAATCTTCTAATGATTATGTGCTTTAATAAATTTTCTTTCATCCTAATTTTAGTTCTATTAATGAGTTGCTCATCTAATGATAATGAAGAGGGTTATTTATCTACGGAGAATTCTTTCAAAGTTCTTATTGATGGTGAAACATATATTTTTAATACGTTCATGGCAATTAAAAATCATGATAATTTCGAAGTAAGAGGCTCTATTAACAATCAAGAAAGTATATATATAAGGTTCAATTCAAATGGCATATTAGACTATGCTAATTTCTACATTAATGGCACGTCTACAGATTATAAATCTTCCTATTATTTTCCTAAACATACGTTCAGTATCAGTGGAATTGCTATAGATAATGTCAACAAAGTTGTGAGTGCAGATTTTGAAGGGTCAATTTTTGATAATAATTACGACGTATCATCAAATGTCATAACTCTAGCTCAAGGTTCTTTTAACCTTGTCTTTGTGGATAGTCCAGGATTTATTGATAAGTTTATCGATGCAAAAATCAATGGACAAAATTTTGAAAGTGTCAAGCATTTTACCTCCAGTGACGATTTAGGTATTTTTAAAATAGGAGGTGTTTCTGATAATGAGTTTACTTTCACGATTAATTTTGATGCTGAAACTTTTCTAACAGATACGTTTCAAGGAGGCACATATCAATTTTTTAGTAGTGATGAGATTAATAGTGTAGGGCTTATATTTTATAACCCTTACAATAATATTTATGAAGAGTATGATTTTAGTGGAACATTGGTAATTGATGAACCTAACTCAGAATCTCAGACTTTTGTCTCAGGGTCATTCAGTGGAACAGCATTAAATGATAATGGTGAAAGTTTTAATATTTCGGATGGAGAATTTAACCTAATTTTCATCTAGTTACTTTAAGCTAAATGGCTGGCATCTACATCCATATTCCTTTTTGCAAACAAGCTTGCCATTATTGCGATTTTCATTTTTCGACCTCATTAAAAAAGAAAGGTGAGTTGGTTGAGGCTTTGGCTAAAGAAATACAATTGCGTAAAGATGAGTTTAAGGATGTAGAAGTACAAACCATCTATTTTGGTGGAGGAACACCAAGTTTATTGACCAATGATGAATTAAGATTGTTGATAGAAGAAGTTTACAAAAATTACAAGGTAACTAACAATCCCGAAATCACTCTTGAAGCCAATCCAGATGATTTGATAGGAACTCAGCTGTCACCTCGAGCGTGGTCACTGAGCGAAGTCGAAGTGCAGTCGAGAGGTCTTTACGAAAATTACAGAAGTATTGGTATTAACAGACTAAGTATCGGCATTCAATCCTTTTTTGAAAGCGATTTAAAATTGATGAATCGCGCACACAATGCCGAAGAAGCAAAGGAATGCTTGTCTGTGGCGACTCGCCACTTCGATAATATTTCTATCGATTTAATTTACGGCATTCCTGGTGCTACAAATGAGCAATGGCTTAAGAATATTGAAATTGCTTTAAGTTATAATATACCTCACATTTCAAGCTATGCATTGACAGTTGAGCCTAAAACTGCTTTAGCATCTTTTATAAAAAAAAGCATTGTCGATGATGTTGATGATGAACAAGCACACGAACAATTTCATTTACTAAAAGATAAGCTTGAAGCTTCAGGATTTGTACATTACGAACTCTCAAATTTTGGAAAAGAAGGGTATTTCAGCAAAAACAATTCTGCTTACTGGCAAGGTAAACCATACATAGGTATTGGGCCATCTGCACATTCGTTTAATGGAAAGCAACGTGGTTGGAATGTGAGAAACAACACTAAGTACATCAAAGCAATTCAACAAAACGAGCTACCAATTGAGGTTGAAACTTTAACCATAACAGATCGTTATAATGAATATGTTATGACAGGCCTTAGGACTATTTGGGGAGTGTCGCTAGACAAGGTAGAAGAAGATTTTGGGAAAATGTATAAGGATTACTTAATTGAGCAAGCTAATGTTTTTATAAACCAACATTTATTGTATATTGATGATAAGCATATACATGTTACTAAAAAAGGACAATTTTTAAGTGATGGTATTGCGAGTGAATTATTTAAAATCAACTTAGAGTGATTGCAACTATAGAATACAATTCAAGAAAACTAAAAATAGATTTATCCCAACCTTTAGATATTTCAATACCAATTAAAGACGGAAAATCAAACGTCAATGCATGGTATATTGGTCCGCCAAAAATTGAACCAGAAGTTTTTGATGATGATGTTATAAGTGTAGAAAATGGTGCTTCGGTTAATTTTAATACTATTACCTTTAATCCACATTCTCATGGTACACATACAGAAACCGTAGGTCATATAGTAAAAGAAAAGTATTCGATAAACAAACATCTCACAACGTTTTTCTTTTTGGCTGAAGTAATTACCGTTGCACCAGAAAAGCGAGGTAAGGATTATGTGATTTCAGCCAAACAATTGCAGTTTGCTTTAGGTAATAAAAAACGTGATGCATTGGTTGTAAGAACGATACCAAATACTAACGATAAAACAACAAAACAATATTCTAATACAAACTGGACGTACTTTGAAGAAGACGCTATTAAACTTTTAGTAAAAAAGGGTATAAAACACCTACTAGTAGATTTGCCTAGTATAGATAGAGAAGAAGATGGAGGTGAATTAAAAGGGCATAATGCATTTTGGAATACTAATGGGAAAATTAGAAAAGAAGCTACAATAACAGAGTTTATATATGTGTCTAATAAGATTGAAGATGGATCTTATTTTCTTAACCTTCAAATTGCGCCATTTGAAAATGATGCGACACCAAGTAAGCCTGTGTTGTATAAAATTTTAGAATAGATAAGTAGAATGTTGTCATGCTGAACTTGTTTCAGCATCTTATACTTATGTGAAATATAGCAAAGTGACTGTGGCATTATATTAGTGTCTCAATAATATCTATGGAAACATTTTTTATAATCATTATTAGCATATTGGTTACTCTAGGTTTAGTAACCATTTTTAGGCAATGGAAAACCAAAAAGAAAACCAGCGAACAATCTATTGTTCTTCTCGATAAAATAAAACGCGTTTGTAAGTTTATTACAGTTGAAGGAGATTTTGCAGAGATTTATCATTACGAGGATGTCAAAGAGAAGTTCTTAAAATTGATCTCTAGTAGAAAGAAAGCTTTGATTGTTATCAATGCCAAGGCTCACGTAGGATTTGATTTGAGTAAAGTACAAATGCGTTCAGACTTAAAATCTAAAACAGTCATATTATCCCACTTTCCTCAACCCGCGGTTTTGTCTATTGAAAGTGATATCAACTACTACGATAAAAAAGATGGGATGTTTAATAAGTTTGAAGCATCAGATTTAACGGAATTACATACCAAAGCTAAAGAGCATATTATGGATAAAATTCCTGAAAGCGGTTTGTATAATGTTGCTAGATTAGAAGCTTTAGAGGCGATACAACTTATTGAGAATCTTGTACAGACCATTGGGTGGACTTTAGATTATTCTGCCTTAAAAATTGAAGGTGAAGACAAGAAACTTTTAAAATGAATATAGAAGACTATAGAAATTACTGCATGAACAAAAAGGAAGTTACCGAGCACTTTCCTTTTGATGATGATGTACTGGTTTTTAAAGTTTGTAATAAGATGTTTGCGCTTGCTTCCTTATCTAAATGGGAAAGTGGTGAAGGTTTTGTAAACCTTAAATGCGATCCAGATTATGCTGAAGAGTTGCGTACCGAGTATGACGGCATAAAACCAGGCTATCATATGCACAAAAAACTCTGGAACAGTGTTAAAATACACGATACAGATCTTTCAACAAAACTTATTCTACAACTTATAGACCACTCCTATGATGAAGTGGTAAAAGGACTTCCTAAAAAAGATCAAGAAAAACTAAAATAAGATTACTTTTGCCTCAAATTAGAATCAGATGAGTTTAGAAAGAACACTCCAACAACGAAGTAATAATTGCTGTGAATTATGCGGAAATGATGAAAAGCTTTCAGTATATGGAGTGCCAAACGCCAAAGATTTAGCATTATATGCTTGTGAGACATGCATTACTCAAATGAATGATTCTGAAACAATAGATGCTAATCATTGGAGGTGTCTAAACGATAGCATGTGGAGTGAACATGATGCTGTGAAACTGATGTCTTGGAGAATGTTGCATAGAATTGATGCAGATTGGACACAAGATTTACTCAATATGTTTTACATTGAAGATGAATTGTTAGAAGTGGCAAAAGCTTCTGGAGATGGTCAAAGTGATGAAAATAAGATTATACATCGCGATGTTAATGGAGTCGTTTTAGAACATGGAGATTCGGTTGTTCTTATTAAAGACCTTAAAGTAAAAGGCTCTAGTATGGTAGCCAAACAAGGCACTGCCGTAAGAAATATTCGTTTAGACCACGAAAATGCCGATTATATTGAAGGAAAGGTAGATGGTCAGCAAATAGTAATTATTACCCAATACGTTAAAAAGGTTTAATCCGTATCCTTTTTGTTGAAGAAGTCAAAACTCAACGGAATCATAAATACCAAAAACAAGTAACGACCAGTTATTAGCCCAAATAGGGTTATTCCCGCTAGGATAACCATCAAAATAACCTTATATTTATATTTCATAATGCAAAGGTAAATCCCTTATTTATTTTATTCAAAACTAAAGTCAAAATGTTACAAATTAGACCAATCTGTGAGTATTGTAATAAAAACTCCCGTATAATTCTGATGAAGCTATGATCTGCTCGTTCGAATGTACCTTCTGCAAAGATTGTGTTGAACTTTTACATCATATCTGCCCAAACTGTGGTAGTGGTTTTGAAAAGCGACCTATTCGTCCTGAGGAAATGTTACATAAATACCCTGTTTCTAATAAAGGGATTCATAAACCTGTAGAAATCAAGGCACATTATACTAAATTAAAGATTAAGTAGTTAATTTTCCTACAATCTATGTATTTGTAAATGTGTTGTTTATCGAAAAAATAAACAACGGGTTTCAAATTATCTAAGCAAAAATACCATTTATCGAATTTCTGGTGAATAGAGAATATTTAGTCAGATATTAGTGTCATCCCTCAAAAATTAATAGCACCAAATTTACAGATTAATAGCCCTAAATTATTATTAATGATTTAACATTACTTATTATGGATTTACAAATCACCAACTACAACAACCGTTTTCAGATTAAAGGGACACTGAACAAGTTAAGCTTAAAAACTTTCAATGCACATTTTGCAAATATTTTTGATAGACTAGATAATGTTTTATTAGATATTGAGAGTGTAGAAAGTATAGATAGAGCTGGTGTAATGGCTTTGGCAAGGTTACATAATGAATCCATTACAAAATCAAAAAAATTATCTATTGTTGGTTTAGGCTGTAAAGAACTTTACGACCATTTTAAGTCAGAAGAGCCTGAAACAATGCAAGTACCTACAGGTTCTATTGTAGCGGCATAAGTTTAAGCAGATAGATTTTAAAATATTTTATAAAAGTGTACCAAGTATGTTTATGGTGACAGATAAACGGCCTGTGTGCACTTTTTTATTTAGCAAGACATATCGGCTATAATTTTCCATTCACCATTGATCTTTTTAAAGATTATGATAAAAACACCATCAGCATCACCTACTTCCCTTTTGAGATGATATTCTCCCATCACCCAATAGTTGTCTCCTTCAATTTTTGATACATCATTTATTACAAAATTTAAAGTACCACTCTCAGCTTTTGATGGATAACCTTTTCTGTAATTGTTCAATGTATTTTCCCAGCCTTTGGTAAGACCTCTGCTACCATAAAATTTTAAGGAATCATTTTTCCAATAGCCTAGCATAAAACCTTCTAAATCATGATTATTCCAGGCATCTTCTTGCGTGTTTAAGACTTTTAAGATTTCAGATTTATCGGTTTTAAAAGTATCTTTTTGCGATTCTGATTGATTAGAGCAATTAAATAATAGAAGTGCAAAGACAAAATAGATAGATTTCATCACGTTTAGTTTTTGGTTTCCCTAAAAGTAATGATTTTAGTCACTTCGAGTGATTTTCGTAAGAAAGTTGTATCGAGAAGTAATAGTTTATTATGGTATTCTAAATTGAAAAATACAATATCTGTTTTATAAAATTCCTTTCTGTTTCTTTAAAAAGGCATCAGCTTGATGTTGCATTAGCTCTCGAGCTTTTTGGCGTTTGTAATTCATCACGTCTTCTTCATCAGCAATCTCGGTATAAACCTTATTGTTAATGTCGTTGTCAGTTTTAACAAGTAGTTGTCGTTCTGCGACTTGTTGATCTACCCAAGATTTTACAACAGTTTCCTGATCTTCAAGTTTGTAATCAAACTCACCTTTTGGAGATAAAAGTTTTGCAATTATAGGAGAGGTTTCAATTGCAAGAAATAATAAGAAAATAAAGAAAGATGGCAGCCAAGGCAATTTGCCTAAAGCATTGACACGTGCCATTAAGCCATCAAAATTATCAATTATAGGTTGTGACTCTGCAACATTGGCTTTATAATCGCCTTGTAAAGCTATGATTTCGTTTTCTAGGGCTGCAATCTTTGCTTTGTTTTCGGTTTTTAGTTGTTGTAACTCTGCTAAAGCAGCGTCGTGTTTCTCTCTTTTTTCTTTGTAAACAGGTCCTTTGCCGAGTTTCATAGTGCCAGATGTGCCTTCTGCTTCTGTTATGTAGGTGTCGTAAAGTGCGTTGACTTCAGTTTCTTTAGTATCTATTTCACTTTGTAAACTTAAAATCTGATTTTCTATTTCTGCTATTTTAGGATTAAATTGTTGTGCAATTTGGTTTTGGTTCGCTAACGTTAAATCATTCTTTTGCTCTAATAGAACTTGATTGATTTCCTTTTCGAAAATCTTAAGTTCTAAAGGTTTTGAAATCACTACAGCAATTATCACGGCCAGAAAAATTCTTGGTGTGGCCTGCATTAGTTCATCTAAAAAATTATTACGTTTTTTAATAGTAGAAACGATATAGCGGTCTAAATTAAAAATGAGTAGTCCCCAAATGATTCCGAAAAATATGGAAGTATATAAATTGTCAAAAACGGTGTAAAGTGCGTAGCTCGCTGCAATGGTAGCCATTAAAGCGGTAAAGAATACGGTTGCACCGATACCAGCATATTTATTTTGTTCACCATTTGAGCAGTCATTTAAGATTTCGGTGTCAGCTCCTGAGCATAGGATAAAGAATCGTTTTAACATAACGGTTTGCTTTTTGATTGATTGATGTTTAGGCAAGCTTTACACTAGCCTTATAGGCTATTAGAACGCTAAAACTTTGGTTTTGTTACATTTTTAAAAGAAAAAAGCCTCGCACTGCGAGGCTTTTATGTGAAATCTATTTCTTTAATTGAATGATTATTGGTGGAAGTCGATTTTCTTTTTCGTCTTTAATGTCGAATATTGTAATCATTCCATCATCAAAATTTTCAAGATTTTTAATGCTAGTTGCTGAAATGGTGTTCCCTTGTATAAAATCGGTTTTTATTCCTGGTATTTTCAGTTTAAAATTCGTAACATTTCCTTCAGACAAGGTGAGCTTTAATTTTTTTAGTTCTTCTTTTGTCAAAGCGATATGACCCTTTATAGGTTCCTTTTCATTGAGATAAATTACTGGTGGTTCGTTTTTTTTATTTAATACAGCTGGTTCTAGATTAACCTTGCCAGAACTATTGCCATCATCATCTATAAATTCGTATGATGTTACAACCGTACTAACTTTCCATGGCCCACCAGAGTTGTTAATACTATCAATCTTTTTATCTACGTTTTGGGATTCGTTGAAAATTTTTTTCTGTTTTTCTTCTGCTTCTTTCACCGTTAGTCCTGAATATAGACTGAAGTGTTTAGAATCCAGACCAGCCTTTTTAAGACCTTCATTGCTACTAATACTACAAGACCAAACATTTACCTCTCTTAATTTTATTTGAATGGATTTAGCATAATCAAGAGCTTCGGTTTTTTCTGTAATGATAGATGCAGATACATATTTTCTGTGATCTTCAGTAGATAAATGTTGGTTAAGCTTTTTTACTTCCTTGTTTATGTCATCTACTTCAACTTTCTTTCCATTAAATTGGATGTTATTGTCACTGTCAATATAGATTTCTATGGGTTGAATCCTTGTTTCTTGTTCTTGTTTTGAAACATCATTATAAACGTCATCATTAGCTATTACACTAAAGGTTTCACCAGTAGTAATATTGCTTGCTGTATGCACTTTTCTTTTATATTTTCTTTCATAGTCATCTATGGTCTTTTGCATTTTTCTTTTTTCTTTAGGACTCGCATTTTCAGGTATTGGAGGAGGTGGAGGTGGAATGTTTTCCTCTCTATTTTTTGTTTTTGGTGGCTCGGGAACTGAAGGTGGCGGAGGTGGCGGAGGTGGTATGTTTGGCCATGCTTCAGCATTTTTACGTTGCTCATTTGTCATTAAATTCTTATAGATATTTAAATAATGCTCAACCTCTTTTTGTTTAATGATAGGATATTCATAAGATTTATTTGCTTCAGCTTTCTTTATGGCTGAATTCATTTTTTTAGCCCATGCGTTATATTCTGCAACTTGCTCTTTTGTGGCCTTTTGTTGCTCTAAAATATCTTCAACTTTTTGCCAATCTTTGTTTTCTGCGGGAACTGGTGGTGGAGGTAAAATGTTATGTTCTTTTAATTCTTCTTTAGTGAACAAATTATAGATTTTATCTGCTTGTGCCTTTAAAATTTTTAATTCTGAATTATCTTTTTGGTCTCCTTTTAAATAAGTAGAAATAGCATTAGAGTACTTTTTTGTTATAGCATTGTAGTTGTTAACTGCTGATTTCTGATAATTTTTTCTAAAACCATCTTTAGTATATAAGCTAAACTGAAATGGTTGTGGAAACTTTTCACTTCGTGCATTATCATAAACTTTTGAGCCTACAAAATGAAAGATGTCACTAGCTACATAGTTGTTTAATACTGAATTTGGAACATGCACACCGTCAATCCAAAGCGCATATTTCTCAGTATTTTTCCATTCTTCAAATTGTGAAACTGTTGGAGATTTTGGCTTTACTTTAGAGAGATTTGTATCTGGTATTACAGGATATTTTTCAACCGAAGCACGTTGTTCTTCGGTCATCATATCATAGATGGCAACAATTCGTTGATATTTGGAGTAATCGATGTAGTGTGTAGTGTTAAATTTTATAATCCAATCATTGTATTCTTTCATCATAGCTTTTGTTGCGCCATCTATGTACACTACATTAAGCTTATTTGCTTTATCTAATTTCTGTTGGATTGAATCTAAAAGGTCTTGATCCTTTTCAACATATTCCCTTTCAGCAAAGCTGTAAAAAAGAATGGCTAGTATTGGTAATACCAATAAGGTACTTAACCAAATTTTGGTTTTTGAGGTTTGTGTTTTCATAACTGTAAATCGTTTTTTGAATGATGAATAATTGATGGCACTCGCTAATTGATTATTGTGAGTGTTTGATGAAAATTGTAATAATATATTTTGATAATTTTTGGTGGCAACACCTTTTTGAAGTACTGCGTCATCGGCTAAAAACTCGTGATTGAGTTTTACATGATGCTTTAAAATGTACACCAAAGGATGAAACCAAAATATAATTTGAAGCAACTCTAGTAACAAAATATCCAAGCTGTGCCATTGCTTGGCATGCGTTTCTTCATGTAGTCTAACTTCTTCTGGTATTTGGTTGTTTTCAAATTGGTATTGGTTAACAAAAATAAATTTAAAGAATGAGTGTGGTATGCGGTACGTTTTTAGTAATACATAGATAAAACTATGGTTGCGTTGTTTGTCGTTTTTTACAATTTGTCTGTAAAGCCTAAAAAGATTAATTGCAAAGCGAATTGCAAATAGAGCTGCACCAAGCATATATATAGTCCAAAGAATAGTTTCTAAAGTCAGTACAGGAGTGACCTCAATGGGTTGAGGTATAACTTCTGCCTCTATTGGAATAAAAGCATTCGTAACTTCAAAATTCTGAACAATAGGTTCTACATATTCAATAATGCTAAGCTCTGGAATGACTAATGAAACAACAAATGAACCTAGTAGATAGAATCTTTTAAACCTATGCATTTGTTGCTTTTCTAATAATAGCACATAGACTAGCCAAAAAACTAAAAGGCAAGCGGAAAATTTAAGCAGATAAAGTTCCATAATTACTTGTTTTTAATTTCCTTATCGATTATGGCTTTTAACTCTTGTAGTTCTTCTTTTGTCAAATCTGTTTTTCTGGTAAAGAAGGATGCAAACTGAGAGGCGCTATCATTAAAAAACGTTTTAATTAACCCATTAACATGCTTAGAGAAATAATCTTCTTTTTTTACAAGCGGATAATACTCTCTCGATTTTCCGTAAGTTTTATAAGCCACAAAGCCTTTGCCAATCATGCGCTTTAATAACGTTGCAACGGTTGTTGTTGCGGGTTTAGGCTTAGGGTAGACTTCCAAGATGTCTTTCATGAAAGCTTTTTCGAGTTTCCAGAGGTATTGCATGAGTTGCTCTTCGGTTTTAGAGAGTTCCATTGTTCTACAAAATTAGAATTAACTCTACAAATGTAGAATAAAAAATTTAATTTCAAAATAGTTGAATGTCAAATTTTTACAATTTGCTACCTTTGTAGTAACAATTAAATGCTGTTTTTTAATGAAAAAGCCCTTATTGCTGCTGAGTTTTGTAGCTTTGATAATATCTAATGTGAAAGCGCAGTCTATTGAAGATTTAATGAATCAGGTGAGTACAGCCAATTTGCAGACTAGTGTCGCACAGCTTTCAGGCGAGCAGTCAGCAACCATTAATGGAAGTACACAAACAATAACGTCTCGTGTTCATAGTAATAATGATTTAGCAGCGGATTACATAAAGGAGCGTTTAGAGACTTTGCCTAATCTGGTGGTTGAATTTCAGAATTTTAATACAACAGGAAAGAATGTTATCGCGACGCAGTTAGGACAAACCAATCCTGACGATATTTATATTATTTGTGCACACTACGATTCGGTAACCACCTATTGCGCAGATGACAATGCCACAGGTGTTGCAGCTGTGTTAGAAATAGCGAGACTCCTTTCAAATCAATGTACAGATAATACCATTGTTTATGCACTTTGGGACGAAGAGGAGATTGGTTTGCGCGGTGCCAACTATTATGCGCAGCAAGCAGCAGATGAAACCAATGGAAATACTAGGGATAATATTTTGGCAGTGGTTAATATGGATATGATTGGTTATGATGGTGATGCGCCAGGAACACCAGGAGACAATGATTTTGATATTGATGTAAGGAATATTGCAAATTCAATTGCTATTAAAGATGATTTAATAAGTATTTTAAATACCTATTCTTTCGATTTAAATGAAATTGTTGTTAATCCTGGCACAACTGCCAGTGACCATTCTCGTTTTTGGAATCAAAATTATTCAGCAGTTTTGGTAGGCGAATCATGGGAAACCAATGACCAGACTCCGGATTATCACACCTCTAATGATAGAGTAGAAGATATCGATTTTCAGTATATGACAGAGTTGACTAAATTAGTATTAGCTTACACTGCTACTAAGGCCAATCTAATTGGTGTAGATAACACTGTTACTCAAACAACAACATTGTTAACTTCTAACCAAGCAGTGGGAACATACCAATGGATTAATTGTGATACTAATACACCAATTTCTGGTGAGACCAACCAATCTTTTACACCTTTAACTAATGGAAACTATGCTGTTGAAGTAACCAATGGAAGTTGTACAGAAATGAGTGCGTGTATTAATTTTTCTGTTTTATCAACAGAAGAATTTCAGCCTAATGAAATAAAAGTCTATCCTAATCCTGTTAACTCTGTGATTAAGATCGATAATTTTACAGAGTCTGAAATTGATGTTTCTATCAATAACATCTCAGGAAAAGTGATTAAAAAAACAAATTCCCGAAAAGCACACATTGAAATTGAATTTGATAGTACTGCTTCAGGAGTTTATTTTGTAAACGTTAAGTCTAAAACTAAAGCTTCGACTTATAAGATCATTAAGGAATAAAACTATTCCGCCGATTTTAATTCAGTAAAGTACTTGTAGAACCAAGGAATAGTCTCAATACCTTTTAAGTAATTCCAAACACCAAAATGCTCGTTAGGTGAATGTATGGCATCGCTATCTAATCCAAAGCCCATAAGAATGGTTTTGCTTTTTAGTTCTTTTTCAAAAAGCGAAACAATAGGAATACTTCCACCACTACGTTGCGGAATTGGAGTTTTTCCAAAAGTCTGCTCATAAGCTTTAGAGGCCGCTTGATAACCGATACTATCTATTGGTGTTACATAGCCTTGGCCGCCATGGTGAGGTTTTACTTTTACTTTAACTCCTTTTGGTGCAATTTTTTCAAAATGGGATTTGAATAGCTTTGTAATTTCTTCCCAATCTTGATTAGGTACTAAGCGCATCGAGATTTTGGCATAAGCCTTACTTGCAATAACGGTTTTAGCACCTTCACCAATGTAACCTCCCCAGATACCATTAACATCTAATGTTGGTCTGATGGAATTTCGTTCGTTAGTAGAATAGCCTTCTTCACCGTAAACAGCATCTATGTCTAAGGCTTTTTTATAGGCATCAAGTGAAAATGGTGCTTTAGCCATTTCAGCACGTTCTTCGTCAGAAAGATTTTCAACTTTATCGTAAAAACCAGGAATGGTAATGTGATTATTTTCATCATGAAGCGACGCAATCATTTTAGTCAATACATTGATTGGGTTGGCAACAGCTCCACCATAAAGTCCGGAGTGTAAATCTCTATTTGGTCCAGTCACCTCTACTTCAACATAGCTTAAGCCGCGAAGTCCAGTAGTGATGGATGGGACATCTTTGGCAATCATACCTGTATCTGAAATAAGAATGACATCGTTTTCTAATTTCTCACGATTGGCAGCAACGAATTTACCAAGATTAGCACTGCCAACTTCTTCTTCACCTTCTATCATGAACTTTACGTTACAAGGTAGCTCATTATTTGTAGTCATGTATTCTAAAGCCTTCACATGCATATACATTTGACCTTTATCGTCACAGGCACCTCTAGCAAAAATGGCACCTTCTGGATGTAGGTCTGTTTTTTGTATTACAGGTTCAAAAGGTGGTGAGTTCCATAAATCTAATGGATCTGGTGGCTGCACATCGTAGTGGCCATAAACTAAAACAGTTGGTAAATTTTTGTCAATTAGTTTTTCGCCATATACAATAGGATAACCATCGGTTTGGCAAATTTCAACATTGTCACAGCCAGCCTTTAGAAGACTTTCTTTTATAGCATCTGCAGTATTTAGGACGTCTTTTTTGTAAGCAGAATCTGCACTTATTGAGGGAATTTTTAGTAAATCAATGAGTTCGTCAATGAAGCGTTGTTTGTGCTCATTGATGTAAGCGTTTATATTTTGCATAATAGTAATTTGATTTCTAACAAAAGTAACAATTATGAGAGGATTATTTTCTTAAATAAAACCTATTTGAATATTGAAACTATTGTTTATATTTGCAGTCCTTTTGCAGGCGTGGTGGAATTGGTAGACACGCTAGACTTAGGATCTAGTGCCGCGAGGTGTGCGAGTTCGAGTCTCGCCGCCTGTACAGTAAAGACTCTTCATAATTTTGAAGGGTCTTTTTTTATGATTGTTTTTACCTATAATTTAGTAAGAAGAGAAGTTTATGCTGAGCGAAGTAGAAGTAAGTCTTGCCGCCTGTACAATAAAAGCCAAAGTATATATTTTCGGCTTTTTTGTTTTATACTTTCTTCTTTAGTTTCTAACAAAATGCTGAAACCAATACTTGTTATAATTAATCTCGTTATTATCTAAATGCTAACCTTTTATGGTTGATTATGGGCTTTTAAACGATAATTAAACAAAGGGTAATTTCGGATTTTTTTTACTAATTTGATACTTGCTGTTACTAATTCAGAGTTTATTTCCGTCCTCAATTTTCTACTTTTTGTTCAGAGCATTTATAAGTTGTTATGGTTAGTATAATCAGCCAAGTACTTATTTTTCATGAAGTTAAGTTTCATCCTTTCGTATTCACTTATATTATTTTGGACTTTATTTAGTAATGTGCATTTGTTTAATTCTAAGCCAGAAAATTATGATTTAAAAATATATGAATGCACTATGACAAATGGTATTACAGATTTTATTAGCCAAGGACAATTACGTTTATCTTTATACGAGAGGAGTGCATTAGTCAACAATGAGTCTCAAGCAGATGGCTTCTTAATTTTTTTTGACGCTGAAGGTAATAATGATGTTGATATAAATGACGCACTTGACATTCCAAACTTGGATGAAAATTTTTCAACTAATAATAATTGGGTTTTATTGAGTATTGAAAGTAGAGCTACTCCGGTTGACCAAGAAGAAATCCAATTAGAAGTAAATACATATAGAGATACTAACTATACAATAGTGGCTGAAGGTATCTCAATGCAATGTGCGACAGCATTCTTATTTGATGATTATCTGGATAGTTATACCTAAATTCCACAAAGTGGTACGGTTAATTACAGTTATTCAGTTGCTTCTAGTATAACTGCTTCCGTGGCGAATAATCGTTTTAAGTTAATATTTTCTGCAGATGCATTACAACTTACATGGAACGGTTCAGTCTCAAATAATTGGAATGATTCCGATAATTGGACGCCTAATGAACTACCAGGGTTATGTTCAGATGTAACAATACCTGAAACAGATACACCACCACAAATCTCAGAAGATATGACCATAGCTAATTTAAATATTAATGGTGGAGTCAATTTAACTGTGCCCAATGGAACAACTCTAAATGTATCAGGTGATTTAAATATGTATTCTGAATCAGATTCGTATTCTAGTTTAATCGTGCAAGGTTCAATCACAGTAGGAGGAAATACAAAATATCATAGATATACTAATTCAGAATTAAATGATAGAGATTTAATTGCACCTCCGTTGTCAGGTCAGAGCTGGATTTCTTTTTTAACGAATGACAACAATTATAACGCAAATATTCTGTTTAACAATGGTATTACGCCTCCAAATACAACTTATTTATTTGGCCCTTTTGAAAAAGGTACTACAGATGAGTATTTAGTATATAATTATAATGCTGTGGAAATACTATCCTCTGGTAGAGGTTATAGAGTTGCGACAAATACGTCAATAGAAAAAGGAAATGGTGAAGCTTTGGTTTTTACAGGATCAATTGTTACAAATTCTATTAGTGTACCTATTGAAAACGATATTACTGGAAGTTTTCCAGAATGGAATCTTATCGGTAATCCTTATGCTTCTTATATAGATGTTAACTCCTTTCTAAACCATGTAGGATCTATTTCTGGTGTATCAACCTTAGTTTATTGAATGAAAATACTGTGGCTATCTATGGCTATGATGCAAATGATACAGACGGATCAGGAAGCGTTTGGACCATTACAAATTTGGTAGAAGGGCCAGATAAGATAGCTCCTGGCCAAGGTTTTTTTTGTGTCGTCAAATTTGTCATCTGCAAGTTTAGAGTTTACCCCTGATATGCAGGTTGAAGGTAATTCAGATGATTTTATTATAGGTAGAACATTAAGTAATGTTGATTTTGTCAAAATAAGGCTGAGTACATTATCTGATAGTTGTATAACATAAGTTTTTTTCCATGATAATGCAAGTTTAGGATTGGATATAGGATATGATGCGGCTGTTTTTGGAGGTAACGTCTCTGATTTTGCACTTTATACACATTTGGTCGAGAGTAATGAAGGAGTTCCAATGGCAATACGTGGATATTTCAGATGTTGTAATCCCACTAGGAGCTAATGCTAATCAAGGATTGGAAGTAAGGCTTAGTGTCGTTGATATGGCGTTGCCATATACAATAAATATATATCTAGAGGATACGTTTACTAATACATTAACATTATTAAAAGATAGTGATTATGTAATTTATACATCAACTGGATTGTCCGAAACAGGGCGTTTTTTCTTAAGAGTAACTGAATCCGTACTTTCAACTGTTCAAAATGATTTAGATAACTTAAATGTTTTTGTAATAGATAGCTCTAAAGAGTTAATTGTAAGAGGTCAATCGCAAGAAAGGACAACTTTGGTTTTGTATGATCTTCAAGTAAGAGAAGTACTTTCATTAGAGCTAGACTCATCTATTCTTGAAAATCGTATTGATATGTCTTCACTAGATGGAGGTGCTTATATTATAAATCTTCAAAATGATATCTGGCAAAAATCAAAAAAAGTTGTTATTGACTAAAACCTAATTAAATTTTGTTGCCTTATCTTGTGTCCCTCTTTTAGTATGGATAGACTTTCTTTTATCTAATTTCAAGGAAAACTTCGTTATATTACCTCTACAAAACTTCTCTAAGTACTTATATTTACATATATTAGTGCCTTAACATTGATGTTGTGTTAAAGTTTTAGCTTGTATCCTGATTATTTTTGAAATGATGATAAGCAGAAAGGTCCTCTTACTTGTTTTTTTAATCTCATCCATTTTTCATGGTCAAGAGATACCACCTATTCAGATTTTTACTACTCAAGATTATAAAGCAGAAGATCAAAATTGGGATATTTCTCAAGATAAAGAAGGTGTAGTTTATTTTGCAAATAACAAAGGGTTACTAAGATATAATGGTGCAAGATGGGATTTGTTTCCAACCCCTAACCAATCCATCTTAAGGTCTGTTAATATAATAGATGAAAAGATCTACACAGGCAGCTACATGGATTTTGGCTATTGGGAAAAAGACAACTATGGAGGGTTGGTGTATACCTCTTTGATAGATAAACATGGTATTGATCCAAAAGAAGATGAACAATTCTGGGACATTGTAGAGATAGAAAATTATATTCTATTCCAGTCTTTAGACAGAATATACATTTATAGTGTTGATGCTAATACTTTTAAGATTATTGAATCTAACCAAAGAATAAATAAAATTTTCAAAGTAAACGAAACTATATACTTTCAAAAAAATGGAAATGGTATTTATGAAATTCTAAATGGGGAAGAAAGACTCGTTTTATCATCTGAAAAATTCCAGGATAATGAAATCATCAACATTTATACTGTTGACGAAGCTTTATTGTTGGTAACCAAAGAAAATGGCATATACTCATACAAAAATGGTGAAGTCTCTATATGGAGCAATAAAGTAAATGATCTGATAAAAAACTTAAGCGTTTACAGTAGTATAAGACTTAATGATGGTAGTTTTATTTTTGGCACTATATCTGAAGGGATTTTACACATAAATCTTAATGGTGATAAAATCATAAAAATAAATCAGGCAGGTGGTTTGAGTAATAATACTGTTTTGTCTGTTTTTGAAGGTAAACAAGGCAACTTGTGGTTGGGCTTGGATAATGGTATTAATTGTGTGAACCTAAATTCGCCTTACAGAGTTTATAAAGATAAACAAGGGGTTTTAGGGACTATATATGCATCTATAAAAATTGATCAGAATTTGTATTTAGGGACCAATCAAGGCCTTTTTTATAAGGACATTACCAAAGATTCTAAGTTCAGCTTTATAGAAAAAACCAAGGGTCAAGTGTGGAGTTTAGGGTATTTAAAGGGTACGCTGTTCTGCGGGCACGATAAAGGTACTTTTATTATAAAAAATAACAAAGCAGACCTTTTAAGTGGTGAAATAGGGTCTTGGGTATTTAAAGAAATTAAAGACAAGCCCAATTTAATTATACAAGGAGGCTATGAGGGGTTAAGTGTATTGGAGTTGCGAGATGGCATTTGGTCGTTTAAAAATAGAATTGAGGGTTTCGATATTTCTTCAAGATATTTTGAGTTTATAAATTCAAATGAACTTTTAGTAAATCATGAATATAAAGGCATTTATAGAGTAAGAATAGATTCAAGTTTTGTTAAAGCTTTGGATTTTGAAAAATTAGATATAGAAGAAGGTCCCAAATCTAGTATTACTAAATATCAAGATACCATCCTATATTGTAATAAGGATGGTATATTTAGCTATAATCAGCAAACCTCTGATTTTGTAAAAAATGATGTGTTGAGTCAACCAATAAAAGGAGATGGCTATCTTTCAGGTAAATTAGTTTTTGATGAAAGTAGTAATAGGCTATGGCTGTTTAATAAGAATAACATTATTTATGTAGAGCCTGGCACACTTTCAGAAAAGCCAAAGATTAATTATGTTCCAATTTCTTATGAACTTAGAAACAGTAAGGTCGGTTACGAAAACATTCTTAGACTAAACAAAGATGAATATTTAATAGGGGCTAATGATGGTTATTTAGTTGTAAGTTTAGATAAACTTAGTGGTAATTCTAATCACATCAAAATAGATAATATATCTTTTAATTCACTACATAATGAATCTGTTAATTTAGGGGTGAATGCACCAGCGGAATTAGAGAACAAGAATAACAGTATTCTATTTAAGTACAGCGTCACAGATTTCAATAAGTTTTCAAATACTAAGTATAAGTATCGATTAGTAGGTATTTATGACAATTGGAGTGATTGGATAACAAAATCTGAAGTTCACTTCGAGAACCTTCCACATGGTAACTATAAGTTTGAGGTTAAAGCACACCTAGGAGGAATAGAATCCAATAATACAGCTTCTTACAATTTCACAATAGAAAAACCATGGTACTTAAAGCCTATGGCAATTGCTACCTATATTGTGTTTGGTCTAATATTTCTTTTTTTAATACAGTATTTTAACAGTAGATACTATAAAAAACAAAAGCAAGAATTATTAGAAAAGAAACAAAGGGAATTAGAGCTAGAACAATTAGAAAACCAAAGACAGCTCATTCAATTCAAAAACCAAAATCTTCAGTTAGATATTGAAAACAAAAACAGAGAGCTTGGTACAGCAACTATGAACTTAGTTAAGCGAAATGAATTGTTGAATAATATTAAAGAAGAGCTGTCTAAAAGTAAATCATTAAATGAGGTAAAAGGCGTCATTAGATTAATAAATTCTAATTTAAATAATACAAGCGACTGGAAACTTTTTGAAGAGGCATTCAATAATGTGGATAAGGATTTTATGAAAAGGATAAAATCGCTTCACCCATTAATAACTCCAAATGATTTACGACTATGCGCTTATCTGAGGTTAAACCTATCTTCAAAAGAGATTGCACCTTTATTAAATATTTCACATAAAAGCGTAGAAGTAAAGCGATATCGATTGCGTAAAAAAATGGGATTGGACCATGATGAGAGTCTTACAGATTATATTTTAGATTTGTAGGCTATTAAAATCACTAAATTCAACTATACATTACCTATACATTTGCTCACTGCCACACTACATTAGGTTGTACTTTATAGAGAGAAAACCTTTCAAAATGCTTGATTTAACAGTATTTTAATATCATATTCTTAAATTTTTACACTATTTTTTAAATTGTATATTTATTGTATAGTCTTTTTTTGAGATTTTCATATTTTTTTACTTAAGTTGCTGTAACTAATTCAACTAACTATGAAAATCAAAATTTTTGCATTTTTTGCCATGCTTCTGTGCACGGCAATTTATGGTCAAAACGTAGATGTATCTGGTACTGTTACAGAAGCATCTTCAGGTCAACCGCTTCCTGGTGTAAATGTATTAGTTAAAAATACTACCAAAGGGGCATCAACAGATTTTGATGGTAATTTTACATTAAATGACATACCATTAAATTCTATTATTGTGGTTTCTTATTTGGGTTTTATTACTCAGGAAATCACTATTACTAATGCCAATCCGTTAAATATTGTTCTTCAAGAAGACGCACAATCTTTAAATGAGGTTGTGGTCATTGGTTATGGTACTCAAACCAAAAAGGAGGTTACAGGTGCAGTAAGTGTCTTAGACTCTAAGTCTATTGAAAAACTCAATCCTGTGAGAATAGAACAAGCTATCCAAGGACAGGTAGCAGGAGTTAACATTACATCTAATTCAGGCTCTCCAGGTAGTGGACTTAACATTAGAATTAGAGGTATTACGACAAATGGGGATAACGCACCTTTAATTTTAGTTGATGGAAATAGGATATCTGACCTATCTGTATTAAATCCTAATGATATTGAAAGTATTAATGTGTTGAAAGATGCTACTGCAGGTATTTATGGTGTACAAGCGGCCAATGGTGTTATCTTGATTACTACAAAATCAGGTAGAAAAAATACAGGTCTAAAGTTTCAGTTAGATTCTTATTCAGGCCAACAGTTTACAAGCAAAAAAATGGATTTATTAAATGCAAGAGATTTTGCGATTTACGTCAATGATGCCGCAAATGCTACAGAGTTTTTTGTTTATCCCAACACCGGAACAGATTGGCAGGATGAAGTTTTTGAGCGTGCATTGATATCAAATGTGAGCCTAAATGTAACAGGTGGTAGTGAAAAGTCGGCGTATTCTGCTGGTATTTCATACCTAAACCAAGATGGTATTGTTGGTGGAAGTAAAAATAATTTTGAGCGTTTAACAGCTCGATTCAATTTTCAACATGATATACTAGATAATTTAAAAATAACGGTTAATGGACTTCATACACTTTCTGAAAAGCAAAATCTAGCCGAAGGTGGAATAGGCGCTGTTTTATATAACGCTGTTAATATTAACCCAACAATGCCTGTCTTTAATCCAAATGACGATCCTTTATTAGATTATGACAATTACGCACTTGCTAATGATATTACACAAATTGAAATCATAAATCCAGTAGCACAAATCAATGATACTTACAATACCTCTAGAGTGGCTAGGTGGAGTGCTGTACTTGGATTGGACTATACATTCTGGAAAAATTTTACCGTAACCTCTAGGTTTCAGGGTAACCATGCAAATGTGAGAGATGATATATTTCGACCTGAAGTATATTATGGGGGTGGGAAATCATTGAACACCGTAAACTCTTTTGCTGCACTAAGCGATGATGTTATTTTTAATGAAGTAGTTGACTTTGGTGCAGATTTCACTGATTTTACTTGGGATAACTTTATCACTTATAAAAATACATTTAATGATGCCCATGATTTAACATTGTTGTTAGGAGCATCTTTATATAGAACAAAAGGGCGTTTCTATGGTGATGTAGGAAGAACAGAAATGGGTACAAATCAATTGGGTCAATCTATTTATGATGAGGGAATGGTAAGACAGCCCCGTTTTACGGATGCAGCGTTAGATAATGGAGCAGATTGGTTCGATTCAAGGTTGTCTTCATTATTTACTAGAGTTCAGTATAGCTATAAAGGTAAATACTTGCTATCAGCGGTATTAAGAAGAGATGTCTCCTCACAATTTTCTTCACAGGATGGTAATAACGTAGGGTATTTTCCTTCAGGATCTATTGGGTGGAATGTTTCTGACGAAGACTTTATGCAAGGAGTAAATTGGATTAATAATCTAAAATTAAGGGCAAGTTACGGTATAATAGGAAACGACAGAATACCAGCATTTGCTTTTGTTACTAGATTAGATGGTCAGGCAACTATAGATGTCGGTTCAGACAACTTATTATTTGGTTTAGCACCAGGTAGACCTGGAAATCCAGATTTAAAATGGGAAGAACAAGAAACCGCTAATATTGGTCTAGATTTTCGTTTGTTTGATAACAAAGTAAATATATCTGCTGATGCTTACAGAAAACAAACCAAAGATTTGTTACTTACACCACAAGCATCAGCTGTTACTGGGGTTGGTGCACCAGCAACAGGTCCTTCTGTAGTTAATGCTGGTACAGTACGCAATACGGGATTAGAGTTTGCAATTGGATATAACGATAATATTGGTGAGGACTTTAGGTTCAACATTAATTTTAATGTAACAACTATTGATAATGAAGTAGTTTCATTAAATGGAAGGACTACTCCAGTAGGTGGTGAATATGGTGTTGGACTTGGGATTACAGATATAACACGTATGCAACCTGGTTTACCTTTAGGGCATTATTATGGTTATCAAACCAACGGTATTTATCAAACGCAAGCTGAGATAGATGCTTTAAATGCCACTGCACCTTCTGGGACTTACAGTACTATTGGAGATGTTGCTCCTGGAGATTTAATATTTGTTGATACCAACGGTGACGGTGAGATAACTGCAGAAGATCGTACAAATTTAGGAGACCCAATACCAGATGCTACTTTCGGAATTAATATAGGCTTTACATATAAAAATATAGATTTTAGTGCAAATGCTTTTGCATCTGTTGGGCATGAAATGGTTAGAAATTATGAGCGTAAAGATTTATATGCTAATAGAGGCACATACATGCTAGACAGATGGCAAGGAACTGGTACAAGTAATTCAGTGCCAAGAGCTGTTGCCGGAGCAAATGTTAATACAGATAATTTCTCGGATTTTTATGTTGAAGATGCTTCATTTTTACGTTTACAAAACGTACAAATAGGATATACATTTGGTGAAAAATTCAATTCAACTGTTGGAGTTGACAAATTTAGGATTTATCTTTCAGGTAATAATCTTTTTACACTTACAGATTATTTTGGTTTTGACCCTTCTGCCAATTCAGGTGCTCCACTTGGAGGTGGAATAGATAACGGTTTTTATCCGGTTGCAGCATCTTATTTATTAGGAATTAATTTAAACTTTTAATTGTTATGAAAAGAAAATTAATAATATTAATGAGCTTCGTAGCTCTTTATACAATTGGTTGTACTGATGATTTTGTTGAGGTAGAACCAGATGGATTCAATGATTCCGACTTCTTCAATAATCAAGAAGAATACGAAAGTGCACTTATAGGCGCTTACGATATGCTACAAGCAACATTTTGGAATGTGCTTACGGGTATCGTTGCCTCACCAGATTATGCTGCTGGTGGCGACGCTTTTAATTACGATCAGCCGACACTTCAGAATATTAATTTAATGATACATACACCTTCTGATGAAAATCAATTGCGTAGTATTTGGGGGCTAATGTATGCAGGTTTAAACAGAGCTAATTTTATCTTAGAGTTTAAAAATAAAACCGATTTTGATGGTAAGGACCAAATCATAGCGCAAGCATACTTTCTTAGAGCTTACTATACGTTCGAATTAGCAAAATTCTTTGGTAATGTACCATTAAAAACTGAAGACAGAAATGGGGTTTTAAGAATTGTTGACGAACGAATTTTTCCTGAAGATGAATTTTCTATGGAACGTGTTTCAGACTTAGCTACTACGTATACTTTAATTGAAGAAGACTTAAAAGAAGCTATTCCTAATCTTCCTGTAACACAAGACTTACCTTATGAGGTAACTAAAGGTGCAGCCCAAGCTTTGTTGGGTAAAGTATACTTGTATCATGGAAAATTTGATCAGAGTAAGTATTCAGATGCAGCAACAGCTTTAAATCAGGTAATATCAAGTAATCAATATACTCTAACAACAGGTAATTCATACGAAATGCTTTTTGAGGGTGAGGGTGAAAATAGCTCAGAAGCGGTTTTTGAAATTCAATATACAGGTATAGAAGCTGCTGGTTGGGGTTGTATTGAGTGTAGTCAAGGTACTTATTTCCCACAATTCTGTGGTCCTAGATCACCATTTAGTAATGCGACTTATAATGCTGGTTGGGGTTTCTGTTTGCCATCTGTAGAGTTATATGATTTATTCGAAGATGGCGACATAAGAAGAGATGTCACATTTTTTGATTTAAGAGATGCACAAGATTCTTACTCACAAGGTAGGGACGATACAGGTTTGTTTAACAGAAAATATATGCCACGTAAAGCAGATGATGGTGTTGGTTCAGATCCATTAAATTACTCTCAAAATTATCGTGCTATAAGATATGCTGATGTCTTACTAATGGCTGCTGAGGCTGAGGCTCAAAGCGGTGGTGGTAATGCGCAAAATTATCTTAATCAAGTCAGAGCTAGAGCATACGGAGATAATAGTCACGATTATACTGCTGCTGAAGGAGATTTATTACAAGCGATTTATTTAGAAAGACGAAAAGAAATGGCAGGTGAAGGACACGGATTCTTTGATTTGGTCAGAACTAACAGAGCAGCTTCAACTATAGAAGGCTTTACCGCAAATAAAAATGAAGTTTTCCCAATTCCGTTAATTGAGTTACAATTAGCTCAGGCAGAAGAGCGTTGGGGAAATCCTGGATATTAAAAAAAGAGTACAACAAAAATTAGATTAAAATGAAAATATTAAAAAAAGGAGTTTATTACATTTTAGCATTACTGATGTTAAGTGTTTCATTTTCTTGTGAAGAAGATGATGAGTTAAACATAATAGCAGGATTGGATTTCAATATTGCCGAATTGAATCCAGAGGGAAACAAAATAGGTGTAATAGCTACAACA
The DNA here is from genome assembly GCF_049942685.1 of Winogradskyella sp. HB-48. Taxonomy (GTDB): domain Bacteria; phylum Bacteroidota; class Bacteroidia; order Flavobacteriales; family Flavobacteriaceae; genus Winogradskyella. The sequence continues at coordinate 1,571,104 of NZ_CP187934.1, forward strand.
ATACCACCAGATGGCAGAATCCTATACACAGTAGATTTTGGTAACCCAAATGACGATGCTGATGTTTTTCAAACCAGTGGTCCAATGGTAACTTATTTATATCCTGAAGAAACAGCAACCTATACAATTACGGTTACAGCATCGCTTCCTGGCAGAGACGATGTCTCTATTTCCGAGGATTATACTGTTATCTTTCAAGAACCAGATCCAGATCCAGTTGACAACCCATTTTTTGGGACTTGGCGTTTAGCACCAGAAGCAGGAGCGTTGGGTGTAGGCCCAGGACAAGGCGATGTCTCTTGGTGGTCTAATTCCCCTGAAGATGTTATTACTAGAGATTGTTTGTTTGATGACGAGTATGTGTTTAATGCAGATAATTCTTTTCAAAATGTGTTAGGTGCTGAGACATGGTTAGAGCCATGGCAAGGTACAGATCCAGAAGCCTGTGGCACTCCGGTTTTCCCACATGATGGAACAGCAACAGCTTCGTATGAATTTACTAGTAGTGAGCTAACAATTACTGGTGCAGGTGCTTTTATGGGATTAGCAAAAGTGGTTAATGGTGCAGAGTTAGGTACAGGAGATACTGTTCCTGAATCAAGAACATACCAATATATATTGTCAGATGATGGTCTATCATTAACGTTACAAATTCAAGTAGCAGGTGATGGTTGGTGGTCATTTAAATTTGTAAAAGATGCACCTCCAGCTCCTTCAGCTCTAGAAGGGACTTGGCGTTTAGCTCCAGAAGCAGGTGCGTTTGGTGTTGGCCCAGGGCAAGGCAATGTATCTTGGTTCTCTAGTTCAATAGAAGATGTAGCTACAAGAGATTGCTTATTTGATGATGAATATGTATTTAATGCCGATGGAACCTTCCAAAATGTATTAGGTTCAGAAACATGGCTAGAGGCTTGGCAAGGACAAGATCCAGAAAGTTGTGGCACGCCTGTTTTTCCTCACGATGGTACCGCTTCAGCAACTTATGATTATGATGAAGGTGCTGGAACAGTAACTATTAATGGTCAGGGTGCATTCTTGGGTCTAGCTAAAGCTTTTAATGGAGGTGAATTAGCTAATCCTGGTGATGCACCAGAAAGCATAACATACATCGTCGAATTTCAAGATGACAATACCATAATTGTTGATATTGCAATTGCTGGTGACGGTTGGTGGAGATTTAAGTTGGTCAAAGATGCACCACCAGCAAACCCATTAGTTGGAACATGGAGATTAGCCCCAGAAGCAGGTGCGTTTGGTGTTGGTCCAGGGCAAGGCAACGTATCATGGTTTTCTAGTTCAACGGAAGATGTAACAACAAGAGATTGTTTATTTGATGATGATTATGTATTTAATGCTGATGGAACATTCCAAAATATTTTGGGCTCAGAGACTTGGGTAGAAGCTTGGCAAGGTAACGATCCAGAAGGATGTGCTGCTCCAGTATTCCCACATGATGGTTCAGCATCAGCAACTTATAATTATGACGCAGGTGCTGGTACGGTAACTTTAGATGGTGCTGGAGCATTCTTGGGCTTGGCTAAAGCTATTAATGGAGCTGAATTAGCTAATCCTGGTGATGCACCAGATTCTGTAGAATATATTGTTGATTTTGAAGATGACAATACAATAATAGTAGATATAGCAATAGCTGGTGACGGCTGGTGGAGATTTAAACTTGTAAGACAATAATTGTTTAGTTCAAGATCTGGGATAGGTCAATATTTACCATGTATTGACCTATCAGCTCAGATTAAGAAGCACATCTTAAGTAGAAGGCTGATTACCTTAATCAATCAAAATAAAAACATAAAATTTACTATATGAAAAATAATCTAATCGTACTGTTCTTATTGTTCTGTGTGTCGTTTGCACTAGCACAATCAGATAAAGTATCCGTTGAGAAAAGTCCTGACGGTTTCAGGCTTGTCGTTAATGGTGAAAACATGATGATTAACGGAATGAATTGGGATTATGTTCCTATTGGTTCAACCATTACTGATACAGGTATTTGGGGTAGATCAGATGATATTATCAAAGCAGCATTAGACCAAGAGATGTTACTCCTAAAAAATATGGGAGTTAATGCCATTAGAACTTACGGTCTTAAGCCTAAGTGGATTCAATACATTTATGAAAATTATGGGATTTACACTATGCTCAATATTACCTTTGGTGCTTATGGTCTAACAATAAACGGTGCTTGGACCCCTCAAACGGATTACGCAGATGAGGCTACCAGAGAAATTCTTATGCAAGAAGCCATTGATATGGCAAATACCTATAAAAACACACCTGGTTTACTATTATACATGATAGGGAACGAAAACAACTATCATTTATCTTGGACAGGTGCTGAAACAGAAGCAATTCCCATTGAGGGCGCAGAAGATACAGGTAAAATCGCTGCGGCTCGTGCGTTATATAAGGCTTTTAATGACGCTGCAAAAGAAGTAAAATCTATTGATCAATCACATCCGGTGGCAATATGTAATGGTGACTTATTGTATTTAGATATCGTTAAACAAGAGTGTAAAGACATCGATATCTACGGTACCAATATGTATAGAGGTGTTTCTTTTGGTGATGCTTTTCAACGTGTTAATGATGAGTTAGACATGCCTATTCTTTTTGCAGAATTTGGTTCAGATGCTTTTAATGCCAAAGACAACAAAGAAGACCAATACATGCAAGCTTATTTTGATGTTGAAAACTGGAAAGATATTTACCAAAATGCAGCTGGTTTAGGTAAAGCAGGAAATTCTATTGGTGGTTTTACGTTTCAGTTTAGTGATGGTTGGTGGAAGTTTGGGCAGACCAAAAATCTGGATGTCCATGATAATAATGCATCTTGGCCAAATGGTGGTTACTATATGGATTTAGAACCAGGACAAAATAACATGAACGAAGAGTGGTTTGGTATTTGTGCTAAGGGTCAAACCGATTCAAGAGGGTTGTATACGCTTTACCCTAGAGCGGCATATTATGCTTTAAAGGAAGTACATCAGCTTAATCCTTATGGTGAGGGGGTTAACCAAGATTTTCTTTACAACTATTTTAAGAATATCAATGTTATGGATGCTGTTCTTAGAGCAAGAGGCGATAAGGCTGCGCTAGGTGGTGGAGATTCAGAGAAGCTAAGTATAAGTAGATTATCTGCTCAATTCACAACTTTTAATACTGGTGGTAGTTTAATTACAACTCCAGACACTGAAGATCCAAACGCTAATGTATTTCCTAATCAACTTGGTTTTGATCATATGCAATCTTATTTTGTTGGTATAGAAGGAAAGCCTGCAGCAAACATGAGAGCCAATGTAGAGTTTAATATTTTAGGCAATGTGGCAGAAAATCCTATAAATGAAATTTTTTACGAGAATGTTGGTAGACCTGTAACAATTGTTGGAGTAGAAGGAGGAAATAATCTTGATGTTGAGATTGCTGACTTTAACAGATTACGTGTTTATCAAGCTGAGTTTGAGTGGAAAGCTAAAGAATTTGAATTAAGAGGGTTTTACAGAACAGGACATTACCATTGGGCTTACGAAGGAGATTTCTTCAACCTTTATCCAGAAGCTAATTACGGACCAAACCTAGATATTTACAATGGTGAAATCTTAGGTATTGAAGTTGATGCTAAAGGTGAACTGGAAGGTTTAAAAGCGGCTTTTGGACCACAGCTTTGGTGGGGAGCTAACCCAACAATGTTATTGAAATATTCAAGAAACATCCTTAATTGGGATGTAACAGGAATTTACCATCGGGACCTTAATACAGACTTAGAGTTTGATGAAAATGGTAGACGTGTCTTAGACCCTAATCAGTTACGTTCTGGTATAATCCCACCGTGGCCTACAGAAAGAGCTACATTGGCTATTGAAAGAGATTTCGGAAGTTTTGGTGTAACTTTAGGTGGTATTTGGGGTGGTAACCCATTAAATGGAAGTTCTTTTCAAATGTATGAAGAAGATAATGATGTTGTAGTAGTAGATAAGATTAACAGCAAGGATAATTGGGGAGCAAAAGCCAAAGTGACTTATCAAAAAGGACGATTTAATTGGTATGCTCAAGGATCTTACATGGGTCTTGTAGCTAATGGAGGTGCAGATCAAACAAGAACGTTTACTGGTTGGCAGCTAAAAGATTCAGGTAGTGGAAATATGACAAATTTCCTATCAGGTTTCACATATTCGTTTGGGAATCTACAAGTAGCGCCTAACTTTATGTGGCAAAAACCTTTGGTAGATCCAATGCCAAACGGTGTTTTTTCACCTGGTAGATTAAGAAATGTCATCGATGATCCTTTTGCAGTTAGAGGTGGTAATAGAGAAACCACTGCAGGAGAAATTCTATTCACATTTGACCCTACACCAGGAACTTGGATGTATGAGTGGAATAACGATAGAGAAGAAGATGCTAAGTTTGCTGTAAGTGCAGGATTTGTCTACAGACATTTACCAACAACACAAGATGCGCATATAGGTTTCTTAGCTAATCGTACATTCTTTGCGTTTTCAGAATCGGCTCCAGCAGAAGACTTGTGGGAAGCACATACACGTATCGTTTCCAAACTTAGCCCAGATTTAGGTATTATTGGTAACTTCTACTATGGTAATGGGCAAGGTAATGGTGACTCTGATAGAACCATTACACGTTTTGGTGGTGATTTAAGAATGCTTTACAAGAACTTTAAGGTAATGTCTCATGTTAAGGTAAATGATTGGGGACCTTTTGATTACCACAGAGATTTCAACTTAACGTTTCCTCTACAGCTAATGTTAGATGTTTCAACGACACTTGGAAAACCAGATTGGTTTATTTTACCTAGCACACAGGTGGGAATAAGAGGAACTTGGCGTTCTTTAGATCAAAACTCTCCACGTTTTTTACCAAATGCAACAGCAGAGTTTGAATCTGAGCCAACTATAAGTCCAGTGGGCTTTCCTGACGGTACGGAGTGGGAAATAAGAACTTACATCCATATTAACATTGGTAAATAAAATTCTATGATTATGAAAAACATAAATTTAAAATATAGCATCATCTTACCTTTAATTGGGTTAATATCTGTTGTAATGATTAGTTGCGAGAGAGGTTTTTCCGATGATGTGGAATTGGCAACATTCCCTACAAATGGTGATATCTTTATAGATGATCCAGTAGGTTTAACAGATGAATTTTTCACGTCTTTTGACCCTGCAACGGGTGCTAACACTAATGGATTTGGTACAGACAACAATGAGGTTTACGAAGGTTCGGCTTCAATAAGAATTGACGTACCAGCACCAAATGATCCAAATGGAGGTTACATAGGTGGGATTTTCAAAGACCGAGGAGATGGAAGAGACCTGTCAGGATATGATGCTTTAACATTTTGGGCTAAGGCATCAACGTCAGCAATAATTGAAGTTGGTTTTGGCTCAGACTTTATAGAAGATAAATATGCTGTTGGTTTTGGTAATCTAGAACTCTCCACAGCTTGGAAAAAATATATTATTCCTATCCCAGACCCTACTAAATTAGTTCAGGAACGAGGCTTGTTTTTATTTTCGGCTGGTACTCAAAGTACAAATGGCGCATCATATTCTTTTTGGATTGATGAATTACGTTTTGAAAGCTTAGGTACTCTTGGAGGACCCAGACCAAGAATACTTGGTGGCCAAGATCAAACGGCACAAGCCAATATAGATACATCGGTACCTTTAATAGGACTGTCTTATACAGCTAATCTTCCAAATGGTCAAGATATTACAGTATCGGCAAAACCTTCTTATTTCGATTTTGAAACTTCTAATCCTTTTGTTGCATCAGTAGATGACTTGGGGATTGTCACTGTAGATGGTCCTGGACAAGGTGGAGATAATACAGCTGTTATTACTGCAAGTTTAGGTGGTGTTGAGGCGGAAGGCTCATTAACAATCGAAGCTGTAGATATTGATGTCATTTCCATTTTTAGTGATGTTTTTGCTAATGTACCAGTTGATAATTATAATGGGTTTTATCAGCCATTTCAAACGACCTTGGGTGGTGCAGTAGAAGAAAATGGAAATAATATTATTGATTACACAATGCTAAATTTTGTTGCTATTGAGTTTTATGGTAGAGACGGAAGTGATGTAGAACCTATAAATGCTACAGATATGTCGCACCTGCACATAGAATTTAGAGTCAATGAGAACGTTGATGCATCAGATTATATAAATATGGAACTGCATAACAATTTCACATTACCAAATGGCATTTTAGGCTCTTATCAAATATCTGGAACTGAATTATTGAGTAACGAGTGGGTAGAATTTGATATACCATTGTCAAGTTTTAATGGTCTTACTGCCAGAGATGCTCTTGGTATGATGCTATTTGTTACCGACAATAATATCGCTAACTTATCAATAGATAATATTTATTTCTATGCAGAAAACTAAAAAAAAGCTAAAAATGAAAAATAGAAATTTGAACATTAGACTAAAATCAATACTCATATGCAGTGGGCTTTGTGCTGGACTCATGGGATTAATTACAAACTGTAATCCTGATGAGACTCAAAACGTAACAAACTTCAACACCATATCAATGCAGGATGAATTTGATATTGATGGAGCCCCTAATCCAGCCATATGGACCTATGATATAGGCACTGGTAATAATGGATGGGGAAATGCTGAACTTCAATATTATACTGATAGACCAGAAAATGTGGTCGTAGAAGATGGTATGCTCAAAATTACTGCAATTCAAGAAGATTTTGAAGGTTCTGGTTACACATCCGCAAGACTTTTAACACAAGGTTTGTTTGAGCAAAAATACGGGCGTTTTGAAGCTAGAATGAAATTACCTTATGGTAAAGGGATGTGGCCAGCATTTTGGCTATTAGGTGCTAATATTGATGAAGTTAGCTGGCCGTTTTGCGGTGAAATTGATGTAATGGAGAATGGTGGCTCAAAACCAACAATTGTTAGCGGAGCAGTTCATGGACCAGGATATTCTGGGGGTAATGCCATTGTAAAAGAATATGAATTTACGGATAGTCGTGTAGATTCCGAATTTCATATTTATGGCATAGAGTGGGGACCAAACTATATCAACTACTATGTTGATGATGTACTTTATAATCAAATTACTCCTCAAGATGTTACAGGAGACTGGGTTTTTAATAATGGCCCATTCTTTATCATCATAAATTTAGCTGTTGGTGGTGCTTTTGATGGCAATCCTAATGAAAACACAGTATTTCCACAAACTATGTACGTGGATTATGTAAGAGTGTATTCAGCTAATTAAAAAACAAAATATCTAAGGTCAGGATTTCATAATCTTGGCCTTTTTGACCCTTATCTATTTATATTAAAAATTCGAATCATTAAGATTTTGGAAAAGAAAACAACACAAGATAAAGCCGTAAAATTAGAACCAGTAAGTATTAACGGAAAGCAATATTTTAAGATATCTAACAGCGACCAAATGCGTCCTTTCTTTATGAGTATTGTAAGTGACTCTAACCATTGGATGTTCATATCAAGTAATGGTGGTTTAACAGCTGGAAGAAAAAATGCTGAATATGCATTATTTCCATACTATTCAGATGATAAAATTACTGAGTCAGCAGAAATTACCGGATCAAAATCCATATTTCAGGTTACTAAAAAAGGAGAAAAATATATTTGGGAACCTTTCTCAATTAGATTCCAAGATAATTACAACACCAATTGTAACATCTATAAAAGCATATATGGTAATGCCTTAATTTTTGAAGAAGAAAATCTTGATCTTAATTTAACTTTTAGATATGAATGGTGTTCTAGCAATAAGTATGGTTTTGTTAAAAAATCAACTTTAGTAAATAATTCTGAACAATCGGTTGAAATAGAATTTGTTGACGGTATTCAAAATGTAATGCCCTTTGGCGTTAGCAGTGCACTTCAAAACGCAAGTAGCAATCTGGTAGATGCCTATAAAAGAACAGAATTAGTTAAAGATACTGGTGTAGGAATATTTGCTTTAAGTGCTATAATTGTAGATAAGGCAGAGCCCAGCGAAGCATTGAAAGCCAATATAGCATGGTCTCTAGGTATAGATAATCCTACTTATCTGTTGTCTTCTCTACAGTTAGATACATTTAGGAATTTTGGCAAGGTTGAGCAAGAAATAGATGTTAAAGCAGAAAAAGGAGCTTATTTCATTAATACTAAATTACAGTTAGCTTCAGAAGCATCTAAAGATTGGATGATTGTAGCTAATGTTAACCAAGATGTCTCAGATATTATTGCCATATCTAAGCAAATAGAAACAGATAATCAACTTTTAGGTAAGGTTGAAGCTAATATAAAGCTTGGTACTAAAAAATTGATAAAACTCAACGCCTCATCTGATGGGTTACAATTAACATCTGACAATTATAGAGACACTAGACATTTTTCTAATACACTTTTCAACATAATGCGAGGTGGTATTTTTGATGATGGCTATACTATTGAAAAATGGGATTTTAAAAATTATTTAAAAAAGGCAAATAAAGACGTATGCCGTAACTGTGAAAAATTATTACAGGACTTACCAGAAACTTTTTCTTTACAGACGCTAAGAAAATTTGCAAATTGGAATGAAGACAAAGATTTTAAGAGACTAGCGTTAGAATATTTACCACTTAAGTTTAGCAGAAGACATGGTGATCCTAGTAGACCTTGGAATAAGTTTTCAATCAATACAAGAAGTGAGGTAGATGGTTCAAAAATTTTAGACTACGAGGGTAACTGGAGAGATATTTTTCAAAACTGGGAAGCTTTAGCTTGTTCTTACCCAGAGTTTATAGAGAACATGATTCACAAGTTCTTAAATGCTACAACTTTTGATGGTTATAATCCTTACAGAGTAACAAAAGATGGCTTTGATTGGGAAATAATCGAGCCTGATGATCCTTGGTCTTACATTGGATATTGGGGAGACCATCAAATCATTTATTTGTTAAAATTCCTAGAATTTATTGAAAACTATAATCCAGGAAGATTAGAGAGCTTATTCTCCCAAGATATTTTTGTTTACGCCAATGTACCATATAGAATTAAAGGATACAATGACATTTTAAAAAATCCTAAAGATACTATAGAATTTGATGAAGATTCTGATAAGGAAATTAGAACAAAAAGAGAAAAAATTGGTGCAGATGGTGCATTGCTACAATATAAAAATGGCACTATTGTTAGAGCCAATTTTATGGAAAAGATTTTGGCAACAACCTTAGCTAAACTCTCAAACTTTATTCCAGAAGGTGGTATATGGATGAATACCCAAAGACCAGAATGGAACGATGCCAACAACGCCTTGGTTGGTAATGGGGTTTCTATGGTGACACTTTATTACCTCAGACGTTTTCTAAAATTCTTTGAAGGTGTTTTTGAAAGCGCATCCGTAGATACGATTGAAGTCTCATCTGAAATCGCCGAGTTTTTTAATGCAGTCAAATCTGTATTCGAAAAGGATGAAGCAATTTTAAATGGAGCAATAGATAATGTCACAAGAAAACAGGTATTGGATATACTTGGAGAGGCAGGGGGGAATTATAGGGAGTACGTTTATAATAATTCGTTCTCTGGTGATAAAACAATCTTAACTTTGAGCGAAGTATTACAGTTTACAAAATCTGCAAATAAACATCTTGAACATTCTATTGAGGCAAACAGAAGAAACGATAATCTTTATCATGCTTATAATTTAATGACCGTCAATGAAAATAGCTCTGTTTCAATCTCTTATTTAGACGAAATGTTAGAAGGTCAAGTAGCAGTGTTAAGTTCAGGTTATTTAAGCTCTAGAGAAAATCTAGCTGTTTTAGATGGATTAAAGCAGAGCAAACTTTTTAGAGAAGATCAATACAGCTATGTTTTATATCCGTTTAAAAATCTCAAAGGATTCATGGATAGAAACACCATTCCTTCCAGTGCCGTTGATGATTCTACATTATTACAAACTCTAGTGTCGGATGGTAACACACAAATCATTAAAAAAGATAGTAATGGAGATTATCATTTTAACGGCAATTTCAAAAATGCAAATGATTTAGAGCAAGCTATAGAAAACCTTAATGATTCAGATTATAAGGAATTGGTTAAAACAGATAAGTCTAAAGTACTTCAAATCTTCGAAGATGTTTTTAATCATAAAGCTTTTACAGGTCGTTCAGGTACTTTTTATGGTTATGAAGGTTTAGGTTCTATATATTGGCATATGGTTTCAAAATTGCAATTGGCAGTGATGGAAGTTTGTCAAAAAGCTATAAAAGAAGACGAATCACCAGAAGTAGTAGGTAGACTTCTAGAGCACTATTATGAAATTAATGAAGGCATAGGTGTACACAAGTCTCCAGAGTTATATGGTGCATTCCCAACAGACCCATATTCGCACACACCTGCAGGAAAAGGTGCTCAACAACCAGGAATGACAGGGCAAGTAAAAGAGGATATTCTTAGTCGTTTTGGTGAGCTAGGTGCTTTTATAAAAGATGGACTACTAGTCTTTAACCCATGCATGCTTAGAAAAGATGAGTTTTTAAACAAAACACAAACTTTCAATTATGTAAATGTTGAAGGTGAGGAGTCCACTATTAAAATTGATGAAGGGCAATTAGTATTTACTTTTTGTCAAGTGCCAATAGTTTACACAATTGCTAAGGATTATAAGACAACTGTCTTGTTTAAAGATGGTTCAGAAAAAGTCTTCAATCAGATGCACTTAGATGAAGAAGTCAGTGAAAGTGTATTTAATCGTACCGGAGATATAAAGCATATCACAGTTCACATTAAAGAAGATTACTTAAAGTAAAAAGCAAGAATCATGAAAATCGGAAAAATAATAGCATGCTTTCTATCTATTGTAGTCATGATGTCTTGTAAAAGTGAAAAGAAGAAAGAAGAAGAGTCCTTAACCCAAATTAAAAAAGAAGTGACAGCAAAAGATATATTAGGAAATCCAGATTATTTGGCTATTTCTTATGGTGGATATAGGGGAAAGACTAGAGATAGTCAGCCTACAATAGCAGAATTAAAAGAAGATTTAAAGATTCTGTCTGCAATGGGTGTTAAGTTGCTTAGGACGTATAATGTTCAACCAAAACTTCCTCACGCCTCCAATGTTTTAAAAGCTATTTCAGAATTAAAAACCGAAGATGAAAATTTTGAGATGTACGTCATGCTTGGCGCTTGGATAGATTGTCTTAATGCGTGGACGGATAAGGAGCCTAACCATGATGTAGAAAGTCCAAAAAATGCTGGAGAGATTAAAAGAGCGGTTGCTTTAGCTAATCAATACCCAGATATAGTTAAAATCATTGCTGTAGGTAATGAGGCAATGGTAAAATGGGCAACATCTTATTACGTACAGCCAGACGTTATCTTAAAGTGGGTAAAACATCTTCAAGATCTAAAAAAACAAGAAAAATTACCTAAAGATCTTTGGATTACGAGTTCAGATGATTTTGCATCTTGGGGAGGTGGTGAGAGTAGATACCATGTAGAGGATTTAAACGAGTTAATTAAGTCTGTAGATTTTATCTCCATGCATACCTATCCTTATCACAATACCCATTATAACCCAGAATTTTGGGGAGTACCAGAAGCACATGCTAATATGCCAGATACAACTAAAATCGAAATGGCAATGGAGCGTGCTATAAAGTTTGCCCAAAAACAGTACGATAGTGTTACCAATTATATAAAAAGCCTTGGAGTCAATAAACCTGTTCACATAGGAGAAACAGGCTGGGCAACGACTTCAACAGGGCATTATGGACCAAACGGGTCTAGAGCCACAGACGAATATAAGCAAGGATTGTATTACAAATTAATGAGACGGTGGACTAATAGAGCTAATATTTCTTGCTTTTATTTTGAAGCATTCAATGAGCAATGGAAAGATGCTCATAACCCTAATGGTTCAGAAAACCATTTTGGATTGTTTACTATAGATGGTAAGGCTAAGTATCCAATATGGGATTTGGTAGATAAAGGCACTTTTGATGGATTAACAAGAAACGGTAATACTATTACTAAAACATTTAATGGTAACAAAAAAGAACTTTTAAAAGAAGTCTTGGTACCACCTTCAGAAAAAGAGATTATGGCAAATCGATAAAAAATGAAAGTATTAAAAATCAGTATATATTGTCTTTTAATATCAACTATGAGTTGTAATAACCAACCAGAAGAACTGGAAGTTGAAGTTTTTGAAACTTCTGCAAGTGGAAATCAATTAACACAAATAACACCCTTAGCAGTAGACGAGGAAATTGATTCATTGCCAGTTATAAGAATATTACCAGACCAAAAGTTTCAAACTATTACAGGATTTGGTGGTGCATTTACAGAATCTTCAGCATACTTACTCAATAAATTAAGTCAAAAAAACAGAGATCTTATTCTAAAGGCGTATTTCAGTGAAGAAGGAGCAAACTATTCATTGTGTAGAACACATATGAACTCTTGTGATTTTTCACTAGACCATTATTCTTATACACCTACAGAAGACAAAGAGTTAAAAGACTTTTCTGTTAAGGAAGATATGGACGATTTAATTCCAATGATTAAAGATGCTCAAGCTATTTCAAAAGACGGATTTAAATTGTTTGCTTCACCATGGACAGCACCACCTTGGATGAAAGATAATAAAGAATGGGTAGGAGGTAAATTGCTTCCAGAATATTATCCAACTTGGGCGTTATTTTTTTCAAAATATATTAAAGCCTATAAAGAACAAGGTATTGAGCTTTGGGGTTTTACGGTTGAAAACGAACCACACGGTAATGGTAATAATTGGGAAAGTATGCATTTTACCCCAGAAGAGATGACCGACTTTGTCCAACATCACTTAGGTCCAAAACTGGAAGCTGATGGATATGGTGATAAAATTATTCTAGGTTACGATCAAAATAGAGCAGGGTTAAAGGAGTGGGTAGATGTCATGTATGCTACTGAGGAATCTTCAAAATATTACGACGGAACTGCCATACATTGGTATGAGAGTACTTACGAGGTCTTTCCAGAAGATCTTCAGTATGCACATAAAAAAGCACCTGATAAATATCTTATAGAAACTGAAGGCTGTATTGATGCGCAAGTTCCTGTTTGGAAAGACGATGCATGGTACTGGAAAAAGGAAGCTACAGATTGGGGCTGGGATTGGGCAAAGGAAGAAGAAAAATACCTACATCCTAAGTATGCACCAGCTAATCGGTATGCAAGAGATATTATAGGTTGCCTCAATAATTGGGTAGATGGCTGGGTAGACTGGAATATGGTCTTAAACAAACAAGGTGGTCCAAATTGGTTTAAGAATTGGTGTATTGCTCCAGTAATTGTTGATGAAAACAGCGATGAGGTGTATTTTACTCCACTATTCTATATTATGACTCATTTTAGTAAATATATAAGACCAGGTGCTGAAGTTTTGGGTATAGACAATACAGATTCTGATTTAATGGTTACTGCAGCAAAAAACCCTGATGGATCTATAGCAGTTGTAATCTTTAATGAAGGTAAAACAGCGAAACAATTCAATTTGTGGCTCAATGAAAAAAGAGCAAAATTTAATATTAGCGGACAAGCTATTCAAACAATACTAATACCAACTAAATAAGAAAATATGAGTTCTACTAAGGTACCTATTGGTCAAAAAGCAGCATTTGGATCTGGTCATTTCATATTAAATATTTTACCAGGAACACTAGGAGTTTTTATACAGTTTTTCTTGCTCACTGCTTGGGGTGTTGACCCGCTATGGGCTGGTCTCTTAGGTGGTTTGCCAAGGATATTTGATTCAATTACTGATCCTATAATGGGTTTTATATCTGACAATACAACATCTAGATGGGGGCGAAGAAGGCCATATATTTTTATAGGAGCAATTATTAGTGGAATTTTATTCTTTTTAATGTGGCAACTCGATGATAATGCTTCGCAAAGTTATATCATCTGGCATGTTATGATATTACAATTATTGTTTCTTATTGGGAATACCATGTTTGCAACTCCACTAGTTGGTTTAGGTTACGAAATGACATCAGACTATAACGAACGAACAAGATTAATGGCTTTTTCTAATACAATGGGACAAATTGCGTGGATGATTGTGCCTTGGTTGTATGTGATAATTCCAGATACTGATACTTTTAATACACAAACAGAAGGAGTGAGGACAATGGCACTTATTGTTGGTGTTATGTGTGTGGTTTTTGGGATATTGCCAGCCATGTTTTGTAAGGGGATTGATTCTTCTCATATGGAAAATAGAAAGCAAATCAATTTCAAAACATTAGCCTCTAATATGAAGGAGCTTTTTGCTGGTATTGTTCAAGTATCAAAAAATAAGCCTTTTATGAAACTTTGTGGTGCAACATTTTTAGTATTTAATGGATTTCAATTGGTTGCAGCCTTCGGAGTATTCATAATTGTATTTTATATGTACAATGGTAGCTATGAATTAGCAGGTACATGGCCTGCTTGGTTCAATACAATAAATGCTATGATTACTGCATTTATTGTAATACCAATTATCTCTAGGATGGCAAATAAATGGGGCAAGAAAAATGCATTTATTATTTCAACTGTTCTATCAATTATTGGTTATATAGGCAAATGGTGGGGATTTGATAAAGAGTTAAATAGTCAATTCGCTCAAACAGGATTAGGAAAGAGTTTAAATTCAGGTGTTAGTTCTTTGTTTGAATCAATAAATCCAACTTTAGAGAGTATAGGTATGTCTTGGTTTAGTATTGAACCAGGAAGTGAAATACCTTGGTTAATTTTCATGCCTATACCTTTATTTGCATTTGGTATGGGAGGTTTGTTTACACTTATGATGAGTATGACTGCAGATGTATGTGATTTGGATGAGTTGGAAAATGGAATGCCTAGAAAAGAAGGAACTTTTGGGGCGATATATTGGCTAATGGTAAAAATAGGGCAATCAATTGCTCTTGTTTTAGGAGGGGTTATATTGAGTATTGTAGGTTTTGATCCAAATGTAACTGAGCAATCTCTCGAAACGATGAATAATTTAAGAATAGCTGATATTTTAGTGCCATCAGCTACTGCAGCCTTAGCTATTTGGGTAATGTGGAAGTATAGTCTTAATGAAGAGCGAGCCAGAGAAATAAAGAGGGAGTTGGTAGAGCGCAGAGGTGAGTTATAAGTAATTTATTAATAAGAATATAAAATGTCATATAGAGAAGAATCATACTTTAAGACTACAGGTTATAGGCAAACTATAACACAAGGTATTGACCTTTCAAAACATTCTATAACAGACTTAAAAGCGTTATGGAGAAAAACTTTACAACAAGGCATGCACGGCATCTGTTTTAGTATGTATGAAGATGGTCAGAGACCTGGTGATACTATTACAGAAGATCAAGTTGAGCGTCGTATAAAAATTTTAAAGCCCTATACAAAATGGATTCGTTCTTTCTCTTGTATTGAAGGTAACGAGCATGTAGCTCGTTTATCAAAAAAACATGGTTTAAAAACACTTGTTGGTGCGTGGCTAGGCGATGATAAAGATGACAACGAACAAGAAATAGAAGGTTTAATTCAATTAGCAAAAGAAGGTTGTGTCGATGTAGCAGCTGTTGGTAATGAGGTACTTTATAGAAACGACCTTAGCTTAGAAGAATTGGTAGATTATATCAACCGTGTTAAAGAAGCACTTTCTGGTATGAATATTCCTGTAGGATATGTAGATGCTTATTATGAATTTTCTCGTCATCCTATATTAGTTGAAAGCACAGATGTTGTGTTGGCAAATCTTTATCCCTATTGGGAAGGCTGTCCTATAGAGTATGCTCTAGGTCATATGCAAGCTATGTTTGGACAAGTTGTAGATGCAGCGCAAGGTAAACCAATAATTATTACCGAAACTGGGTGGCCAAGTCAGGGAGGTGGTCTTAGAGGTGCAATTGCCGGAGAAGCAGCAGCAATGAAATATTTTATAGATGCTATAAACTGGACTAAAGAAAACGAAATACCAATATTTTATTTTTCGTCATTTGACGAGTCCTGGAAAGTTGGACCAGAAGGCGAGGTTGGCGCTTATTGGGGACTTTGGGATAAACATGAAAACCTTAAGTATCTTTAAAATTCAGCTATACACTTATGTCTTTTAGGGAGGAAAAATATTTTGCATTAGCATCCATTGATTATCAAGGAAAATCTCTTAAGGATTTAAAAAAGATGTTTGCAAACTCCTTAAAGGAAGGTATGCATGGACTATGTGTTAGCCCTTATGAAGAAGGTCAAGAACCTGGAGACCAATTATCTGAAGCTCAGATACGTCGCCGTTTAGAGATTATAAAACCATATACTAACTGGATACGCTCTTTTTCGTGCACTGAGGGAAACGAGCTCATTCCTAAAGTAGCAAAAGAAATGGGAATAAAAACTCTTGTTGGAGCATGGCTTGGTAATGATTCAGATATAAATAAAAAAGAGGTTGAAGGTCTGGTCCAACTAGCAAAAGAAGGTTATGTCGATGTTGCAGCAGTAGGTAATGAGGTAATGTATAGAGGTGACTTAACTGAAGAAGAGTTACTCAACCATATTTATTATGTTAAGGGTGCATTGCAAAAAAGTCAAATTCCTGTAGGTTATGTAGATGCATATTATGAATTTGAAGAAAGACCTGATATTACAGAAGCATGCGACATAATTCTTGCTAACTGTTACCCGTTTTGGGAAGGGTGTGATTTTGACTATTCACTTTTGTATATTAAGGATATGTATCAAAAAGCTTTACGAGCTGGTAATGGCAAAAGAGTTATTATTACTGAAACAGGTTGGCCTAGCGAAGGAACAAATTTACAAGGAGCTTTTCCGTCCAAAGAGAATGCGATTAAGTATTTTATAAACACTCAAAAGTGGTCCAAAGAAGAAAATATTGAAATATTTTATTTCTCATCATTTGACGAATCATGGAAAGTTGGTGGAGAAGGCGATGTAGGAGCTTTTTGGGGTATTTGGGATGAAAATGAAAGTCTCAAGTATGGTTAAAAGAAAAAGAAATTGCTCAAACCATAAGTTGTAACACAACATTACCACTACAGATAACAATTTTTTGTTAATATAAAATAAATTAAAAACCTATAAATACTAATATTAATAAGGGTTTTGAGCTATATGAGTTAAGTTTACTAAATCGATTTCGTTGTATGTTTTTTGTAAAGGTAGAATTTAGGAATATGTAATTTTAAAACAATAATTTTATCAAATAAGCAATTTTACTCTAAAAATTGTTTTGAATTAATAAATAACTAAAATGAATAAATGATTATGAAAAAAACTACTTTTTTACTTTTTCTACTATGTTCAGTTTTGGCTTTTGGCCAATCTTTACCAGTAGATTTTGAAGATGGCACAACTGTACCGCAATTTCAATTTGGTAATTTGGGATTTGGCAACATTGTAAATCCTGACCAATCTGGAATAAACACCTCTACACGAGTATTAGAAGTTAATAAACCTGATAGTGCTGATTGGTTTGGAGGTTTTGGCTTTGAAACTCCTGGTTCAGCACTTATTAACTTAGCAAATGGAACTGAATTTACGATGAAAGTTTGGGCGCCAATTGCTGGTCAGAGTATAAGATTTCAAATACAAAACGGTTTGAATGGTGAACCAACATACAACAGAGATGTCGTAATTAGCACAGCCATGACTTGGGTTGAAGTAACTTTTGACTTTTCTACACAACCAGGCCTAACCGGAACAGAACAGTATCCAGTATTGGTAATTCAACCAAATTATGATCCAGCATGTGAAGGTGGAGGTTGTTCAACTGTAGGAGCAGGTAATGGTGGTGTTTGGTATATTGATGATATTGAGCAAGTAGGTGTTGTTGTAGATCCTAATGAAGACGCCTCACTTTCAGATTTGACATTAGATGGAGCAACCGTGTCAGGTTTCTCTCCTAACACTCTAACATACAATGTTGAATTACCTAATGGAACAACAACAGCACCAACAGTTGCAGGTGTTGCCACTCAAGCAGGTAACGGTTCTTCAAACGTGAGTGTTACACAAGCCTCTGGTGTACCAGGTTCAGCTACTTTAGATGTTACTGCACCTAATGGTGTTGACATGCAAACTTACACAGTTAATTTTACAGAAGCGCCTGCATTACCTCCAGCAGCACCAACACCTCCTTCTGTTTCTGCAATTTCAATTATTAGTGATGTGTTCACCAATGTTACTGTGCCTCAAGTGGATGTTTTTGGTGGTACTTTAACTAATTTTGATTTAAATACTGATGGTAATCAAGAAGCAAGAATGATTACTGGTGGATCTGGTTTTCAATTTAACTTTTTCCCTGGTAGTGCATTTGTAGACATCACCCCAGCAGGGTTTTTACACCTTGATGTTTATTGTGACAACTTAGCAGATAACGATATTTTAAGAATTCGTTTATTAGATCCAGATCCTGGTGCTAACGGCGCAAATATTGCTAGATATGAGTTTTCGGCTGCTCAAGCAGGTACTTGGGTATCAATAGACTTGCAAATCCCTGGTGGTGGCAATTTGAATGATTTTGGAGATATAGACAGTGCTGCATCTCCAGTAGATTTATCTAATCTATCATTGATCCAATTTAATACCTTGGATTTAGGAAGTAGTTTGGCTTCAAAAGAGGTTTACATTAGTAATGTATATTTCTATGGCGGTACACTATCTACATCAGATTTTGTAGCATCAGAATTTAGAATATTCCCTAATCCAACTAATGGAAACTGGAATTTAGTAGGTTCAGGGATTATCAACAATGTAGCTGTTTACGATATCTTAGGTAAGCAAGTATTGTCATTAATGCCAAACTCTAATGAAGTTATTTTAGATAGCTCTTCATTAAGAACGGGTGTTTATATGGCAAAAATTGAAGGAGAAAACGGTACTAAAACGGTTAAACTCGTTAAAAATTAATATCAATATTTGATTAATAGCAAGGAGTAAGAGCGTACTTGTAGTGCGCTCTTTTTTTATCTAAAGGCTTATGATTTTTTAAAACAATGACTTTGAAAACTTAGAAAAAAAATTAAATATTATTTCAAACAAACAACAATTATGAAAAAAATTACTTTTTTGTGTTTAACACTAATTTTGACAGCTTTAAGTTTTGGTCAGTCTCTGCCTTTAGATTTTGAAGTTGCAGAAGATGATAACTGGAGCGCTTTTAATGGTGCTACAGCAGCTGTAGTTACAGATCCAACTAATTCTTCAAACCAAGTATTAGAATTAACAAGTAACGGTGTTGACTTTGATGGAGCATCTATGAACATGGGTGTCTACATTGACCTGTCTAATAATAGTAATAATACCATGACTTTAGATTTTTGGGCACCAGATGCAACCAATAGAACCCATTTGCTTAAACTAGAGGGTGCATCAAACCAACCAGTAGCAACGGAACTTTACTTCAATACTTCAGCCGCAGGATGGCAAACCATAACTTTAGATTTTGGTACTGGTTTAGCAAACGACTATCCAATATTAGTGTTGTTTGCAGATTCAGGTCCTGGTAATACAGCAACGGGAACCTATTATATAGACAATATAACTGGTCCAAACGGAGCGGTAATACCTCCAGATCCATTACCATCTGGTCCAGCGAGTCTGCCTAATGTACCAAACGAAGAAGTATATAGCATCTATAACGATAATTCCGGTTTTACAACTAATTTTCCAGTTGCTTATGACTTTGGTTCTCTTGCAGGTGAGCCAGACTTAGATCCTTCAGCTACTGAGAACAAAGCTCTTAAATTTAATTTTGGTGTTGCTGGTTGGGGACAGGGTGAAGGCGGTCCTGACGATGTATCTTCTTATAATTTTGTGTCATTTGATTATTGGGCTGGACCAACAGTTGTTGGCTTTGACTTTGTATTAATCAGTAATAATGGCGGAATAACAGAGCATAAGTACCAAATCAGTATTCAAGAACCTATTGTAAACGAAGCTTGGACTAAGGTTCAAATTCCGATGTCGTTTTTCACTAATATTGGTTTTGCCGATACGGCATTATGGCAATGGAAATTTAGTCCGCTCAATGATAGTGTTGATAATAGCGGTATTGTTTATGTGGATAATATTCTTTTGACTCAAAACATACTTTCAATAAACGAATTTAGTACTGAGCGTTTTAGTGTATCCCCAAACCCAACAAGTTCAATTTGGAATATCAATTCGAATAGTCAAATTATTAAAACAATTTTGGTTTTCGATATTCTAGGAAAACAAGTTATTAGAGTAACACCAAATTCAAATCAAGCTACAATTGATGGATCAAGTTTAAAAGATGGTATTTATATAGCTAAAATTGAAGGCCTAAATGGAACAAGAACAGTTAAGCTAGTTAAAAATTAATAATCTAAATTGATTAATAGCTAGGAGAAAGAGCGTATTTTTACAATGCGCTCTTTTTTATGTAACTAAAAAAAATGACTATGACTACTTTAAAAGAATTGGCAAAACTCTTAAATATTTCGGTATCTACCGTTTCAAAAGCACTGAACGATAGCCATGAGATTAGCGAGAATACCAAAAGGCGTGTTAATGAGCTGGCAGATAAACTCAATTATAAGCCAAACCGTATAGCGCAACAGCTTAAAAGTAACAAAACAAAAACGATTGGTGTAATCTTGCCGACGGTAACAAATCCTTTTTTTGCTGAGGTTTTACATGGTATAGAGATGAGTGCTACAAAACACAATTATGATATTATAGTATGCTTATCTGATGAGTCTCTGATAAAAGAAAAACGTAGCTTAGAGTTGTTGTCTAATGGAAGTGTGGATGGGTTTATAATTGCTGTAGCTAGAGAGAGCCAGGTAGAAGAGCAAACCACACATATAAATACTGCTATTAATAATAAAATACCAGTATTAATGTTTGATAGGGTTGTTAATGAAATAGTTTGTGATAAGGTTGTAGTAGATGATTTTCAATCTGTATATGAAGCTACTGACTATTTGATAAAGAAGGAAAAAAGAAAGCATATTTTATTAGTAAGTAATATTGAAGAATTAAGTGTTGGTAAGCTAAGAATTAAGGGGTATCAAAAAGCCATTGAGGATGCTAACTTAAAATCCAATATTTTAAAGCTCAGTAAAGTTGATGATGTAGAAGAGCATGTATATAGTTATCTTCAAAATAACCCAAATATTGATGCTATTGTATCCATAGATCATATTACAGGCATTATAGCTATTAATATGACTAAGAAAACAGGGAAAACGATTCCTGGGGATTTATCTGTAATAGGATTTGGTTATGAGCATACTCAATTGCTTTCTAGTCCAAAGATTTCAATCATACATCAAAAGGCATATGAAATAGGTGAGATGTCTGTGAAATTACTAATTGATAATTTACAATCAGATGATCATAAACTACAGACAATTGTGGTGCCTAGCGAACTTAAACTAAGTGAGTCTACTAAATAACTAGAATAAAAAAGCCTGATAAATTCAGGCTTTTAATTTTTATCTGACTAGAAACTCTTAGTTTCCTTTCATCTTATCTGTGGCATCTTTACCAGCTTCTTTTACATTATCTACAGCATCATTGGCTGCATCCTTAGCGTCGTTAGCCATTTTTTCTGCACCCTCTTTAACGCTTTCTACAGCATCATTAGCTGCGTCTTTGACGTCGTTTATTGCATCACCAGCACCATCGATAGCGTCGTTGGCGGCATCTTTAACGTCATCTGCAGCATCATTAGCAGCATCTTTAACATCATCCATAGCTTCACCAGCTTTGTCTGCTGCATTTTCAACAGCGTCTTCTGTTTTTTCTTTAGTTTCTCTACAAGAGTTTAATGATAACCCTAAAAATGCAACTAAGGCTAAACTTAATACAACTTTTTTCATTTTGATAGTTTTAGTGTTAATTGTTGTTAATGCACTAATTTAACAATTTATATGAAATTTTAACAAAATTTCAGTACCTATTAACCGTGCAACAAGATTATATACGTATAAACTCTAATATTTGGATGACAGCCCCTTTGTTTTTCTCTATATAATCTTTGTTGATCGATCCTTCATGTTTCCTTAAAGATGAGTCAATAATCAAAGAGCTTAATTTTGAATTGAATTTGGCTGATGATGAAACAGAGGTAACTCCTCCCAACTGTATTAGTGTCTTAGCCTCCGGAAATTTATGATGATTTTTACCAATAATGATAGGAATACCAAATACAGCTGGTTCTAAAATATTATGCAAACCAGTTGTGCCTGCTGCTCCGCCAACATAAACAATGTCTGCATAACTATATATTCTGCTTAGGTAACCAATTGTATCTAAAATAAAAACATTAAATTCTGACAGATTTTTTTTATCAAATAATTCAGAAAAGCAAATGGTTTTAGCTTTTATTTGGGATTTAAGAGATTCTATATAGCTCGATTTAACATTATGTGGTGCAATGATAATTTTTACATTCTCATAGTCTAATTGATTAATATAATCCAAGTAGAGCTTATCATCATCAGGCCAAGTGCTACCAAAAACTATACAAAGTTTATCGCCTTTAAAGTCAGTTATAAAATCAATAGAGTTGTCTATTCTTAATTGATTGCTAACACGGTCAAATCGTGTGTCTCCAGAAACGGAAACATCATGATAATTGATGCTTTCTAGAAGTTTTTTTGAATCTTCATTTTGAGTAAAAATGTGATTGAAAGCAAATAAGGCTTTCTTCATAAATTCTCCATACCACTTAAAAAAACTTTGGGATTCTCTAAATATAGCCGAAATAAGTATGGCTTTATGGTTTCTCTTTTTTAGTTCATATAAAAAGTTTGGCCAAATTTCATATTTCACAAATATTGTATAATCGGGATTTACAATATTCAAGAACTTTTTTGCATTAGCTTTTGTGTCTAAAGGTAAATAGACAACTATATCTGCAATTTTTGAGTTTTTTCTTATCTCAAATCCAGAGGGTGAAAAGAAAGAAAGTACTACTTTATAGTTAGGATGGTTTTTTACTAACTTCTCAAAAACAGGTAGGCCTTGCTCATATTCACCAAGTGAGGCACAGTGAAACCAAAAGGTTTTGTCTTTAGGATTTATAACAGCTTCTAATCTTCTAAAAGTTTCATTTCTGCCATCAACTCCTTGCTTTAGTTTAGTATTAAAAAGAGCTAGAAGTTTTATAGCAAAACTTGCTAAATAGATTCCTATTGAATAGAGTGGTCTCAATAATTTAGATTTGTGCTAAAATACATTTCTTTCAATTAATTGCATTGGCTTAGCGGTTACAATTTTGTATTTTCGCCTAGAGCATTTTAGAAATGCATTTCAAAATTTATTATAATCCTTCACGGAATGAAAAAAATACAAATGGTTGACCTTCAGAGTCAATATGCAAAAATAAAGAATGTTGTAGATCCTTCAATTCAGGATATTATAGAAAGTGCAGCGTTTATAAATGGGCCAAAAGTTCATCAATTCCAAAAAAACTTAGAAGATTACCTTGGTGTCAAACACGTTATCCCTTGTGCTAACGGTACGGACGCACTACAAATTGCTATGATGGGTTTAGGTTTAAAACCAGGTGATGAGGTTATAACTGCAGATTTTACGTTTGCGGCTACTGTAGAGGTTATTGCTTTGCTACAATTAACTCCGGTTTTAGTAGATGTAGATCCTATCACTTTTAATATAGACATTGCAGCTATTGAAAAAGCCATTACTCCAAAAACTAAAGCAATTGTACCAGTTCATCTGTTTGGTTTAGCTGCAGATATGGATGCCATTATGGATTTGGCTAATAAACACGACCTCTATGTTATAGAAGATAATGCGCAAGGTATAGGGGCAAATTATACACATAAAGACGCAACTAAGACTAAAACAGGAGCTATTGGTCATGTCGCTTCTACATCGTTCTTTCCTTCAAAAAATTTAGGTTGCTATGGTGATGGTGGTGCCATTTTTACCAATGATGATGATTTAGCACATATTATTAGAGGTATTGTAAACCACGGTATGTATAAACGTTATCATCACGATGTTGTTGGTGTAAACTCTCGATTGGATTCTATACAAGCAGCAGTATTAGATGCCAAATTACCACATTTAGATAATTATAATGAAGCAAGGCGACATGCGGCAAGAAAATATACAGAAGCTTTTAAGGATCATCCAAAAATTACTACACCGTCAGGTAGAACATCTTGCGAAGGTATTTGCAATACCTGCGATTGCCATGTGTTCCATCAATATACATTGAACCTAAAAGATGTAGATAGAGATGCTTTGGTAGCCCATTTACAAGAAAATAACATTCCTTGTGGAGTATATTATCCAATTCCTCTTCATAAACAAAAAGCCTATAAAGATGAGCGTTATAAAGAAGAAGATTTTAAAGTAACTAACCAATTGGTGCAGTCTGTCATTTCTTTACCAATGCATACCGAGTTGGATGATGAACAAATTGAGTTTATTACCACAACCGTTCTAAATTTTATAAACAATAACTAAAGGATGAAACATCCATAATCAATCTTAAATCAAACAGCGAAAATGATGGCAGGATGTTCCGAGTGCCCATTGAAAAACAATAAATAATAACACATGAAAGTATTAGTAACTGGCGGACTTGGTTTTATTGGTTCTCACACAGTGGTAGAGCTTCAAAATGAAGGTTTTGAAGTGGTTGTCATTGATAATTTGAGCAATTCCTCAATTGATGTTTTAGATGGTATTACAAACATTTCTGGTGTAAAACCTCATTTTGAAAAGTTAGACCTTAGGGTCAAGGCCGATGTTACTCATTTTTTTGAAGCCCACAACGATATAGCTGGCGTTATTCATTTTGCAGCTAACAAAGCTGTAGGAGAAAGTGTTAAGGAGCCTTTAATGTATTATGAAAATAATATTGGAACATTAGTTTACATACTTCAAGAGCTAACCAAGTTAGAAAAACAGAACTTCATTTTTAGTTCGTCTTGTACGGTGTATGGTCAGGCAGATGAGCTGCCAATTACTGAAAATGCTCCTGTAAAACCAGCAGAATCCCCTTACGGTAATACAAAACAAATAGGCGAAGAAATTATTAGAGATACTTGTAGAGTAAATTCAAACCTAAAGAGTATAGCCTTGCGTTACTTTAATCCTATTGGTGCACATCCTTCTGCAGAAATTGGCGAATTACCAATCGGAGTACCTCAAAATCTGGTACCATACATTACACAAACTGCAATTGGTTTGCGAGAGCAATTGTCTGTTTTTGGTGGTGATTATCCTACACCAGATGGTACTTGTATTAGAGATTATATCCATGTTGTAGATTTGGCTAAAGCTCATGTGGTTGCATTGCAACGATTAATAAAAGGTAAAAATCTCTCTAACTATGAGGTTTTCAACTTAGGTACTGGAAAAGGCAGTTCTGTACTAGAAGTCATCCAATCATTCGATAAAGTTTCTGGAGAAAAGCTAAAATATCAAATAGTAGATAGAAGAGAAGGAGATGTTGTTGCTGCCTATGCAGAAACCACCATGGCCAACAATGTTTTAGGTTGGAAAACAGAGCTTACTTTAGACGAGGCCATGGCTTCGGCTTGGAAATGGGAGCAAAAAATTAGAAATAAATAAATTTTTCAGACATGAAAACTCTACTCAGTATTTTAGCATTCGTATTTTCAATTGTTTTAGCTGCACAAAATACCTATTTGCATTGCGGAAAATTAATAGATACCGAATCAGGAAAAGTGCTTACTGAGCAAACCATTGTTGTTTCAGGAAACAAGATAATTTCTGTGGAAAAAGGTTATAAAAACCCTGATAATAGTGAGGCTATTGTAATAGATTTAAAGTCTAAAACTGTAATGCCAGGTCTTATTGACATGCATGTGCATATAGAAAGTGAAACCAATCCTAAATCCTATCTCGAAGATTACACGTTGAATGATGCAGATATTGCTTTTAATTCAGTTCATTATGCTGAAGTTACATTAATGAATGGTTTTACAACCGTTAGAGATTTAGGAGGTACAGGTGTTAATGTATCTTTAAGAAACGCTATAAACTCAGGAAAAGTAAAAGGACCAAGAATTTTTACTGCGGAAAAAGCTTTGGCCACAACAGGTGGACATGCAGATCCTACAAATGGCGCAAAACGAGATTTAATTGGAAATCCAGGGCCAAAAGAAGGTGTAGTAAATGGAGTGGATGACGCAAAAAAAGCAGTAAGACAGCGTTATAAAAATGGAGCTGACTTAATAAAGATAACTGCAACAGGAGGTGTACTAAGTGTAGCTAAAAGTGGACAAAATCCACAATTTACTATTGAAGAAATAAAAGCTATATGTGAAACGGCAAAAGATTACGGATTTCATGTAGCAGCACACGCACATGGTGACGAAGGTATGCAACGTGCCATTTTAGGCGGTGTAAAAACTATAGAGCACGGCACGCTGATGAGTGCAGAGACTATGGAGCTTATGAAAAAGTATGATGTTTATCTGGTGCCTACGATTACTGCAGGTAAGTTTGTATCGGATAAAGCTAAAATACCAGGATACTATCCAGATGTTGTGGTGCCTAAAGCTCTAGATATTGGTCCAAAAATTCAAGATATGTTTGCTAGAGCCTATAAAGCTGGTGTTGGTATCGCCTTTGGTACAGATGCAGCGGTATTTTACCATGGTGAAAATGGAAAAGAGTTTGGTTACATGGTTGAGGCAGGTATGCCAGCTATGGAAACTATTCAGAGTGCTACGGTTACCAATGCCATGATTCTTAAAGTGGAAGATCAACTAGGTAGAATTAAAGAAGGTTTTATTGCTGATATTATTGCTGTAAATGAGGACCCTACAACAGATATCTCAACAATGGAAAATGTGGTTTTTGTGATGAAAGAGGGTATTGTTTATAAAAACTAACTCTATTCTAGGTGCTTTTTTAATTATTAAACTATTAATACTGTGTCTATATCATTGAAAATACTTTAATGAATTTAGTATCTGATTTTCAATGTGATAATCATAAAAAGACTTAACTAGGAATTAACATTTTTTTCTTGGGATTGCAATTCAATCTTTGTTGTTTTGTATTTAATGATAATTGATTTCCATGAAACTGATAAGCGTTAAAAGAGAAACAAAACAAGAAGGAAGATTCTCAAAAAAGATGGGTGTACTAAATACTAAAGTCACCTACATCAAAAAGCAATTCCTTAGTATTCCTTACAAAACACTTCATAAATATCGCGAAACCTACTACGGAGAGGTCAAAGATTGTGAAGATTGCCAACTAGCACGTTAGGGAGTTTTTATTTTTCTTCTTTCTTTTTATTGAATATACCACTGAACAGTAACATTATCATACCTGCTGTTACAGAAATATCAGCTACATTAAAAATACCAGTTTTAAAAACTCCACCTAAATCAATGAAAAAGAAATCGGTGACCTTACCAAATACAATTCTATCAAAAACATTAGCAATACCACCACCAATAATGCAGCAAAATGCAATAAGGCTTAGACGATCTAATTCCTTGGTCTTTATAATATAGTAAATAACATAACCCAAAACTATTGTTGGCAAAATCAATAAAAAAATAGTTTTTAAGGTTTTGTTCATGTCACTACCCATACCAAGAAATGCTCCTTCATTATAGACATTCGTCAGGATAAATTTATTGCCAATTAATTCTATGACTTCCTTAATCTCAATATTTGCTCTAACGATGACTTTTGAAATTTGATCTATAGTAATATTAAAAGCTATGAGGAGTACAATAAAAATATTTCTATTCAAAACTGAAAGAATTAAATGTTAGTTTCAAAAGTAGCGGAAGATGTCTCGGCTTCTCTGTTTATTTTCTTTACTAAACCTTGTAAAACCTTGCCAGGTCCCACCTCTGTAAAGTGTGTGGCACCATCAGCAATCATTTGTTGTACAGACTGTGTCCAACGTACAGGAGCAGTTAATTGAGATATTAAATTAGCTTTTATTTCATTTTCATCGGTAACGGCAGAAGCTGTTACATTTTGATAAATAGGACAATTAGGCTTGCTAAAGGTTGTGTTTTCAATCGCAGCTGCTAGTTCTTCTCTTGCAGGCTCCATCATTGGAGAGTGAAAGGCACCACCAACAGGTAAAACCAAAGCACGTTTGGCACCTTCTTCTTTAAGTGCTTCACAAGCTTTATTTACAGCTTCAATTTCACCAGAAATAACTAATTGACCAGGGCAGTTGTAATTGGCAGCAACCACAACACCTTCTATATTTTCGCATACTTTTTCTACAACGTCATCATCTAAACCTAAAACGGCTGCCATTGTACTTGGCTGTAATTCACAGGCCTTTTGCATAGCTTGGGCACGTTGAGACACCAATTTTAAACCATCTTCAAATGTTAATGCACCAGCAGCAACTAAAGCAGAAAATTCCCCAAGAGAGTGCCCGGCAACCATATCTGGTCTAAAACTATCACCTAGAGTTTTGGCTAAAATTACGGAGTGTAAAAAAATAGCTGGTTGTGTAACCTTGGTTTGTTTTAAGTCTTCATCTGAGCCTTCAAACATAATGTCAGTAATGGAAAAACCAAGTATATCGTTAGCTTTTTCAAAAAGTTCTTGAGCTAAAGGCGAATTTTCATAAAGGTCTAAACCCATTCCTGAAAATTGAGCACCTTGACCTGGAAATACGTATGCATTCATGTGACTAAATTTTAGTGCTGCAAAAATAGGAATATTTATCTTCTCTCATAAGTAATAAACGAAAATGCATAGTTATGATCCTCATCTGCATCATGAGTAGTTTTAGAAATTTCTTTCCATTTGTTTAAATCTACTTCTGGGAAAAAAGTATCAGCACCTTCAAACGTAGCATGTACTCGAGTTAGTTCTAGTTTATCAGCTAGGTTTATAGATTGTTTATAGATTTCACCACCACCAATAATATAAGGTTGATTGTCTTTTCTGGCAGCGTCTAAGGCATCTTCAAGATTATTCACAACTATGACACCTTCTGGTACTTTATAGTTGTTTTGCCTTGTAATAACAATATGTGTGCGGTTAGGTAATGGTTTTGGGAAACTTTCAAAAGTTTTACGTCCCATGATGATATGATGACCAGAAGTTAATTTTTTAAAACGCTTTAGATCATCACTAAGATGCCAAATAAGTTCATTATCCTTGCCAATAGCATTGTCTTCGCCAGCAGCTACAATGATAGTTAACTCACTGGAGTTTTTTTTTTCTTCGGGCTTAGTTTCTGAATGTGTTTCGTTATAAGCTTGTGATTGTGCAATTTTTCGCTCTTCCTTTAAGAATCCTTCTTTTAATTTATCTATACGCTTTTGTTGTTGGCTAACGAGCTTGTCTAACTGTTGTTTTTCCCAATCCTTACCCATAAACTTATTGGTGATAAATACGTTTACAAAATGGTAAACAAATAAAAATAACCAAAGCAGTATGGCATATACAAACCAATTAATGCCAGCAATTGTAAAATCCTTACCAATACCAAGAACTGTATTTGCTATGATTAAGAAAACGGCACCAATAAGAAAAATCACAAAATGAATGTATAAACGCTTTTTTTGCCTAATTCGTTTTTGGGCATTTTCAATGAGTTCTAATTGGTCTTTATCTATTGTTGAAACTTGTTTTTTCTTTCCGAACATAATCCTAAAATTATCCTATAAAGATACTTCTTTTTCACTAAAACGTTGTAGGTAATTTATTGGAATCTATTTTTGTTATTTTCGAAAACGATGTCGTTGATTATCAGGTGTTAAGAAGTAATTTTATTTCTTGTAAATCTCATACTTTTTACATTAAAAAATTGCATAGTTTATCAAAAAGTAAAGCTTATTTTATCAAAATGATAATTCTTTCATTTAAAGTGAATTAAACTATAATTTCTGCTTTTTTCTTTTATACTTTTGACCCATTATTTAAAACTATAATTATGGCAATTAAAAAACAGTATTTAAAAAGTAAGCCAGTTTGTAAGGTAACATTTTCTGTTCCTGCAGAGGAGGCAAAAAGTGTAGCAGTTGTTGGAAGCTTTAACGAGTGGAATACTGAAGCTACAGAATTAACGAAATTAAAGAATGGTACCTTTAAAGGTACTTTAGATTTAGAGAGCGATAACTCTTACGAGTTTAGATATGTTGTTGATGGTAAAACTTATATCAACGATGAGCAAGCAGATGCTTATGCATGGAATGACTTTGCAGGTGCTGAAAATGGTGTATTAAACTTATAATAACCTATAAGATTAGAGGAAAAAGCGTCTCATTTTGAGGCGCTTTTTTATTTAATGCTCATTGAAGTAAATCGTCATTAATAAGCTGAAAGGTATTTCTACAGCTTTACCATTTTTAGTTCCGGGTTTCTTGAACTTAGGGAGACGTTTAGCAACTTTAATAGCTTCTATAGCAATTGCTCGATGATTGGCCTTAGCATTTACCTGTTCTACTTTTCCGTTTTTATTGATAATGAAATTTAGCTGAAATTGGGTAGATTTATCAAGAGGTAAGGCTGCCTCAGCTACATCCAAATCATAACTCATTTTTATAAAGTTTGTGATTTTTTCTTTAGAACATTTTTTTAGTTCCTCGTTGCTAAGGTCTTTATCACAACCTCTAAATAAAGGGTAAGTGAAATTTTCATCATTATAATTGCCGTTTTCAACTATCACGATGAGCGGCAGTGAGAAGGGCACTTTTATAGGTTCATCCCTAAGGTAGCCAGGTTTAAATTTAGGGATCAGTGTTAAGACACGTAAAGCTTCATTTTCTAGATATTTGTTTGGTGCTTCTGCAATACTATCAACTATGGAACCATCAATATCAACAGAAAAGCGCAGAAAAATCTTAACTTCACCTGAAGGTATATTAGAATCTTCAGGAAGTTTAGTGTTAAAGTGTTTTTTAAATAATTCAGCAATCTTTAGAGACGCACATTTTTTCTTGTTTATATTATCCTTTTCATTCTCGCAGCCTTTGTAGATTGGTATATTCTCAATAATCTTAAAAGAGTTACTGTTTTTGGAAACTGTATCTAACGTTGTTTCATTGTCTGTTTTTTCCTGACTAAAAGAAAATGCGCAAAACAAAAACGCAAAAAATAAAACGAAAAATCTCATAGAATTATACGGCAACAACACCTTTAATATGAGGATGAGGGTTGTAATCTACAAGTGTAAAATCTTCGAATTTAAAATCGAAGATGTTCTTAACCTCAGGATTAAGAATCATTTTTGGTAATGGCCTAATATCTCTAGATAGTTGTAATTCTAATTGCTCAAGGTGATTGTTGTATATGTGAGCATCACCAAATGTGTGAATAAATTCTCCTGGTTGGTAACCACAAACCTGTGCCATCATCATAGTAAACAAAGCATAAGAAGCAATATTAAAAGGCACACCTAAAAAGATATCAGCACTACGCTGGTATAATTGACAAGATAATTTTCCGTTTGCAACATAAAATTGAAAAAATGCGTGGCAAGGTGGTAAAGCTGCCTTACCATTAGCTACATTTTCTGAGAAGGACTTAGAGGTATCTGGTAATACCGCAGGATTCCATGCAGAAACCAACATTCTTCTGCTATTTGGATTGGTTTTTAGGCTTTGTACTACTTCCTTAATCTGGTCAATTTCTTCACTTGCCCAATTACGCCATTGATGTCCGTAAACTGGTCCGAGGTTACCGTTTTCATCTGCCCATTCGTTCCAGATTCTAACCCCGTTTTCGGTTAAATAGTTAATGTTAGTATCTCCTTTTAGAAACCAAAGCAATTCGTAGATTATAGATTTAAGATGTAGTTTTTTGGTAGTGACCATAGGAAATCCTTCACTCAAATCAAAACGCATTTGATAACCAAAAACACTTTTGGTGCCTGTACCTGTTCTATCTCCTTTTTCATTTCCGTTTTCTAAAACGTACTTTACTAAATCATGGTATTGTTTCATGCTCACTTCCTGCAAAAGCAGGAATCTCATTTAATTATACTTTACTAACAAATTATATACATATAACTTATGCAAAAACGAAAATAAAAAAAAGCTTCAAAACCATTGATTTGAAGCTTCATAATATATAAAAAGTTATTAACTGAAATTATCCAATGATCATTCCCGCAATTGTAGCTGAGATTAAAGAGGCAATTGTACCACCTATCAGGGCTTTCATACCAAATTTAGATAACTGCTTTCTTTGTCCAGGTGCTAATGATCCAATACCGCCAATTTGAATTCCTATAGATGCAAAATTGGCAAATCCACATAGCATATAGGTCGCCATAATAACGGACTTATTATAATTTAGGTGAGTAGCGTTGGTAACATTTTTTAAGTCAGCTAGCTAAATATAACCTACAAATTCACTTGCTGCCAGTTTAATGCCTAAAAGTTGTCCCATCATCATCATGTCTTCTTTTGCTACTCCAATAAGCCACATTAAAGGTGCAAAAACGGTTCCTAGTATGGCTTCTAAGGAAAAGCTTTGATAAGGGGTATTAGCTGCCATCCATGTATTTAGTGAAGTTACATCACCAACCCAACCGAGAATACCATTAAGCATAGCAATAAAAGCAACAAACACCAATAGCATTGCACCAACATTTACGGCTAGTTTTAATCCTTCGGTAGTTCCGTTGGCAATAGCATCTAATAAATTAGCACCAATTTTTTCCTGAGATACTTTTACGTCAGTATTGATATTCTCTGTTTGAGGGAATAAAATTTTTGAAATGACAACAGCACCTGGAGCTGCCATAACTGATGCAGCTAGCAAATGCTTGGCATAGACCAATCGCATTGCAGGATCGTCACCGCCTAAAAATCCAATATAAGCCGCTAATACAGCTCCAGCAACGGTTGCCATTCCACCAACCATTACCAAAAGGATTTCAGACTTATTCATTTTTTCTAAATAAGCTTTAATTAATAACGGAGCTTCTGTCTGACCTAAGAAAATGTTTCCGGCAACACTTAAGCTTTCTGCACCCGAAATTTTAAGAAGTTTGGTAAGTAACCACCCAAATGCTTTAACTACTTTTTGTATGATTCCTAGATAAAATAAAACCGATGTTAGTGCCGAAAAGAACAAGATAGTTGGTAGCACCTGAAATGCGAATATGAAGCCATAAGAATTTACATCCATAACTCCACTAAATAAAAATTCGCTACCTGCTCTTGTGAAATCTAAAATATTTATAAAAACTTGCCCTACTGCTTCAAATCCATTTTTAATAAAATCAACTTTTAGCACACCAATAGCAATAAGTAATTGAAAAGCTAAGCCTATGCCTACAGTTTTCCAGTTAATAGCTTTACGGTTACTACTAAACAAAAAAGCTATGAATATAAGAGAAACCATTCCCAAGGCACCTCTCCATAAACTGTTAAAAGTAAATCCCTCACTTTCAATAATTGTATCATTAGAAGCCTCTTTTGCCACATACTGAGGATGCTTTTCTGAAATGTATGTGAGTACATTTTTATCTTTCTTTATTTTAAAAACAGAGTCTTCCTGTTTTATGATCTCAAAGTAAATGTCAACTGTTGTAGGTACTTTTTGCTTGAATACTAAAAGATTGTTGTTTTGAAGCCAAATACCTTTGTTAAAAGTGTTGTTTAAGATTGAAACATATTCGCCATTTTCATTAAGCATCAAGAATTCTCTCCCTTTGATGAACTCAACACTCCCTGATATACTATCAGGATAGTTTTCATAAACAGTATTTTTAAGTAATTGCCAACTCTTAATTTTGGGATCTTCTATATCACCTATTTGTATTGGTGATTCTTCTTCAATGCTTATATAAGTGGAATCATTTAATGAGGTTTCTAGCTCTTGCGCTGTAATCGATGAAACTCCAATAAAAATAGCGATAAGGGCTTTGAAAAAATGATTCATCTATAGATATTTTTTATTAATGGTCAGACGTAATGCCTAGTATATAATTTTCTGTTGGTTTGAAAAATTTGTTAAGAGGCATTTCATAGAAAGAAGTATTAGTTAACGCTTAGAAATTTCGTCTCTTATTTTTGCTGCCTTTTCATAATCCTCATTATTTACGGCTTCTTCTAAAAGACTGTTTAGCTCTTCTAAAGATTTATCTTTATAGCCTTCTTGGTCAGCAACTGCATTTTCAATTTCTTCAGCAATAAATTCATCTACAAGTATGCTGTCTTGTTCTTCATCCTCTTTCTTAGGATTTACTTTAAGGTAAATACCGGCTTTGTCTAAAATATTTTTATAAGTAAATATTGGTGCTTGAAAGCGGAGTGCTAAAGCAATGGCATCACTGGTTCTGGCATCAATGATTTCTTCAATTTTATCGCGCTCGCAAATAAGACTAGAGTAGAAGACACCGTCAACTAATTTATGAATGATAACTTGCTTCACAACAATATCAAATCTATCTGCAAAATTTTTGAATAAATCGTGGGTCAATGGTCTTGGAGGACGAATTTCTTTTTCTAAGGCAATAGCAATAGACTGGGCTTCAAAAGCACCTATAACAATAGGAAGTTTTCTGTCACCATCAACTTCATTAAGTATTAAGGCATACGCGCCATTTTGTGTTTGGCTGTAGGAAATACCTTTTATATTTAAACGAACTAAACTCATGAATTTTAAAACACAAAGAACTGTTTAAATTTGGACTTTACCAACTGCAAAATGCAGAATTGGATATTTTTCTAAATACTTTCGACAAAACGTAAAACTATTAAGAAAATCTAAATTTAAACAGTCCTTTAATATTACAAGGTAATAAAATTATGCGTTTTGAGCTTTAAAAGCTTTTAATTTTTCAATGAGTTTTGGCACTACTTCGAAAGCATCTCCAACAACTCCATAATCAGCAGCTTTAAAGAAAGGAGCTTCAGGATCTGTATTGATAACAACTTTTACTTTAGAAGCATTAATACCTGCCAAATGCTGAATAGCTCCAGAAATACCAACCGCAATATATAAGTTTGATGCCACAGGTTTACCTGTTTGTCCAACATGCTCACCATGTGGTCTCCAACCAAGGTCAGATACTGGCTTAGAACATGCTGTTGCAGCACCTAAAACATCTGCTAATTCTTCTATCATTCCCCAATTTTCTGGGCCTTTTAGACCTCTACCACCTGATACTACAATTTCTGCATCTGCTATACTTACTTTATCTGCTGCTTTGTCTATAGACTCAACACTAACACCAGAATCTGGTATTGAAGGTGAAAAATCCTCAACTGAGACATTACCGCTAACTTCAACAATTCCGAAAGAGTTATTGGACAAGCCAACGATCTTCACATCTGTATTTATTTCTGTGTTTGCAAAAGCTTTATTTGTAAAAGCCGTTCGCTTCACCGTAAAAGGTGAAGTATTAGATGGAGCTTCAACCACATTGGAAACATAACCCGCATCTAAGCCAACTGCTAACAAAGGGGCTAAATATTTACTATTAGCACTAGAGCTTAAAACCACCACTTTTGCACCTTCGTTTTTAGCTGCTTGTTCAATAACAGCAGCATGTTTTTTTGCGTTAAATTTGCTTAATGCTTCATTTTTCACAGATAAAACTTTAGAAGCTCCGTAAACACCTAAACTATCACTATTCTCTGCATTAATAGCTACAGCAGTTACTGTTGTACCCATTTGATCTGCAACAGCTTTTGCGTAAGACACGACCTCTAAAGCTGCTTTCTTAAATTTCCCGTTTTCTGATTCTGTATATACTAAAATTGACATAATTCCTTTTTTTAAATGACTTTAGCTTCGTTGTGAAGTAGATTTACTAACTCATCAATATTATCGGCATCTACTAACTTAACCGCTCCCTTAGGTGCAGGTTTTTCGAAACTAGCTGTTGTAGTCTCCGCATTAGCTTCGATAGGCTCAATAACAGTTAAAGGTTTTTGACGCGCCATCATTATACCTCTCATGTTAGGTATGCGAAGATCACTTTCTTCAACAATACCTTTTTGTCCAGCAACGACTAACGGTAATGAAGTGCTTACAGTTTCTTTACCACCATCAATCTCTCTCACCGCTTTTGCGCTACTACCATCAATTTCTAACCCTATACAGTTGGCTACGAAATTGGCATCTGTCATTGCGGCTAACATGCCTGGTACCATACCTCCATTATAATCAATTGATTCTCTTCCTGCTATGACTAAATCGTAACTACCATCTTTAACAACTTTTGCCAATTGTTTAGCAACAGTAAAACCATCAGTAGGTTGGGTATTAACTCTAATGGCTGTGTCGGCACCAATTGCTAAGGCTTTTCTCAATGTTGGTTCGGTTTCCGCACCACCTACATTTACAACATCAACACTAGCGCCTTGTTTTTCTTTAAACCACATAGCTCTTGTTAAACCAAATTCGTCATTAGGATTAATTACAAACTGAACACCATTGGTATCGAATTTGGTATCTCCATCTGTAAAATTAATTTTGGAAGTCGTATCAGGTACATGGCTGATACATACTAAAATCTTCATGCTTATATGTTATTTAAGTTTACTTTTTTATAATGCGAAATTCTACTAAAACGATTTCGTTAAATGTTAGTAAAACTTCAAATTTTTACAATTTTATTGATTATTAGGCCTTAAAAAATTGCGGTTACGAAGGTAAATATTTTATTTCGAATATTTACTATGCATGCATAGTAAATTTTAAAGAAATTTGATTTACTTAATTTTTCATTTATTGCTATTTTTGTTCTTCGTTTAAAAACAAAACAATGAAGACAATTCAATTTAGAGAAGCTATTGCAGAAGCCATGAGTGAAGAAATGCGTAGAGATGAGAGCATTTATCTTATGGGTGAGGAAGTGGCTGAATATAATGGTGCGTACAAGGCATCAAAAGGAATGTTAGATGAGTTTGGACCAAAGCGAGTTATAGACACACCAATAGCTGAGCTTGGTTTTGCAGGTGTTGCCATAGGTTCTACAATGACGGGAAACCGCCCTATTGTAGAGTACATGACGTTTAACTTCTCTTTAGTTGGAATTGATCAAATTATAAATAACGCTGCAAAAATTAGACAAATGTCTGGTGGGCAATTTAAATGTCCTATTGTATTTAGAGGCCCAACAGCATCTGCTGGTCAGTTAGCAGCAACTCACTCTCAAGCGTTTGAGAGTTGGTTTGCCAACACACCAGGTCTTAAAGTTGTAGTTCCTTCAAATCCTTATGACGCCAAAGGACTTTTAAAGTCTGCAATTAGAGATGATGATCCAGTAATTTTTATGGAAAGTGAGCAGATGTATGGCGATAAAGGCGAAGTGCCAGAAGGTGAGTACACTATTCCTCTAGGTGTTGCAGATATTAAAAGAGAAGGAACAGATGTTACTATAGTGTCTTTCGGCAAAATTATTAAGGAAGCATATATAGCAGCAGATGAATTAGAAAAGGAAGGTATTTCTTGTGAAATTATAGATTTGCGCACTGTCCGTCCTATGGATAGAAAAGCGATTGTTGAGTCCGTTAAAAAAACCAATAGACTTGTGGTTTTGGAAGAAGCTTGGCCATTTGGAAATGTAGCTACTGAAATCACATATTTAGTACAGTCTGAAGCTTTTGATTATTTAGATGCACCAGTTGTAAAAATTAATACAGCAGATACACCTGCACCATATTCACCAGTGCTTTTAGAAGAGTGGTTACCTAATAGTAATGACGTTATAAAAGCTGTAAAAAAAGTAATGTATAAATAAATAAATCGCAGTTTTCTGCGTTTAATAAACTTCATTAACGACCGCAATTAAGGATTTAGCATGGTCGTTAATGAAGTTTATTTTTGGATATGAAGTTAAAACTACTTGCAGCCCTTATATTTATCACATTAACCTCTGCTTTTGCCCAAACAAAGGTGAGCGGCTATGTATTTGATGTTAATGATGAGCCAATTCCATTTGCCAATGTTATTTTCAAGGGATCTACAGAAGGTACAATTACAAATGAGGATGGTAGATTCTATTTAGAGTCTGATGAGACTTGGGAAGCGCTGATGGTTTCTTTTGTTGGATATGAGGTTTTGGAATACCCACTTACAAAAAGGGTGAATTACGATTTAAGATTTGTGCTTAAAGAAGAGGCGGAATCGCTAAAAGAAGTTGTTGTAGTTAGTGGAAAGCAATCTAAAAAAGCCTCTGAAAATCCTGCAATACGCATTCTAAAAAAGATTTGGGAGCGCAAAAGACAAAATGGACTTAGTCAATTCAAACAGTACGAGTATAATCAATACGAAAAAGTAGAGTTTGATTTAAATACAATAGATAGTGCTCTTATAAAGAGTAAATTATTTAAAGGTATGGAGTTTGTTTTTGAAGAAGTAGACACTTCATCAGTAACTGGTAAAACCTATTTGCCTATTTTCTTAAACGAATCAGTAAAGAAAGTATATGGTGATAATATTCTCAATAAGAAACGAGAGGATTTAGTAGGAAATAAAAACTCAGGTTTTAGCAACAATCAAGTCATAATAGATTTTATTGACGATTTATATTCAGATTACAATATCTATAATAATTATTTGAAGTTCTTCGATAAGAGTTTTGTAAGTCCTTTAAGCCGCACAGGTATTCAGACATATAATTATGTCCTCTCGGATAGTGCATTTATAGATAACAAATGGTGTTATAATATCATTTACTATCCAAGACGAAAAAATGAACTCACTTTTAAAGGAGATTTTTGGGTTAACGATTCTACTTATGCAATAAAGGAAATTAACCTTCAAGCATCTAAAAGTGCAAACATCAACTGGGTAAAGGAAATATATATAGAACAGGAGTTCGAAGTTTTAAATGATTCGGTGTTCTTAATAAAAAGAGATTATTTCTTGTCAGATTTTGCATTGAACAAGAAAGAAAAGTCACGAGGTGTTTATGGAAAACGAACAACGCTTTATGATAACTATAAGTTCAATGAGCCAAAAGATGAAAAATTCTATGAGAAGGTAGTTTACAGTTATGATGAAGATGTATACAACCGAGAAGATGAGTTCTGGGAAAAGAACAGATTAGAAGCACTAAATAAAGATGAAAAAGGTGTCTACAAAATGTTAGATACTTTAA
The DNA here is from genome assembly GCF_049942685.1 of Winogradskyella sp. HB-48. Lineage (GTDB taxonomy): Bacteria > Bacteroidota > Bacteroidia > Flavobacteriales > Flavobacteriaceae > Winogradskyella. The sequence goes on from NZ_CP187934.1 coordinate 1,610,188, forward strand.
GAACAGTAAAGAAGTTTAAAAGACTCTATAATCTCGGGAGCATTCTAGCTTCGGGTTATATAGAATTCCCGAGCATTAATTTCGATTATGGTCCTATTTTCTCAACATTTGGTTTTAATGAGGTCGAAGGTTTAAGACTTCGTACGGGAGGTCGTACCTACTTTGGGCCAAATGATTTGTGGAGGCTAGAAGGATTTTTGGCTTATGGTTTTAGGGACGATAAATTTAAGTATGGTATATCAGGTAAATGGTTGCTTGACAAAAGGAGTCGGTTTACAATTTTTGGAGGAAATAGACGAGATGTTGAGCAGATTGGCGCAAGTTTAACAAGCTCTACAGATGTTCTGGGTAGAAGTTTGGCCTCTAGTGCTGTTTTTACAGCTGGTGCTAATGATAAACTAACCAATATTAATTTAACCAATCTGGGATTTTCAATAGAACCCTTAAGGAATTTTGAAATTCGTTTAGATGGAAGTTTCAGATCTTTGAGGTCTGCATCAGAGACATTTAGTTTAGATTATAATGACCCTGAATCTTCAACAGGAATTTCCTCGGAAATCAAACAGTTTGAAAGTAGATTGGCATTGTCCTATTTTCCTAAACGACAGATGACCGGTTTTGGTGTGGAACGTAAAGAGAAGAATGATAATTTTGCTAGACTTTTTGCACAAGTTACCCGTGGAGATCGCGATTGGTTTGATAGCGATTTTGATTATACAAAAGTACAATTCTCATATATTCAACCATGGCAAGTTGGTGGATTTGGTCGTTTGATAACGTCAATTGAAGCTGGTAAAACTTTTGGAGAAGTACCTTTAGGTCTACTAAGTGTTGTACCAGGTAATCAAACGTATTTTTCAATCTATAATACATTCTCACAACTCGACTTTTATGAGTTTGTAACCGATACTTATACTTCTGTGCATTTAGAACACAATTTTAATGGTCGCTTGTTTTCGAGGATTCCTTTTTTAAAGAAATACAATCTTAGGGCTATAGTTGGATTACGAGGTGTTTGGGGTGAACTATCTGATGAAAACATTGTTTTAAGTACAACAGGGAACCCACTGGAATTTCCTTTAGTAGCACCTGATACCCGTATGTATTATGAATATAGTTTTGGTGTAGCAAATATTTTTAAGATTCTAAGAATTGATTTCAACTTTAGAGGTAATTATTTAGATAATCCTGATGCAAGACGTTTTGGTGTAACGGGTAGTTTTGGTTTCTATTTTTAAGATATAATTTAATCACGACGTTTTGCAATACCTTAGTCTTGGGTTATATTTGCAGTCTTTAAAAATTTTCCATGGAAGCAAACAATGCACTAACTTTTGACGTTTTAATAGAAATCCCTAAAGGGAGCCGTAACAAGTATGAATATGATTTTGAATTGAAGAAAATCCGTTTCGACAGAATGCTATTTTCTTCAATGATGTATCCTGGAGATTATGGTTTTGTTCCAAAAACATTGGCACTAGATGGAGACCCTTTAGACGTATTAGTTTTAGGACACGAGCCAACATTTCCAATGTGTGTAATGGAGGTAAAGCCTATAGGTGTGTTCCATATGGCTGATGAAAAAGGTCCTGATGAAAAAGTTGTTTGTGTTCCTGTTTCAGATCCAATTTGGAGCTTAAAGGAAGATATTAGCGATCTTAATCCGCATCGTTTGGATGAAATAACACACTTTTTTCAAGTATATAAAGACTTAGAAAAGAAAAAAGTTGATGTAGGAGGTTGGGGGGATGCAAAAGAGGCAACCGATATTGTTAAAAAGTGTATTGATAGGTATAATCATAGTCATCACAAGACTAACGGTGATTTTATGATATAGATTACTTATGGATAGAAATAGAGAAACCCTTTTATATTCACGATAAAAGGGTTTCTCTATTAACATTAATTTACTACTTTTGCCCAGTTTTAAAAGCGAATAACTAATCATAATAAAATAATATGGAATCAAACATAATTTATGTACCAATGGCATTGGCAATTATAGGATTGCTTTTTATGTTCGTTAAAATGTCTTGGGTAAAAAAACAACCTGCAGGTGATGAAAAAATGCAAAGCATTTCTAAATCAATTAAAGAAGGAGCTTTAGCGTTTTTGGCTGCAGAATATCGATTACTACTAATTTTTGTAGTAATGGCGGCAGTGGCGCTTGGAATAGTGTCTTATATAGTGCCAACAACACATTGGATTATAATAGTTGCTTTTATTTTTGGTGCGGTTTTTTCTGGTCTTGCAGGAAACATAGGTATGCGTATAGCTACTGATGCCAATGCTAGAACAGCTGAGGCTGCAAAAACGAGCTTACCTCATGCCTTAAAAGTATCTTTTGGTGGTGGAACTGTGATGGGGCTAGGTGTAGCAGGACTTGCTGTATTAGGAATTAGTTTGTTCTTTTTTATATTCCTTAAAATGTTTGTCACTGGCGAAGGTGCTTTTTATGATGAAATGACAGTTGCTCTTGAAGCCTTAGCAGGATTCTCTTTAGGTGCTGAGTGTATAGCTTTATTTGCAAGAGTTGGTGGAGGAATCTACACAAAAGCTGCTGATGTAGGAGCTGATTTGGTAGGTAAAGTAGAAGCTGGGATTCCAGAAGATGATCCACGTAACCCAGCTACTATTGCTGATAACGTTGGTGATAATGTTGGTGATGTTGCAGGTATGGGAGCTGATTTATTTGGGTCTTATGTGGCTACGGTTTTAGCTGCTATGGTGCTTGGTAACTATGTGATAAGAGACATGTCTGCTACAACGCAATTTACTGATGCCTTTAATAATATGGGGCCAATTCTTTTACCTTTAGTTATTGCTGGTGTAGGTATTTTAGCTTCTATTTTGGGTACATTCTTAGTGCGCATTTCTAGCAATGATGCTAAGGAGTCAGTTGTTCAAAAAGCATTAGATACAGGTAACTGGGTTTCTATAGGAATTACTTGGGTAGCTTCTTGGTTTTTAATCCGTTGGATGTTGCCAATGACTATGGAAATGAACTTTTTTGGTGAGGGTATTAAGACAATTCCTTCTAGACATGTGTTTTATGCAGCTACTATTGGTTTGGCTGTAGGCGCTTTGATTTCTATGGTAACAGCTTATTATACAAGTTTGGGTAAAACACCGGTTTTAAAAATCGTTAAGAATTCATCTACTGGTGCCGCTACTAATATTATTTCTGGTTTAGCAGTTGGAATGAAATCTACTTTCTTATCTGTAATCCTTTTTGCAGTAGCAATATGGAGTGCTTATGTATTAGCAGGATTCTATGGTGTGGCTTTAGCAGCTTCAGCAATGATGGCTACTACAGCAATGCAGTTGGCCATTGATGCATTTGGGCCTATTGCTGACAATGCAGGAGGTGTAGCAGAAATGAGTGAATTAGAACCTCACGTTCGTGAGCGTACGGATATTTTGGATTCAGTTGGGAACACAACAGCAGCAGTAGGCAAAGGATTTGCTATTGCATCTGCAGCTTTAACAGCATTAGCTTTATTTGCTGCTTATGTAACGTTTACAGGTATTGACGGCATCAATATTTTTAAAGCACCGGTGTTAGCAGCATTGTTTATTGGTGGAATGATTCCTGTAATTTTTTCTGCCTTAGCCATGGAGTCTGTTGGTAAAGCAGCAGGACAAATGGTTGAAGAAGTAAGAAGGCAGTTCAGAGAAATACCTGGAATTATGGAAGGTACAGGTACACCAGAGTATGGGAAATGTGTGGATATTTCAACAAAAGCAGCTTTAAAAGAAATGGTTATCCCAGGTCTTATCACTATAGTAACTCCGGTTGTAATGGGAATTGGCACGGCATTAGTTAACGATAACTTTTTACTTGGAGCAGAAGTTTTAGGTGGTTATATGGCTGGAGTTTGTGTGTCTGGTGTAATGTGGGCTATTTTCCAAAATAATGCTGGTGGTGCGTGGGATAATGCTAAAAAATCATTTGAAGCTGGTGTAGAAATTAATGGAGAAACGTTCTATAAGCATAAAGAAGACAAACCTTCACCTCCTCACCAAGCGGCAGTAACTGGTGATACTGTTGGTGATCCTTTTAAAGACACCTCTGGTCCTTCAATGAACATATTAATTAAATTAACATGTTTGGTAGGTTTAGTAATAGCACCAATTTTAGGTGGTCATTCATCTGAAGAAGGTTTGGCTAACAATGAGGATGAAGTATCAATAGAAATGACGGTTGAGTCTAAAGATATGGCTAAAGCTACAGTAAACTATTCCACTATTAAGAATGGTGAAAAAGTATCTGAAGTTATTATTTTTGAAGGTACTGAAGCTGAAGTAAAAAAAGAATTAAAAGCTTTTGAAGCAACTATTAAAAGTGAAGCTAAAGAAATTGAGAAAATTATTGAAGAAGTAAATATTACAAAAGAATAAATTTTTAATAACTAATTATTAAAACCACGCTAAACAGCGTGGTTTTTTTATTTTTACGTATTAAGATTAATAGATGTTAAAAAAAGATCCACTACAAATCATTGCATTTCAGGGTTATGGCACAGATATCCATTTCTATGCACGTGGAAGAGCTTTAGAAGATGAGTCTATTAATCTTGAAAATCAAAATACTTGGCATCTCATTGTTAATACATGGAAACGTTTTGAGACTGATGAAATTAAAAACGTTGGTGTCAATATAAAATTACCAAATGGAAATATTTTAAAAGGGCAAACAGATAGAGATGGTTATTATAAAGTTGAAGCTAATTTATCTGAGCTATCTAAACTTACTAATGACGAAGGTTGGTTACCTTTTGAATTGTCTTACAACGATGTCAACATCAAGAGAACTATTCAAAATGAAAATAGATTTCCAGGAGAAATACTGATACCTTCTAGTAATTCACAATTTGGTGTTGCCAGTGATATTGATGATACTATAATTCATACAGGTGTTGTCAGTACTTTAAAATGGAAAGTTATTTATAATTCAGTATTTAAACATGCTAAAAATAGGATTCCTCTTGAAGGTGCAGCAGATTTTTATCATAGGCTGCATAGAGGAGTATCAGGTAAAAATGCCAATCCTATTTTCTATGTAAGTCACAGTCCATGGAATCTCTACCGCTACCTTGAGTTGTTTCTAAAACAACATAACTTTCCTAAAGGGCCTATATTACTAAGGAATTTTAGTAATCTACTTAGGAAAAAGTCTCAAGATGAAAAGCCTCAAAAGCAAAAAGAAATTCTGAACTTATTAAAAACCTATCCTAATTTACCATTTATACTAATTGGTGATAGTGGTGAACAAGACCCAGATATCTATATGGAAATAGCTGAAGAATTTCCCGACAGAATTTTAGCTATTTATTTACGCAGTGTTAAACACAAAAAGAAAATGATTAGAGTAAAATCTCTTGTGGATAATTTCAAAACAACAGAAGTTTTATTAGTCGAAAGTAGTATTCAAGCCATTGAGCATGCAAAAAAACATGGGTTTATTGCTTAAAATAAACCGTTAATTTCTGCATCAATCCTATTAATAATACCACCTAAATCTTCAGGATTGGCAACAAAGTCCAAATTGTCAACATCTATAATTAACAAGTTGCCCTTATCGTATGTCGTAATCCAAGCCTCATAGCGTTCATTCAGTCGGCTTAGGTAGTCAATACTAATGGTGTTTTCGTAATCACGACCACGTTTATGAATCTGAGCTACCAAATTAGGGATAGAACTTCTAAGATAAATCAATAAATCAGGACCTTTAACGAAGGATTCCATCAATTCAAATAATGACGAGTAATTCTCAAAATCACGATTGGTCATTAAACCCATAGCATGCAGGTTTGGTGCAAAAATATGCGCATCTTCATAGATAGTTCGATCTTGTATAATGTCTTTGCCACTATTTTGAATCTGACTAATCTGACGAAACCTACTGTTTAAGAAATATACCTGCAAGTTGAAACTCCAACGTTCCATTTGATTATAAAAATCATCCAAGTATGGATTGTCTACAACATCTTCTAATTGGGCTTCCCACTTATAATGTTTAGCTAACATTTTAGTCAAAGTAGTCTTTCCTGCTCCTATGTTTCCAGCAATGGCAAAATGCATAATTTATTGTAGTTTAAGTTGGTATTGACGTAGAATTTCGTCGTGGTAAATATACAAGGTTTCATTGGTTACCAAAAACTGACTTATTAACAAATTTGGTTGCTCAATAGGTTTTATTTTGTCACTGTCTTTAGATAATAAAAACAGATTGTCTTCTTTTTTTAAAACCAAATGGGCTTTGCTAAAAGCCATGGTTTCATAACCGTTATTAGGATGTTTTGCAATTAAACTCCCAAAATAATTATAGATATAAAGATACTTTTCGGTAAGCATGTAGCAATTATTATAGTCGCTCTTTAAATCTAAAACTTCAGATTGTACAGGTACTGTTCTTAATTTGATGTTATTGGCTTTATAATCATATAGCTCTAGCTGTTGTAAATCTTGATTAAAAATCCAAAGTGTATTGTCGTAGCCTGTTGATACAAAGCTAACATTCTTATAGTTTTGAAGTGTGTTGAAGTCTACCTTGAAAATTTCGGCCAAGCGATTATCTAAAATAATTATGGTATTAAAATCCTTATAAAAAAGATTAATTTTTAATGGGTTGAAGGTATTTGCAGTTGTAATCTCGCCAAGTTGAAAATTAGCATATGTAATAATTGTGTCTTTCATTTTTTTATTGAAGGTATTATTGTCTGTAGCATAGTATAACGTACCAAAAGTGTCTACACCAAAAATGGACTTTGCCTTTATTGTGGTAGAATCCTTGATTTGTACCTGTACTTTATCTTGAGCAAATGCAGAAAGACTAAACAGAAAAAAGAAATAAACTAAATATTTCATACTAGACAGAAAAATACAAAAATTACACCAATGATTGTGTCATTCTGAACTAGTTTCAAAATCTTTTTAAAAAAGATGTTTAAGAATTAATAGAGATGCTAAAATACCTGCCTGAGGGCAGAAAGGAATTTAGCAATACAAAAAAGGTATAATGACTTAATCCGTTAGTTTATAACCAAAGCCGCGAACATTTATAATTTGTATGCTTTCATCCTTCTTGAGTTTTTTTCTGAGTTTTGTGATAAAGACATCCATGCTCCTTGCAGAGAAAAAATCATCTGTTCCCCAAAGTTTGTTTAAAATTAAAGAACGGTCTAAAACCTGATTTTTGTTTTTTATAAGATGAAATAGCAGATGTGCTTCTCTATGTGTTAGTTGAACGGACTCTTCATCTTCATACTGGAGTTGCTGCTTTGGAAAGTCAAAGGTGTAGTTGCCAATTACCAAGCTTTCGGCTGTTTTTTGAACTCTGGTGCGATTCAATAAATTATGAATACGTACAATAAGTTCTTCCATACTAAAAGGTTTTTTAAGATAGTCATTTCCTCCAATAGAAAATCCTTCAACCACATCTGATGTTTGAGATTTAGCGGTTAAAAATATTATTGGAACGGAATCATCAATAGCTCTAATGTCTTTTGCTAAAGTAAACCCATCTTTTTTTGGCATCATAACATCCAATACCAAGATTTCAGGTTGTTCTGACTGAAATTTATCAAAGGCTTTTTCACCATTTTCGCAAAGAATGACTTCAAAATCTCTGGTTTCTAAACTTTCTTTTATGATTTGTCCTAAGGCAGCTTCATCCTCGGCTAGTAGTAATCTAATTTTTTCAGCCATTTGGTACAGTGATTTTAAAGGTTGTTAAATCTTTACTTAGACTTACATTAATGTTACCACCATGTTTTTCAATAATAGATTTGGTGTAATATAACCCAATACCAAAACCTTTAATATCGTGTGTGTTTCCTTTTGGCACACGGTAGAATTTTTCAAAAATTCGTTCCTTATTAGCTTTAGAGAGAGTGTTGCCATTATCTGAGATTAAAATTTCGAAACTTTTATCTTTTGGAATTAAATCTATTGAAATAATATTGCCACCATATTTTACCGCATTGTCTAGTATATTATTTAGTGCATTTTCAAAATGAAAAACATCAACCTTAGTTTCTAAATGTTCAACTTTTAGACTTATATTAAATTCCTTTTCAGGAAACTGAATTTTATACCTGTGTGATAAATCATCCAGAAGGGTCACAACATCTACAGATTCTTTATTAAGCTCTAACTTGTCGCTATCTAATGTTGCTGTCTCCAATAATTTTTCAACCATAATATTGAGTTTCTCTAATTGTTGGGAAGACATGTTTATATAGTTTTTTGTTTTCTCTTTGTCTTCAATGGCATTAAAATTATTGATGCTTTCTAGAGCTACTCCTATGGTAGTAATAGGTGTTTTAAACTCGTGTGTAATATTACTTATTAAATCATTTTTTACTTCAGCTAGTTGTTTTTGATGCTTAATGATTTTTAATAGATAAAAGAGACTACTTATAACAGCCGCAATAAGTAAAGTAGAAATAAGGATGCCTCCCAAACTTCTTTTTAATACTAGTTTTGTTTCATTAGTAAAGCTAATATCTAGTTGGCTTCCTTTTGGTAAAAAGGTAGACTTTGATGAGGTGTGTAGCTTGTTTTTTAAATTTGGTAATGAGTCTTTGTTTTTTCCTCTATTGAAGTGTAAATCATAATCTAAAAAAAGTTTCTTTCTTAAAAATTCTTGATTCACTAAACTATCTAATTCAATAAGATCTAAGCTGTCACTACTTATAGATACGACTATCTTTGAGGTTAAAATTTCAAATTCAGAAATGTCCTTGATATTTTTTTTTTGCTTTATACTATCTAGTTTCTTTCCAAAATCTGCTGCTTTGGAAGGCTTTATTTGTTTATCTATAACTTTAGACATAGAATCTGCCTTAAAACCTGTAAGTACGGTAATACCTTCTATATCACTAATATCTATTTGATCTATATTCTTAAAGCCAAAAGAATCGTCTTTGATGTCTTTTAAAAATTTTTGAATTCGACCCCCTTCTTTCAAAGGGTCTTTTCGTTGATCGCCTTCCAAGAAAATCCCAACAGTGGTCCGTTCAGCTAATGCAGCATAATAATCATCTACAGCTTTATCTAAACTTACTTGTACATCATTAATAAGTTGCTGCTTATTGGACAGGTAGTTCTTATAGTTCCAAAATACTTGAATGCTAATTGTAGCGCTAATTACAGCCACAATAGTATACAATATCCATTTATATCTTTTATCGTTCATACCTCAAAAGTAAATGTAAAAAACTACTTAGCATCAATCGATTAACACACGTTAACACTAGTTAACTCAAATAACAAAACTTAGTCTAGATATTTGTGCTGTATTAATCAATAAAAAACAACAGTTATGTTTAAAAAATTAGTTCTTTGTATGGCGCTGACAGTAGCATCAATAGGATTTAGTCAAAGCCAAATAGAAGGCAGTGTTAGTAATTTATCACAAAATAAAATTACTAATTTAGAGATGGTTGTTACTGTAGATTCAGCAAAAGATATTGAAAACACGTTTAAAGTTGAAGACATTGAAAAAATCCTAAAAGAAACAAAAGAGAATGAAGTTATCACATTCAGTCTTATCTGTAATGGGTCTATGATGTCTAATGAAAAAAAATCCACTATAACCTACAAAATTAAAGGGAACTCCAGTGAACCAGAAGAATTCTTAACTTTAGTTACCAAACTTAGAAAATCAGCTATTGAGTACTACGAAAATTAAAAATCAATCAAAAAATGAACACAATTATTAGAGTTTTAGTTATTGCGTTAACGGTAGTTTTTTCTACCATTAATGCTCAAGAATTTCAGGGAATTGCAACATATAAAACGCAAAGGCAAGTAGATATTAAGCTAGATAGCACTCAGATGAATGATGAGATGCAAGCTAGAATGCTAGAAATGATGAAGAAACAATTTCAAAAAACCTTTACGTTAAACTTTAACAAAGAAGAATCAACTTATAAACAAGAAGAAGAATTGGATAAGCCAAACGTTGGCATGGGAGGCGAATTTCAGATTGTTTCAATTGGCGGAGGTGGAGGATCAGATATACTCTATAAAAACACAAAAGAGCAAAGGTATTCTGAACAGGTAGATACTTATGGAAAGATTTTTTTAGTTAAGGATGAAATTGAAAAAATCGACTGGCAGCTAGAGTCTGATACCAAATATATTGGAGAATACCAATGCTACAAGGCAACATACAAAAAGATGGATGAAAAGCCAAGAGTGGTTTTTAATAGTGATGATGAAGAAAAAGAAGATAAAGAGCCAGAAATGGAAGAGCGTACAGTTACTGCTTGGTACACACCTCAAATTCCAGTGAATCACGGACCAGACAATTATCAAGGACTACCAGGTTTAATCTTAGAAGTTCATGACGGAAAGTTGACCATTGTATGTAGCAAAATTGTATTAAATCCTGAAGATAAAGTGGATATTACTGAGCCAGAGAAAGGAAAGGTGGTAAATCAAGAGAAATACGAAGAAATTATGGATAAAAAGGCCAAGGAAATGATGGAGAGGTTTCGACCAAGAAAAGGAAGGGATAATGGTGAAAGCATCGAAATTAGAATTGGAGGCTAAAAATTTGTAAATGTTAATTTTATGGTAAAGCAATCATTTTTGTTTAATTAAATTTTAAATTCGTTTAACAAAATTTAAAAACCTTTATTATGAAATCAATATTCTTTAAAACGAGTTTTGTTCTTTTATTGCTCTTAGTTTTTGGAAAACTTAGAGTAAATGAGGGTAAAGAAACTTACAATAAGTTCAATAATGATTTCCAGGGACAAGCATTTTATATTTCTAAGTCTAAGATGGAACTTGGAAGATGGGGAGATCGATTAAGCGAAGCACAGAAAAAGCAAATAGAAGCTAGGTTAAAGAACAGATTGGAAAAGGAATATATTTTGACCTTTAATAAAGAAGAAGCTTTGTTTTATGAGGATGAAAAGTTAGATGCAATGTCTGGTGCAACAGATTCTTGGGGAAAAAATTTCTCGCCCGGTAAGCAATATAAAAATGTTAAGACCAATACGCAAATCCAGAACCAAGAGTTTTATGGTAAGCAGTTTTTGGTTAAAGATAAACTATTAGATATTAATTGGGTACTAGGTAAGGAAACCAAGCAAATAGGAAATTACACTTGTTTTAAAGCTACGGCATCTATACCTACAAATGAATTGGCTTGGTATGATTTTTCTTGGAGTAGATTGCGTAACTCAGATAACACTACAGAAAAGCAAAGTGATTCTATAAATAAAACAAATGAGGAGCCTAATGTGGATATGACAGATGTAGAAGCTTGGTATTCACCTCAGGTTCCAGTAGGTCATGGACCTCTAGAATATTGGGGTTTGCCAGGTTTAATACTAGAAGTGAGCGCAGGCAATACTGTTATGTTATGTACCAAAATAGTCTTAAATCCGAAAGAGAAATTAGAAATTGTTGCACCTGAAAAAGGTAAGGAAATTACCAAGGTTGAGTACCAGAAAACCATCGTTGAAAAAATGGAGGAGTTTCGGAACAATCGTATGGGTAGAAGTAGAGGTTAATGTATTAACATAAGTTTAACGCAATTAAATTTAACAAATAGCATCTAAAAAAGTCTAAGTAATTACTTAGAACAATACATTTACATTTGTTAAACAAGATTCAACCTTTAAAATGAAAAAATTACTTCAAAACCTTGCAACATTAGTTTTACTATGTTTTTGTTCAATTTCATTTGCCCAAAAAGACTTTCAGGGTAAAGCTTATTATATGTCTAAAACCACTATGGATCTTGACCAATGGGGAGGGCGAGAAATGAGTACTGAACAAAAAAAACAAATTCAAGAACGAATGAAAAGCTTCCTTGAAAAAGAATTTGTTCTCACGTTTAACAAAGAAGAGTCTATTTACAAAGAAGATGAAAAATTAGAAGCACCTGGATCTGGAAGAAGTTGGGGAGGTTTTGCAAGTAGCTTTACAGGTGGTCCAAAGTATAAAAATGTAAAGTCTAAAGAATTATTACAAGATCAGGAGTTTTTTGGTAAACAATTTCTAATCAAAGACGAATTAAAATCTTTAGAATGGAAAATGGGAACTGAGACTAAGCAAATAGGTAATTATACATGTTTCAAAGCCACAGCTACAAAAACGGTAGATGAATTTGATTGGAGAAGCATGAGACGTCGAAATGATAGCGATAGAGACGAAGGCGAAAAGAAAAACGATTCTATAAAGAAAGATAATGATCCCATGAGTGAGATTGAGATGCCGAAAACTATCGAGGTGGTAGCATGGTATACACCGCAAGTGCCAATTAACCAAGGGCCAGATGATTATTGGGGTTTACCGGGTTTAATCTTAGAAATCAATGCAGATAGAACAACAATACTTTGCACTAAAATAGTCATGAATCCTGAAGAAAAAGAAGATATCGAAAAGCCAAAAAAAGGTGATGAGGTAACAAAAGCAGAGTACAACGAAATCATCACTAAAAAAATGCAAGAAATGCGCGAGATGTACGGTGGTCGCCGAGGTGGTGATGGTAGAGGAAGAAGAAATTAAAAAATCTAACACAATCAAAAAATGAAGAACATTATAACGCTACTATGTTTGGTAGTGGCTAGTAACACTTTTGCCCAAATTAAAATGCAAGGTGTCGTAAAAGACAGTATAGGCACTCCTTTAGAATTAGCTAATGTAATCGCCATTAATCAAGAAACTAATGGTTTAGAATCTTACGCGGTTACCAACGACCAAGGAAAATACATCTTGTCTTTAGGAAAAAATGGCAAATACAAACTACAAGTAAGTTATATAGGTTTAAAGTCTCTAGAAGAAGTGATTTCAACAGCAGAAGTTGATATTACAAAAGACTTTACGTTAATGCCAGATAATTCTTTAGACGCTGTTGAGTTAACTTATGAAATGCCTGTAACAGTAAAAGGAGATACTATAGTTTATAATGCAGACTCATTTAAAAACGGAAGTGAACGCAAATTAGAGGATGTATTAAAAAAACTACCAGGTGTAGAGATAAATGATAACGGACAAATTGAGGTAGAAGGTAAGACCGTAAATAAACTGATGGTAAACGGAAAAGATTTCTTTGACGGTGATACCAAATTAGCTACCAAAAATATCCCCTCTAATGCTGTAGATAAGGTCCAAGTGCTTCGTAATTATGCAGAAGTTGGTCAGTTAAGTGGAGTGCAAAACAATCAAGATAATGTTGCTATAAATATTAAGCTAAAGGAAGGTAAAGAGAACTTTTGGTTTGGTGATGTTACTGCTGGTGCAGGTACGGCACCTTCCCCAAATGACGAGCTTTATTTAGTACAACCAAAACTATTTTATTATAGCCCAAAATACAGTATTAACCTTATAGGTGATATGAATAATATTGGCGAAGTAGCCTTAACCAACAGAGACCTTAGAGGTTTTGGAGGTGGTTTTAGGCTACCAAGTAGAACCAGTGGTACAAATATTAATCTAGGAGATAATGGGCTTGGCGGATTAACAAGTATTGCTAATGCTCAAGAAGTGATTACCAAGTTAATGTCAGCTAACTTTAGCTATTCGCCAAATAAAGCGCTGGATTTAAGTGGCTTTTTAATTTACAATAGTAGTCGTTTAAGGACTAGAGAAGAAAGTTTCTTTGATTATATTGAAATAGAAGACGATCCAAGTACACCAATTGATGAATCTACAACCATTCCACCAGATGAAGAGACAATTTCTACTGGTAGAGAAGCAACTAATCAATTTATTGCTAAGTTAAGTGCCTCCTATAAACCAAACGTCAATAATCAATTAGATTATGATTTGTTAGCACGTACATCAGATGATGAAGAACGTCAGAATTTGTTTTCTTCGGTGGTTGGGAATACCAATCAAGTAGATCAGGTAAAACCTTTTAGTATCAATCAAAACTTAAATTATTACTACACTCTAAACGAAAACAACATCTTTGCTTTTGAAGCTCAACATTTAATTAAGGATGAAGATCCATTTTACAATGCTATTTTAGATGACGAAAATGATGCTTTTGATAACACGGCAACAGGCTTGGGCTTAGATTTAAACCAGTTGAGTTATGATTTAAACCAGGAAAGACGTGTAAAGAGTAATCAATTAGATGCCAAGTTAGATTATTACAACATTTTGAATTCCAAAAGTAACATCAACCTTACTTTAGGAACTATATTCAGCAACCAGAAATTTAACTCTAATATTTTTCAGTTTTTGGATAATGGTACACGTTTAGATCCAACACCAACATTGACTAATTTAGAGGGTAATCCTTTAAATGCTTTTAATGATGATGTAGAGTACCGTTTTAGCGATGTGTATTTAGGAGTGCATTACAGGTTTAAGACTGGTAAGCTAACCTTAACCCCTGGTGTGTCTTTCCATGCCTATAGCAATCAAAACACACAAAACGGAGACACGTTTAAGGATAATTTCTTTAATGTATTGCCAGATTTTGAGGCACGTATTCAATTTAAAAAGAGTGAGTCTTTGCAGTTTAATTACAATATGCAAAATACCTTTACGGATGTTACCAATATTGCTGAAGGGTTGGTGTTACAAGGTGGATTTAATAATATCCAATTTGGTAATCCTGAGTTACAAAATGCCTTGTCTCATAACTTTAGATTGTTTTACAGTAGCTTTAACCTATTTAACTACACAAATGTATTTGCAGGAGCAAACTATAGCAAAAATGAAGATCAAATACGTGGTTTAACCAATTTTGAAAGTGTAATTAGAACAAGTACATTCTTCAATTCTCAGTTTGCTGATGAAAATGCATCCTTATTTGGACGTGTGGAGCGCACGTTTGGAAAGATAAGAGCACGATTTGGTACTAACTTCAATTACAGCAAATTGAATCAGTTTATACAAGGCAGACAAACGCTAAATGAACAGTTTTCACAAACCTATACACCAGAACTTCGTACCAACTTTAGAGAGGCTCCAAACGTAAGGTTGCGCTATCGATTTACCGAAACCAATAACGATCAAGGTAACAATATCACAAAGTTCATCACCAGAGCCCCTTCTATTGAATTTGATGCCTACATCTGGGATGCCCTAACATTTGTAACCGAGTTTACTTACAACGAGCAGGAAAGTGCAGGGCAAACAGATGTATTTAAAACTTGGGATGCGTCTTTACGATACAGAAAAGACAGAGATGCCAAATGGGAGTACTCACTTAGAGCGTCTAATATTTTAGATATTGATTCTAATATTAGTAATGGCGCAGGTACTATTTCAGTATTTAGTTCTGAAACTTTTATACAACCAAGATTTATTACATTTAGGTTGACTTATACCTTATAGAAAATATAATATGTATTAAAAAGCCTTCTCTTGAGAAGGCTTTTTGTTTTTTAATTGTCTCTCAAAACATGGACAATGCCATTTATTGTATGAGGATTCCCGTTAAGATCTTCATAAGATCCACTGAAATTCAGGTCTATGTATTCATAAGCCTCGCCAAGCGCTGTAAGATTAAAAACGATACTATGATTTGAATAAGACATATCTGGACATCCATTAATAAAAAAACCTAAAGTCTCATAACTAGGATCAATACTGTTATAAGTACCCAAATAATTCAAATCATTGAGTGTACCATATAGATTAAAACAATCTGGGTTATTTGTATTTGCATAAATACTTAATATTTGGCTTAGAGGAGCACCATTTGTAGAAACAGCATAGCGAGTGGCTGTTATATTTTCAAAAATAAATATCGAATCCTCACCATCTATAGTATATTGTATAAATTCGGTTACTTCATTACAAGCAGCAATAGTTCCAATATCGGTTATAGGTGTTGTAAACGTATAACTAATACTATCTGTAATCTCAAGATTTATATAATCACTACCTTTTATGATAAATGTGTTATCTGCTTCACAACGAAACATATTGATTTCAAAAACACCATCATTTACAACACTAGTAAAAGTTTGGTCTCCATAAGTTAGTTGTACATAACCATCAGTAACTGCATTGCCATCGCAGGTGTTGAAAGTGCCTACCACAGTTTCTTGGATAATATCAGGATTATCAGGCACTATAACTGTAAGACTGGAATCTACAGTAAAAGGGCCAACAGTTTCTGTATATAAAGGTGAATCTCCACATATGTCATAACTGTACACATCAAGAATTAAACTTTCATTACTTGGTACATAGCCACAAACTTCACCATTCTCATTTGTATAGCCATATGTTGTCCCAAAAGTCATACTAGTAATAGATACCGTCATATTTGCTAAAGGAATATTATCATCAGTCGTTGCAGTAACACATAAAGTAATTGCTTCAGCTGGTATATCACAGTTCCAAAAACTAAAATGAGAAACCGTACCAACATACATATTACCTTGTAAAGTCGCGACACCTTCTTCTTTCCAATAGCCAGTAGTTTCGTCAAAATACCAAAGTGGAATCGTAGCAGGTGCTATGTTCATTAAACTCACATCTACCGGAATTTTAATTTCAGAAGTTGAGCCTTCAGCTAAATTTAAATCTTCACCACCTGAGCCTCTCAATTCTACAGCAAGCATACCTAACGTTTGTAACATACGTTCGGCACCATTTTCATTTTCGGCATAGAGCATACCTGGCATTTGCATAGACATATCTTCGTCGGTTGGGTCTAGGTGATGCATAATTACATCTACTGAGCCTTCGTAAGCAGAGCCATCTTCTTTTATGAAGTTGCCGTCAAAACTTACAGAGCTTCCACCATCAATGGTTACAGTACTAGGACTTCCACTAGATACTGTACCAACTACCGTTTCCTCAAGCATCATAATAGTAATTTTGTTTGTTCCGTTAGACGGTACAACACTTCGTGAGGCGTGAATATATCCAGCTTTTTCGGCTTTTACGTACCCAAAACGTTCATTTACGTTGGCATCTCTAATAATAAATATACCATTACTGTCCGTAAGTGCTGTTTCATTACCAATGGTAATTGTGACTCCTTCAATAGGGTTATGGTTTTTATCGATAACCGTTCCTAAAAAATCTCGTGAAATCTCGTTGCCAAAATATTCAGAAAAAGTATCAGGAATATTTTCTTGCGGATTATTGTTCCCTGAAAGGCCATCGTCCTTCTGACATGAAAAATTACAGATTAGAAGTACAATGATTAGTAAACGGAAAAGTTTGATTGGTTTCATAGCGATTGATTTTAGCTTTTTTTAATAGATGAAAAAATCAATTAATGGTTGCGTGAAAACTCTTAAAAAAATAAAAAGCCTTCTGGTCACTGAGCGAAGTCGAAGTGTAGAAGGCTTTTTACATTTATTCATCAATCCTTACATGAACCTGACCTTCTATAGTATGCTCGCTACCACCTGGATCTAGAAATGTGCCATTGAAATTCATATCAATAAAATCACCAACACCATTACCTATGTATGTGGTTTCAATATTTATTCCATAAGGTCCAATAAAAAGATATTGGTTAGAACTCGCGACAGGGTATATAATATTAAAAATCATACTATTAGTGCTAGATGTTGTATATTCTCCCAGTTGGTTAGGCAAGTCAACCAAAAATTTTGTAGTACTTCCTGGGTTTAAATGTCTCAAAATGGTAAAGCTGCTTTCGGTTAAAGCTACTTCTATATTGTCATAAAACATCACATCAACAGAATTATCGATGAAGTAAATAATATATTCTTCTTGAGAAATACATGTGTTTATAGTACCTACATCGGTAATTGGTGAATTGAATGTATATTCAATTGTACTGCTCGTTTCAAAAGTATCCAAATTAACAACCCTTAGGCTAAATGTGTCACTGGAAGTACACCTAGTAGCGTTTATCTCAAAACTTCCATCTGATATTAATTGATAAATCTCGTTGTTATTATCGGTGTAAACAACATACCCATTTTCAATATTCTCATTGTTACAGTTATTTACTAGTCCACTAATTGTTTCTGTACTAAGCACTGCACCGTTTTGAACAATAACTGTGATACTGGCATCTTCATTAAATGGCCCAATATTTTCACTATAGATGGATATGTTTTCACAGCTTTCAGGACTAAAAATTTCTAGAAACAGAGTTTCGTTTCTTGGGACTAAACCACAAACTTCACCTTTTTCATTAGTCTGACCTCCACGTGTACCAAAAGTTGAACTTGTAATAGTTACATTAAGGTTGTTTAGATCTGCACCATCTTCGTTTGTAACCGTAACACAAAGTGTAATGGCTTCGGCAGGGATATCACAGTTCCAAAAACTAAAATGTGAAACTGTACCAACATACATGTTACCTTGTAAGATAGCTTGTCCTTCTTCTTTCCAGTAACCATGAATTTCATCAAAATACCAAAGCGGAATAGTTGCAGGTGCTATACTCATCAAACTAGCATCAACAGGAATTTTAATTTCTGAAGTTGATCCTTCAGCTAAATTTAAGTCCTCACCATTAGTGCCTCTTAATTCCACAGCGAGCATGCCCAAAGTTTGTAACATACGTTCGGCACCATCTTCATTTTGAGCATATAGCATACCTGGCATTTGCATCTCCATATCATCATCTGTTGGGTCTAAATGATGCATAATGACATTAACATTGCCTTGGTAAGCCGTTCCGTCTTCATTAATAAAGTTACCATCAAAGTTTACGGTACTGCCATTGCTTAACTCTACAGTTCCTGGTTGACCACTCATTACTGTGCCTATTACATTTTCTTGTAAGAGCATAATTGAAACTTTGTTTGTTCCCTCAGTTGGTACTATAGCTCTAGAGCCATCTAAGTAACCTTGTTTTGAAGCCTTTATATAACCAAAGCGTTCGTAAAGCTCTGCATCTTGTAAAATGAATACACCGTTGATATCGGTCTGAGTTGTTTGGCCACCAACACTTATGGTAACTCCAGAAATGGGTAAATGGTTTTCATCTATGACAGTGCCTACAATATCTCTAGAAATTGTACTCCCAAAGTATTGAGAGAACGTTTCAGGAATAGATTCTTGGACATCATTATTAAAATATGGACCATCATCTAATTGACATGAAGTTAAATAAGTTAGTAGAAATAGTAAAAGTGTAAAAGATGTTTTTGTTGGTTTCATAGCGATTGATTTTTAGCGTTTCTTATTAGATACTAAAATCAATGAAGGGTTGCGTGAAAAATCTGATTAAAATTTATTTAGCTGAAGTATGAGGTAAGTTGTGATTGTTTTTATTAAACCAAAATATGCTGAGTTCACTTTCTTTGTAAAGCGTTATAGTTACTGTGTTTGTTTTGTCTTTTGGTGTTAGATTAATTAGATCGGTTTTATAGTCTTTTTTAGTCACATTTATCGTGAGTAAGTTTTCATGAGCTGATACATTTGTAATTATAAAATGCCCAAGACTATCGGTTAATGTGGTTATGTCGCCAACGCTCACTACAGCATTTTCAATAGGCTGTTGGTTAGTACCCAAGACTTTTCCTCTTAGGTCAACTATTATAGGTTCTCCTAAGTATTCGGATAGCTCTCTTATTTGACTGTTTTGGTCAGCTTTATTTGAATTCTTCTTGCAGGATACCGCAGCTAAAAGACATAAAGATAAGACCAGTTGATTAAAATTAACTGATTTCATTTTTGATTGATGTTAGTTCGAAATTACATAAGCAAGTAATACCTTATGTTAATATTCTTACAATTAACAGATGGTTAATTGTTAAAGTTCCACATGATTTTAATTACCATGATTGGTCTTTCCACTAACATCTATGAATAAAAATGAAAAGGCTTGGTTTGATTTGTTTGATTTTCATAGCGATTGATTTTAGCATTTATTAATAGATACCAAAATCGAAAAAAGGTTGCGTGAAAATTATTACAAACAAAAAACTCTCAAATCTTAAAGTTTAGATTTGAGAGTTTTATTAAAACCCTAATTTATACAGATTAATTAGTTATCTCTAAGAACATGGACTACTCCAGTTATGGTGTGCGGAATACCTTGATAGTCTTCATAAGAGCCACTAAAATTGATATCTATATACTCGCCAATGTCACCTAAAGAGGTAAGATTGTAAATTATATTATTGTTATCTGGTCCAACATTTAGGCATTCACCAATAAAGAAACCTATATTGCCAGAAACAGTACCGTCAAAAATAAAGGTATCGTAAGTGCCCAAATAATCAGGATCGTTTAATACACCAAGCATATAAAAACAGTTATCTTGGTTATTGTTTGAAGCAAATATATCTATATATGGCCCAGGATAATTACCACCACTTGGATCGAAATTAGCTGAAATATTTTCAAAAATAAAAACACTTTCACCATCATCAATAGTATATTCTATAAACTCAGTTACAGCACTACACGCCGATATCGTACCTATATTTGTTAAAGGTGTCGTAAAGGTATAACTGATACTATCGGTAGTTTGCAGGTTGACATAATCACTACCTTCTATTGAGAAGGTATTATTATTACTACATCTAAAAAGATTAATTTCAAATTCACCATTGGTTACTTCATCTGTAAAGGTTTGGTTAGCGTAATTGAGTTGAACATAACCATCTGTAACAGCATTGCCATCACACGTATTAAATGTGCCTATAACTGTTTCTTGAATAATATCTGGGACGTTTGCTAATATAGCCGTAATACTCGAGTCGGATGTAAATGGTCCTATAGTCTCAGTATACAAGGGTGAGCTGCTGCAAGAGTCGTAACTGAATATGTTGAGTTCTAAAGTTTCATCACTAGGTACATAGCCACAAACCTCACCATTAGAGTTAGTAAAACCATAAGTAGTTCCAAAAGTAATACTAGATATGAATACTTTTAAATTGGCTAGGGGCAAATAGTCTTCATAGGTTGTAGTAACGCAAAGTGTAATGGCTTCCGTAGGAATATCGCAATTCCAAAAACTAAAATGCGATACCGTACCCACATACATATTACCTTGTAGTGTCGCTTGTCCTTCTTCTTTCCAGTAGCCAGTTGTTTCATCAAAATACCAAAGCGGAATGGTTGCA
Organism: Winogradskyella sp. HB-48; assembly: GCF_049942685.1. Lineage (GTDB taxonomy): Bacteria > Bacteroidota > Bacteroidia > Flavobacteriales > Flavobacteriaceae > Winogradskyella. Next base: position 1,631,190 of record NZ_CP187934.1, read on the forward strand.
GGAGCTATACTCATTAAACTGGCATCTACAGGAATTATAATTTCTGAAGTAGAGCCTTCTGCTAAATTTAAATCTTCACCACCAGAGCCTCTAAGTTCTACTGCAAGCATCCCTAAAGTTTGAAGCATACGTTCTGCACCATCTTCATTTTCAGCATAGAGCATGCCTGGCATTTGTAATGGCATATCAGCATCTGTAGGATCAAGGTGATGCATAATAACATCAACTGAACCTGAATAAGAGGAACCGTCTTCTTTAATAAAATTACCATCAAAACTCACAGAGCTTCCATCTGGTGTAGTTACTGTTCCTGAACTTCCACTTGTTACAGTGCCAACAACAGTAGCTTCTAACATCATAATCGTAACTTTGTTGGTGCCGTTGGAAGGCACAACACTTCGTGAGGCGTGAATGTATCCTGCTTTTTCAGCTTTGATATATCCAAAACGTTGATTAACAGTAGCTCCATTAATTATAAAAACACCATTACTGTCTGTTGTTGCAGTAGAACTGCCAATAGTAATCGTAGCACCTTCAATAGGATTATGGTTTTTATTGATAACCGTTCCTAAAAAGTCTCTCGATATTTGATTACCAAAATATTCAGAAAAGGTATCGGGTATATTTTCTTGTGGGTCATTATTGCCAGAAGGACCATCGTCTTTTTGACAAGAGGTTACCATAAATAATGATAATAAAAGTATTAAAACAAGATTTGGGAAATTTTTAATTCTTTTCATAGTGCATTGATTTAGTTGAAAGTGAGTCTTAAATTAAGACATTTTACAGATAAAACAGTTATAAATCTAAAACTCCTACCTTAAGTTCTTAAAAACAAAAAACTCTGACCATACCTTAGTCAGAGTTTTATTTTATTTGTAATTCAAATTTTACAGTCCAAAAGCTGCTTTCACTTTATCCACATAATCTAATTTTTCCCAAGTAAATAATTCAACCTCTAAAGTTTTAGATTCGCCATTAGGTTGGTCAAAAGTTTTAGTAACAATCTCATTGTGTCTTCCCATATGGCCATAGGCTGCGGTTTCGCTATACATTGGTTGACGAAGTTTTAGGCGTTCCTCGATAGCAGCTGGGCGCATATCAAATATTTCGGATACTTTTTGTGCAATCTCACCATCTGTTAGGTTGAAAGGGCAAGTGCCATAGGTATCTATAAAAATACCCATTGGTTCTACAACACCTATCGCGTAAGAGACTTGTACCAACACCTCGTCGCAAAGACCTGCGGCCACTAAATTTTTAGCTATGTGCCTTGTCGCATAAGCTGCACTTCTGTCTACTTTACTTGGGTCTTTTCCAGAAAATGCTCCACCACCATGGGCACCTTTTCCACCGTAAGTATCCACAATTATCTTTCTACCTGTTAAGCCTGTATCACCATGAGGACCTCCAATCACAAATTTACCAGTTGGATTGATGTGATATTTAATATCGTCCGTAAATAGTGGCTTAATGTGTTCAGGTACTTTTGCCACTACGCGTGGGATTAAAATTTCGACAATGTCTTTTCTGATTTTTGCTAACATGGCATCATCGGTATCAAAAGCATCATGTTGTGTAGAAATCACAATCGCATCAATACGCTGTGGTGTGTTATCATCACTGTATTCAATAGTCACCTGACTTTTAGAATCTGGCCTTAGATAGGTGATATCTTTATTTTCGCGGCGTAAGGCAGCCAATTCTTTAAGAATGAGATGCGAAATATCCAGTGCTAAAGGCATGTAATTATTAGTTTCGTTTGTAGCATAGCCAAACATCATACCTTGGTCGCCAGCTCCTTGGTCTTCTTTAGAAGCTCTATCTACACCGCGATTTATATCTTCAGATTGCTCATGTATAGCGGAGATGACACCACAAGAGTTGCCATCAAACATATACTCACCTTTGGTGTAACCAATTTTATTAATAGTATCTCTGGCTATTTTTTGTACATCCAAGTAGGTATTAGACTTTACTTCTCCTGCTAAAACAACCTGTCCAGTAGTTACTAAAGTTTCGCATGCTACTTTAGACTCTGGGTCAAAGGCTAAAAAATGATCAATTAACGCATCACTTATTTGATCTGCAATTTTATCTGGGTGTCCTTCCGAAACACTTTCAGAAGTAAATAAATATGACATAAATCCTATTTTTGTTTATTAAAAATTGAGATTGCTTGGTGCTAGAGAAGTTAACAAACGAACTGCTTTAGCATTTTTATCAAAACTGAATCTGTTTCAGCTTTAGAGGTTGCAATCAGACAAATTTTTCCTCTTTTTAAATCTTGGCAAAAATAGAGATTAAATTTAAGATAGCGCATCTTCAAATGATAATGAAATCTTAAAGTGGCAAATGAAGTTTAAATTGATAGTTTGCAATTAATACTCTATTACAAGTAAATACAGTGTGTTCAGAAATTTCTTTGGATTATGATTTTTGTTAAATATTCAAAAAATGTTAGAAATTATTTTGAATTTAAATTTTTGTAATGCAATATTTGTACTCACAAAGTTCAAAGACTTACTGAAATGTTATCAAGAAAGGTGGAGGGAATAGACCCTTTGAAGCCTTAGCAACCCTTAGACTTACTAAGAAGGTGCTAAATTCTACTTGAATGTGCAAGTCATTTTTTGCAGTTCGGATAGATAACTCAAGACTAATTACTCATCTGTAATTAGCATTTTCTTCATAACATTTTTCTATTAAGTACGCTTCATAATGAAGTTTATTTGGCTTTTGGTTTAATTATTTATTAACTCGAAAACTTAGAAAAATGAGTACACAAAAATTTGCAACAAAAGCGTTGCACGCAGGTCATGATGTAAATAGTAATGGTGGAACAAGAGCGGTGCCAATTTACCAATCAACAGCTTACGTTTTCAACGATTCAGATCATGCGGCTAATCTTTTTGCCCTAGCTGAAACCGGTAACATCTATACTAGAATCAACAATCCTACAAACGATATTTTAGAGCAGCGTTTAGCAGCTTTAGAAGGTGGCATAGCAGCTGTGGTAACAGCATCTGGTACATCTGCTATAGCTACATCTCTACTCGCTTTATTAAAAGCAGGGGACCATATTGTAGCTTCAAATAGTTTGTACGGTGGCACCTATAATTTATTGAGCGTAACATTACCTAGACATGGTATTACCACAACTTTTGTGGATCCTTCTAATCCAGAAAATTTCCAAAAAGTCGCTCAAGAAAATACTAGAGCATTTTTCATAGAGTCTTTAGGAAATCCAAAGCTTGACGTTTTGGATATCGAAGCCATTTCTAAAGAAGCTAAGGCTTTTAAAGTGCCATTAATTGTAGATAATACCGTTGCCACACCTTATTTGTTGAATCCAATTGAATATGGCGCAAATATTGTAATCCATTCTCTAACAAAGTATATTAATGGGAATGGAACAGCGTTAGGAGGTGCAATTATTGATGCTGGAACCTTTGATTGGAGTAACGGAAAATTTCCTGAGTTTACAGAGCCTTCACCTGGCTACCATGGTTTAGTTTATAGCGAAGCCTTAGAGTCCTTGGCATTTATTGCAAAAGTAAGAATTGAAGGATTGAGGGATTATGGTGGAGCATTAAGCCCGTTTAATGCGTTTCAAATTATTCAAGGTTTAGAAACTTTAGAATTACGCATAAAAAAACATAGCGAAAATGCTTTAGAACTTGCCAAGTGGTTGCAAGAACAGCCAGAGGTGTCTTGGGTAAATTACCCAGGTTTAGAATCGAGTAAGTACTATGATTTAGCCAATAAATATTTACCAAATGGACAAAGTGGAATAGTAACCTTTGGTGTTGAAGGTGGGTATGAAGCTGCAAAAGTCATAGCTGATAAAACCCAACTGTTCTCATTGTTGGCCAATATTGGCGATACAAAGTCTTTAATCATTCATCCAGCTAGTACAACACATCAGCAGTTGAGCGACGAGGCCCAGGAAAGTACAGGGGTGACTAAAGATTTGATACGACTTTCCGTAGGTATAGAAAACATTGAAGATTTAAAATCCGATCTAAAAGAGGCTTTTAATAGGGTTAAGAAATCCCAATTAGTTTAATCTGATAATGTTGCAAAAATTGGACTGAGCGAATTTTTTGCTCAGTCTAATTTGAAGTATTGTAACTAAGTTAAAATTCATATGTAATGAACGCTCTTAAATATATAGAACTCGATTATTTTGAATTGTGCAATGGGAAGAGGTTGAACCTAAGATTGTCCTATCAAAATTTTGGACAACCTATAGATGAAAGCCCTGTTGTTTTGATTAACCACGCCTTAACTGGTAATTCTTGTGTTGCTGGAAAACAAGGTTGGTGGAATGAAATTGTGGGTAAAGGCAAGGTTATAGATACAGATGTTTATGCTGTATTGGCCTTTAATTGCCCAGGGAATGGTTATGGTGGAATTGAAGAATTATTTGTAGATGATTATAAGGATTTTACTGCTAGAGATATCGCTCGCATTTTTTCAGAGGGTTTAAATAGGTTACGTATACATAGCTTGTATGCAATTATAGGTGCTTCGGTTGGTGGAGGTGTTACTTGGGAGTTAGCCGCACTTAGACCAAACCTAGCTGAATATGTCGTGCCAATTGCTGCAGATTGGAAATCTACAGATTGGGTAATTGGCAATTGTTACATTCAAGATGAAATACTAAGCCATTCGTCTCAGCCACTTTTTGATGCAAGATTGCATGCAATGACCTTTTACAGAACACCAGAGTCGTTTGCTGCCAAATTCAAACGAGAAAAGCAAAGAAAGGATGCTTTTAAAATAGAAACATGGTTGGCCTATCATGGAGAAAAACTTGAAAACAGATTTCAGTTATCTGCCTATAAAATGATGAACCAAATTTTAAAAACTATTGATATTACAAAAGGCGGAGGGACTTTTGTAGAGGTGGCAAGACAAATCACATCCCATATCCATATCATCACCATTAACTCTGATTTGTTATTTAAATCCGATGAAAACTGGAACACTTTTGTAGAGTTGAAATCGGTAAAGGAAGACGTCACCATTGGTGAACTAAAATCTCAGGATGGACATGATGCTTTTTTAATAGAACATCAGCAACTTACCAAATTATTAAGGCCAGTTTTCAGATTAAAACAAGAACATTATGACGACCATACATCTAGCTATATTCGGAATTGGTAATGTAGGCTCTACATTAATCCATCAAATACAAAAGATTAAATCCGAACTTTTAAAATCTCAACACATCGCGATTAAAATTCCTGTGATTGCGAATTCTACGTTGGCTTTTTTTGCGGATGATAACGAAATGAACTGGAAATTAGATTTCGAAAAATTTTCAGAGCCTTATACTATTGAAGATGTCATCTATCATTTTGAAGCTTTAAACATAGAACATGCCATTGCTGTTGATGTAACTGCAAGTGACCATTTTATAGCCCATTATGAAACGTTGATTGAAAGCGGATTTCACATCGTTGCTGCCAACAAGGTGGCAAATACCTTAGACTATAACTTTTACAAACGATTGCGGAACGTTTTAAAGGCAAACAACAAAGAGTTTCTTTATGAAACCAATGTTGGGGCTGGATTACCAATTATAGAGACTATTAAGGGCTTACGCCAATCTGGTGATCAAATAACAAAAGTAAAAGGAGTGTTTTCGGGGTCATTGAGTTATATATTCAATCAGTTTTCAGAAGAAGAATTGCCATTTCATCAGGTGTTGAATAATGCAGTTAATCAAGGGCTAACAGAACCAGATCCTAGAGACGATTTATCCGGAAAAGATGTGGCACGAAAACTATTGATATTAGCTAGAGAACTTGGTATTGAAGCGGAGTTGAGCGATGTGAAAATTGAATCTTTAGTACCAAAACAGCGTAACGGAAACATAACACAGCAGCAATTTAACCTACAAGTGCAGCAGCTAAATGGTGTTTTTGGAGCTCTTAAATCTAGACTTAAAAACGAAACTGTATTGCGTTATGTAGGCTTATTGAATGTGGTTGATGGTTCGCTCGAGGTTAAGTTAGTTGCAGAGCCAAAAGCGTCTCCTCTAGGCCAGTTAAAAGGAACGGATAATTTGTTTGAAATTTATACTGATGCTTACAAAGTGCAGCCTTTGGTCATACAAGGGTCTGGTGCTGGCAAAACAGTCACAGCAAGAGGCGTCTTGTCTGATATTATAAAATTATCAACCCATTTACAGAAGTTTTATATAGGTAGATTTGTATAATAGTTTCTTAACGTTTTATTGCCCTAAAACTAATCTAGGTGTTTTTTTTATTGTTCAATTTTGCTGAAAACCCAAGTCCATGAAAAAATATAAATTAGAACTAGGTTTTGCTTTAAAGCTATTAGCCATTACGGTATTATCTTTAGTGGCAACCTTGTTTTTTTAATTAATAATTCTCTTACTTTTGCCAGTAACCAATTAATCATGAAGTACTGGCTTACAAGTATTGCAATTTGCATTGGATGGTTATTGTTTTCCCAAAATAATAATGTATCTAATTCGTATGTAGACGTTAATTATTTTTCGGGAAGTATTGCACTTCACAATAATGATATTCTTCATCTCATTACTGGACATCCTGAAGGTATAATTCTAAGTTGGAATAAAAAAACCTTTGGTGAAGAAGCTTGGCAACAACGTTTTAATTATCCTGATTATGGTACGTCGTTTATTTATCAGGATTTAAAAAATGAGGTGCTAGGGGAAAACTTTGGGGTTTATGCACACTATAATTTCTACTTTATTAAGCGCCACTTAATGTTTAGAATTGGGCAAGGGATTGCTTATAATACCAATCCTTACGATAAGATTCAAAATCACAAGAACATAGCTTTCGGCTCTCATTTATTGAGCTCTACCTATGTGATGCTAAATTATAAGAAGGAACGTCTTTTTAATCGGTTTGGTTTGCAAGGAGGTTTGGCTTTGGTGCATTACTCAAATGCTAACGTAAAAGCACCAAACACTAGTGTAAATTCTATGACCTTTAATTTAGGGGTGACCTATAGCTTGGATGAAGAAGAAGCGGAATATATAGATAATCTTACTGATGAGAAATTTACAGAGCGGATAAAGTATAATATAGCTTTTAGAAGTGGTATTAATCAGAGTGATATTATTGGTAGCGGACAATTTCCATTTTATATTTTATCCGCTTATGCAGATAAACGCCTAAGTCATGTCAGTGCCATCCAATTTGGTGCCGACGTCTTTTTTTCCAATTTTTTAGAAGAACTCATCTATTATCAATCGGTCTCTTTTCCAGAGTTGGATGTTAGCGGAGACGAAGATTACAAACGAGTTGGATTGTTTGTTGGGCACGAGTTGTTTATCAATAAAATGTCTATTGAATCACAAATTGGCTATTATGTGTATTATCCTTTTGATTTTGAAGGAAGAACGTATTTAAGGATTGGTTTAAAACGTTATTTTGGAAAGAAATTTTTTGGCGCCATCACCTTAAAATCGCATGGTGCAAAAGCCGAGGCTGTTGAATTTGGTGTAGGTGTAAGATTGTAAATTTGTCATTCCTGAGTTGGTCACTGAGCGAAGTCGAAGTGAGGCAGGAATCTATTTTAGATATGAAGAAAATAGTTTATTTATTGGTTTTTCTAGTTTTTGCTTGCAATAGCGAAGACGCTAATGATTGTTTTCAAACTTCAGGTAATATCATTCAGCAGGAGGTAGATATTGCTGGTTTTGAAAGAATTTTGGTAAACAGGGATATAGAGTTAATCATCACTGAAGCACCAGAATACAAAGTCACTGTTGAAACTGGAGAAAATTTAGTCAACGATGTAAGGGTTGAGGTCATTGGTAATAGATTAGTACTTACCGATGATAACACATGTAACTATGTAAGGGACTATGGCATTACAAAAATTTATGTCGAAGCGCCAAATCTTACAGAAATAAGAACTTCTTCACAGTATGAGGTGTCATCTAATGGTGTGTTAGCTTTTCAAGATTTGATCTTGATTTCTGAAGACTTTAACGAGAATGTAGATTTTACCGTTGGTGATTTTAGGCTGTCTCTAGATTCTGAAAATTTAGATATCATATCTAACAACATTTCATCGTATTACATTGATGGTGAAGTTGAAAATTTGTTTGTTGGGTTTTTCTCGGGTTCTGGACGTTTTGAAGGTGAGAATTTAATAGCGCAACATGTAGAGGTTAATCACAGAGGTAGTAATGACATGATTGTAAATCCGCAATTGTCACTCACAGGCATCTTAAGAGGAACTGGAAATCTGATTTCAGTAAATGAACCACCAATTGTAGATGTAGAACGTATTTACACTGGTCAGTTGTTTTTTGAATAGCTTAGATTCACGATTATTACTATAGTTAAAACAATTACAAATAATCCAAGCCTCCTATTCCATTCCTCTTGTAAAATAGTTGTAAAAGGCTTCTTGCCTAAATAAAAAAGCCATTTAAAAGTAGCGCCAAGATATTTTACGATATTAGGCAGTGCCTCAATAAATATACCGCTCAGAAATTCTAAGATAACTTCCAAAATTTAACTCGTCAGTTCTCTAAACAAACTTTCTAAACTCGCGTTTTTTTGATTCAACTGAAGAATTTTTAATTTGTTATCATGTGCAAAATCAAAAACATGAGAACGCATATCTTCTTTGGTAGAAAAGGTAATTTCATAGATAAAGCCATCAGGATTTTTTACCGCGCTTACTTTTGGCAATCTTAGTAAAAAGGTGTCTTCTACACGATAATCAAACTCCACAATAATCACTTGCTCTTGTCCTTCTCTCAGATCTTTCAAATATTTATCGGCAACAACTTCACCTTTATTAATGATAATAACACGATCACACATCGCCTCGACCTCTTGCATAATATGTGTAGATAAAAAGACGGTTTTCTCCTTACCGATATTCCTGATAAGATTTCTGATATCTACCAATTGGTTTGGATCTAAACCTGTTGTAGGTTCATCTAAAATCAACACATCAGGATTGTGTAATAGGGCATTTGCCAGGCCAACTCGCTGCCTGTATCCTTTTGAGAGTTGTCCTATTTTTTTGTGGGCTTCTGGTGATAAACCAGTCAGCTCAATGACATCATCGATTCTAGATTTTGGTATGCCATAAACATTGGCATTAAAGTTTAGATATTCTCTAACATACAAGTCTGTATATAATGGATTGTGCTCAGGTAAGTAGCCTACACTTTTTTGCACATTCTTTTTGTCCTTGGCGACATCAAATCCATTTACCTTGGCATCACCTTCAGAAGCTCTGATGTAAGTCGTGAGGATTTTCATCATGGTAGATTTACCTGCACCGTTTGGGCCCAAAAAGCCTACAATTTCAGCATCATTTACTTTAAACGAAACATCGTTTAGTGCTTTTTGATCTTTATATAATTTTGAAATGTTTTTGACTTCAATAGACATACTCTAGAATATTTGAGTAAAAATAAATAATATCTAACAGCGTACATGGTTTATTATAAAATCTTTAAAATTTTATAGCAACCTCAAAAAAGAACAAATGACAATTTTGATTTTTAAAAATATTAATTACATTAGCCAAACAAAATAATGATACAAACAGTAAGAACATATTATAACTGGTTTTATTTCTTTTTTAACGAAAGAAACGAGGCTTAGTATGTTTTAGTTGTAAAATATAAGTTTAAAAAGTCTCGATTTATTCGAGACTTTTTTTGTTATGAGAAAACCAATAGCCATACAGGGAATAAGAGGGTCATTTCATCACGAAGTGGTTCAAAAATACTTCTGTTCAAAAACAGAAGTCATTGAGTGCCTATCTTTTGATAGTGCTGTAGAAAATTTATTGCAGGGGCAAACTGACAGTATGGTAATGGCGTTAGAGAATTCTATTGCAGGCTCAATCATTCCCAATTACGCATTGATCGATAAGCATAATTTGAGTGTTGTAGGTGAGTACTATTTAGATATTCAGCATAATTTATTAGCCCTTAAAGGTGAAACTTTAGCAACTATAAACGAAGTGCATTCGCATCCAATGGCATTGTTGCAGTGTAAAGAGTTCTTTAAAGATTATCCGCACATTAAGTTAGTAGAAGCTAAAGACACGGCTGATGTTGCTAAACAAATAGCTGATGGTAATATTGAAGGAATTGCAGCTATAGCAAGCAAAAATGCTGCGAGTTTATATAAATTGGATATTTTGGCTGAGAGCATACAAACCATAAAGCATAACGAAACACGCTTTGTCATTGTAATGCGTAAAAATGATAATCCTGAAAAAAGAGGAATAAATAAGGCGTCCTTAAAGTTTGAATTAGACCATAAACGTGGTAGCTTAGCGACTATACTTAATGTAATGAGTGATTGTAAACTAAACCTAACTAAAATACAATCCTTACCAAAAATTGATACACCATGGAAGTATGCCTTCTTTGTGGACGTTACTTTTGATGATTACAAGGATTACGAAAAGGCCTATGCCATTATGCAAATTATGGCTCAAAATTTTAAAGTGTTAGGTGAATATAAAAATGCAAAAACATGATTGAAGTAGCCAACCGTTTAAAACACGTTGAAGAATACTATTTTTCTAAAAAATTAAGAGAAGTTGAGTTTTTACGTTCACAAGGAAAGCCCATTATAAATCTTGGTATTGGTAGTCCAGATTTAGAGCCTCCTTTTAAAGCTACAATGCTCCTAAAGGATAGTTTAGATGAGGAGGGAGCCAACAAATATCAGAGTTACCAGGGTCTGCCAGAACTAAGAGAAGAGATAGCTAATTTCTATAAAAAACGATACCAGGTTAATATAAGTGGTCAGACGGAAGTGTTGCCTCTTTTGGGAAGTAAGGAAGGTATTATGCATATCTCAATGGCTTTCTTAAATCCAGGTGATGAGGTGTTGATTCCAAATCCTGGTTACCCAACCTATTCGGCAGTCAGTAAGTTATTAGAAGCAAAACCAATTTTTTACGATTTGTTAGAAGACAATCATTGGTTGCCAGACTTTGTTGCTTTAGAGCGGTTGGATTTAAGTAAGGTCAAAATTATGTGGATTAACTATCCACACATGCCAACAGGTGCTAATGCACCAAACAAGTTTTATGATGAAGTAATAGCTTTTGGAAGGCGTCATAATATTTTAATCGTAAACGATAATCCATACAGCTTTGTTCTAAACAAAAAACCAATAAGCATCATGCGTTACAACTACGCAAAAGAGGTGTGTTTAGAATTGAATTCATTTAGTAAAACCTTTAATATGGCAGGTTGGAGAGTTGGAATGTTGATTGGTAGCTACGAGCATTTAAGCGCAGTGCTAAAGGTAAAAAGTAATATGGATTCTGGGATGTTTTATGGTATTCAAAAAGGAGCAATAGAAGCCTTAAAATGTTCAGACATGTGGTTTGTAAGTTTAAATAGTGTTTACGAACAAAGGCGGGTGCTGATCTGGAAATTGGCAGAGGCTTTAAACTGTACTTATGACAAGTATGCTACAGGTATGTTTGTTTGGGCAAAATTACCACCACATTTAAAGTCTGAAGAGTTCACAGATTTGGTACTGAAAGAACATTCTATTTTTATAACGCCAGGAACAGTTTTTGGAAGTAATGGAGAAGGTTATGTGCGTTTTTCTCTGTGTACATCAGAAGAAATAATAAAAGAAGCGATAGCTAGAATTTAGGTTTATGAAACATATTTTTGTCATAGGAGTAGGATTAATAGGTGGAAGTTTTGCCTTAGATATCAAAAAGCAAAATCCAGATTGTGTTATCTACGGGATAGATAAAAATGAAACACATTTAGAGAAAGCTAAATCTTTAGGTATTATAGACCATAAGGCAAATTTTGATAATTTAAAGCAGGCAGATACCGTCATTGTTGCCATACCTGTTGACGCAACTTTAGAAGTAGTGCCAAAAGTGCTAGATCTAATTTCGGATGAAGCTATTGTGTTTGATGTCGGCTCAACAAAAGAAGATATTTGTCTTAAGGTTAAAAATCACCCGAAGCGTAGAAACTTTCTAGCAGCACATCCTATTGCTGGTACTGAGTTTTCCGGTCCAGAGGCGGCAATTCATAATTTGTATAACAACAAGACTAATATTATTTGTGAAGTTGAAGAAACAGCCTTCAAGCTTCAGGAAAAGGCCTTAAAACTGTTTACTGATTTAGGAATGCGTATTCGATATATGAATCCTAAAGCGCACGACAAACATATTGCTTATGTATCGCATTTGTCCCACATTAGTTCGTTTATGTTAGGGAAAACAGTAATAGAAAAAGAGAAAAATGAACGCGATATTTTTGATATGGCAGGAAGTGGTTTTGCGAGCACCGTTCGTTTGGCAAAAAGTTCGCCAGCGATGTGGACACCAATCTTTAAACAGAATAAAACTAATGTCATAGAAACATTAGACGAATATATTGACAACCTAAAGCATTTCAAGAAATTGATGCAAGAGGATGATTTTGAAGCAATTTTTAAGGAGATGGAAGCCACAAATCATATTAAGTATATTTTGAACGGAATAAAATAAAAATTTAGAAAAAGAAGAATAATAGTAAAATGGAAAACAAGAAAGAATTAAGGAACTGGTTAGATGCATTTAATTTGGATCACCCTTTAGTTATTGCAGGTCCTTGTAGTGCTGAAACGGAGGAACAAGTCTTAAAAATAGCACATCAATTAAAAGATAGTGACGCCACTGTTTTTAGAGCAGGTATATGGAAACCAAGAACACGTCCAGGTAATTTTGAAGGGGTAGGAGCGCTCGGTTTAAAATGGCTTCAAAAGGCTAAAGAAGAAACAGGTATGCTCATTACTACAGAAGTCGCAAATGCTAATCATGTAGAACTGGCTTTAAAGCATGATGTAGACATTCTATGGATTGGTGCGCGTACAACAGTTAGTCCATTTATTGTACAAGATATTGCAGATGCTTTAAAAGGAACAGATAAACCTGTTTTGATTAAAAACCCTGTTAATCCAGATTTATCTTTATGGTTAGGTGCTGTTGAACGTTTTTACACTAACGATATTAAGAATTTAGGAGTAATTCACAGAGGATTCTCGACCTACGAGAAAACACGTTACAGAAATAATCCTGAGTGGCAAATAGCGGTAGACTTGCAAAGTCGTTTCCCAGATTTACCATTAATTTTAGATCCTTCACACATAGCAGGTCGCAGAGATATTATTTTCGATTTAAGTCAAACAGCATTAGACCTAAATTATGATGGCTTAATGATAGAAACCCATCACGATCCTGATAATGCTTGGAGCGATGCGGCACAACAAATTACGCCTGAAACTTTAATAAAATATACTGAAGATTTACGTATCAGAAAAGAGGTTGGTGAAGCTGCGGAATTTAAGAATAAGATCAATACTTTGAGAACCAAGATAGATGTCATAGACCATCAGCTTATAGAAATTTTGGGCAAGCGTATGCAAGTGGCTGATGATATTGGGAGATTAAAAAAACAACACAATGTTGCAGTGTTGCAAAACAAACGTTGGAATGAAATTTTGGGCAAAATGATTCTTGAAGGAGAGGAGAAGAATTTAAGCGAAGAATTTATTCTCAGAATGTTTAAGGCCATTCACCAAGAGTCCATTAATCATCAAGAAGAAATTATTAAACATTAGTCATAAAAAAGGCTCGCCATGGCGAGCCTTTTTTATGTTTTAATTACTGTACATGTCTTTTAAAGATATATCTGGTTACAAAAATACCTTGTCCATCATTAGTACCAGCATCACTTTCAGAAGAGCTAACTACAAAGGCAAGCTCCCAACCTTCATCACCCATCGCTGTTAATTTAGAAGCCACAAGTGCATCATTGGCAACGATATTTTGAAAACGAATACCACCTAGATTATAAAAGTTAAGAAGCTTAGTTTCTTCAAAATCTTTTACGCGAATGTCCTTTCTTTTCGATTTGTTTCTGGTATTATCATCTTCAGTTTGTTCAGAAGTAAATTCCGAATAATCTCTATCAACACTAGAAGATATAAGTCTAGAACGACCTAGTCCATTTGGGACTATTGATTCTACACTAGTAATCACTTTGTACTCAACTTGGTTTGTTGGTTTTTCATCCTTTCCATTTTCCTTGTTGATGAAAGAAAATGAAATAAAGCCTACTATAATGGCTACTGCTAATAATAAATTTTTTTTCATTGTATTGGTTTTTGTGAACGTATCAAAGTAAAGGTTTTTAGCTGAAAAGTTGTTACTTTGCTAATATTTAATTGCTAAATGACAGGAACAGTTTATAAATCTACCGGAAGTTGGTATACCGTTAAAACAATGAACGGTAAATTTTATGAGTGTAGAATTAAGGGAAAGTTTAGGCTTGAAGGTATTAAAAGTACCAATCCAATTGCCGTAGGAGATAACGTTCAGTTTGAGGTAGAGACTAAAAATAATGCAGAAACAGGAGTTATAAACCGTATTGAGGAAAGAACCAATTACATAGTTCGTAAATCAGTAAACCTGTCTAAGCAAACTCATATTATTGCAGCCAATATAGACCAAGTATTTCTATTGGTTACTATAGATAATCCTCCAACGTTTACAAGTTTTATAGACCGTTTTTTGGTAACTGCTGAAGCTTATTCCATAAAGACTATTTTATTGTTTAATAAGATAGATACTTATGATGAAGAAAAGTTGCTTGAAGTTAAATATTTACAGAGTGTATACAGATCAATAGGTTATGAATGCATTGAGATATCTGCAGCAACGGGTCAGAATATTGATAAGGTAAAAGCTTTAATGACAGGTAAGGTGAGTATGTTTTCTGGTCATTCAGGAGTAGGTAAATCTACTTTGGTTAATGCCATAGAACCATCCTTAGACCTTAAAACCAAAGAAATATCTGAGCAACACATGCAAGGGCAACATACTACAACTTTTGCAGAGATGTTCGATTTAAGTTTTGATGCAAAAATCATAGATACTCCTGGTATTAAGGGTTTTGGTGTTGTTGATATGGAAAAGGAGGAAGTAGGTGATTATTTTCCTGAGTTTTTTGCGTTAAAACAAGAGTGTAAGTTCAATAATTGTTTGCACATCAATGAACCAAAATGTGCGGTGAAAAATGCTTTGGAAAAAGATGAAGTCTCTTACTCTAGATATAGAAGTTACATTCAGATTTTAGAAGGTGAAGACGAACATTACAGAACCGATAATTGGGATAAGGAATGAGAGTTGTAATCCAAAGAGTGTCAAAAGCTTCTGTGGTTATAGATAATGCCAACGTAGCATCTATTAAAAAAGGACTATTGATTTTGCTTGGGATAGTTGATGAAGATACCCGAGAAGATATAGATTGGTTGTGCAATAAAATAGCAAATCTTCGCATTTTTCCCGACGATAGTAATATTATGAACAGATCTTTGATTGATATCGATGGGGAGGTCATCGTCGTAAGTCAGTTCACATTGCATGCTAGCACAAAAAAAGGAAATAGGCCAAGCTATATCAAAGCTGCTAAACCAGACGTAGCAATTCCATTATATGAAAACTTCGTTGAATGCTTGCGAAATAATTTGGGTAAAAATGTGCAAACTGGAGAGTTTGGTGCGGATATGAAAGTACACCTAATTAACGATGGTCCTGTTACCATAATTATTGATTCAAAAAACAGGGAATAGTATCATAACTTATTGAAAAAATTAGTTTATCGATTATTAGCTTACTGTAAGGATTTTAAGACATAAAATATTTGATAGGCTGATTTTACTTTTTATATTGTGACCCCATTCAATTCAATTAATCAATGCCCTGTATAAAACATTTTCTTTTAGCAGTATCTCTTTTTTTTACCATTGCTGGTTTTTCGCAATCCGAAGAACTATATAAATCCAACTCAATTCCGATAGAATTAAAAACTAAGGCTAATGCGGTAGTGCGATATGATAAAAAAACAATCAATATTATAGATTTTAATGAATTGAGCGTCATTACAAAACGAATTGTAACAGTTTTTAATAAATATGGCGACAAACATAGAGATGCTGTACAGTTTTATGATGAGTTTACTGATATAAAAAATATAGAAGCTCAGATTTACGATAAATTTGGTAAAGAAATAAAGAGATTCAAGGAGCGTGATTTTAAGGATGCAAGTGCAGTAAGCGATTTTTCAATATATGAGGATGATCGTGTAAAGTATTTAGACTACATTCCGCTTAATTATCCATATACTGTAGAATATACTTCAGAGGTTATTTACAAAAACACAGCATTTTTTAGAAACTGGTATCCTGTAGATGGTCATTATTTAAGCGTACAGTACTCTGAATATGAGATACTGAATGACAATAACATTCCTTTGAAAGTTAAAAAAGAAAATTTTGAAGATTTTAATATCGAAGAAATTTCAGAACACCATTTTGTTGCAAAAAATATTAAAGCTTTAAATTATGAAGTTTACACCCCAGAACTTCAAAGCCTTTTGCCTAAATACAAAGTGGCACTAAAAAAGTTTGATATGATGGGAGTAGATGGGGTTAATAATAATTGGATAGATTTCGGAAAATGGATGTATGATAGGTTGTTGGTAGGAACAGATGATATACCAGAATCTACAATAAATGAAGTTAGAACTCTTACGGCAGGCATAGAGGATAAGATTGAACGTGCAAAGTTGGTATATCAATATATGCAAAACAAAACAAGATATATTAGTATACAGGTTGGTATTGGAGGTTGGAAACCCATGTTGGCAAGTAATGTGGATAAGCTTGGGTATGCTGATTGCAAAGGTTTAACAAATTACACCAAGGCACTTTTAGATGCTGTAGACGTATCTTCATACTATACTGTAGTTTATGGAGGTAAGAGTATTAGAAATTTAGATAAAGAGTTTTCAAATATAGAGGGCAATCATGTTATTTTATGCGTGCCTAATGAGGATGAGAATATTTTTTTAGAGTGCACAAGTCAAACCAACCCTTTTGGATTTACCGCAGGTTTTACAGATGATAGAGACGTTTTGCTAGTGAAACCAGATGGAGGTGAGATTGTTCACACTAAAATATACTATGCCGATGATAGTGTGCAGAAAACCACCGCATTCATAAATCTTGATTCTGATGGTAATTTTAGTGCAGAAGTAAATATCAATTCTACAGGATTTCAATACAGCTTGCATCAAGGTCTAGAAAATAAAAACCAACGCGACCAAGATCTTTATTATAAAGAATATTGGGGTAATATCAATAACTTAGATATAAATGAAATAAACATTGAAAATGATAAAGAAAAAATTATTTTTAAAGAAAGTATAAAACTTTCAGCTACAAATTATGCCACTAAAACAGGTGAAAGACTTATTTTTCAACCTAACTTTTTTAATAAAGTCACATATATTCCACCAAGATATTCTGATAGAAAATTGAATTTCGAAATAGATCGCTCATTTAAAGATACAGATGAGTTCATTATTCAGTTGCCCGAAGGCATAAAAGTAGAAGCTATGTCTGAAGGCTTAAATATGGAAACAAAATTCGGTACATATCGATTTAATATTGAAGAATTAGAAGAAAACAAAATAAAATATTCGAGAACCTATATTTTAAATAAGGGAAGTTATAGTAAAGAAGATTATAATGCCTTTAGGGACTTCAGAAAGGAAATAGTTAAAAACGATAAGGCAAAAATAGTTTTACTTAAATCTTAATTCTACATAAACTTAATGTGTTTAATAAATTATTACAAAATGAAAATATCAATTTTTACTTTTTTAGCTCTTTTAATATGCTCTTCAATCTATACACAAGATTATGATTTTGGAGACATTTCAAGAGCTGAGCTTCAAGAAAAATTTTATACTATAGACTCTTCAGTTGCTGCTGCAATCTTATATAAAAAAGAAGAGGTTAACTTTTTCTTTACAAAGGCTGAAGGTTTTGTTCAAGAGCGTGAAATACATGAGCGTGTAAAAATATACAATAAGGAAGGTTTTGATTGGGCAACAAAAAAAATCTATTTGTATAAAGGAGATGGAGGTAATGTTGAAAAAGTATCTGGAATCAAAGCATATACTTATAATTTAGTAGACGGAAAAATTGAAAAGGATAAATTGGGTAAAGAGGGCGAATTCGAAGAAGATTATAACGAATTCACAAAAATAAACTCTTTTACTATGCCTAATATTAACGAAGGGAGTGTAATTGAGTATAGGTATAAGATTATATCTCCATTTATACGTATAGACGATGTTGTTTTTCAACATGATATACCGATTAAAAAGTTAGATGTAAAAATAGTAACACCTGAATATTATATTTATAATAAGAGGATGAATCTAAGGGCAAAATATCAACCAAAAGTTAATGTTTCTTCTAAAAATAATACGATACCATTTGACTATAAGACAAATATTATTTCAATAAGTGAAAATAATATTCCGGGCTTAAAGTCTGAAGCTTTTTCTGGTAATATGAGTAATTACAGGAGTAAAATGAGTTTAGAGTTGACAGCTATTTTAAATGCTAATAAAATAATTACAAAAGAATTTACAACCAATTGGGAAAAAGTCTCTAAAACTATATATGATAACGAAAGCTTTGGGAGACAACTAAAGGAATTTAATTTTTACAAAGAAGAGTTAAACGGTCTTGTAAGTCTATTGTCTGATAAAGAAAATGATTTGGAGAAAGTATTTTTAGTAGAAGATTTCGTTAAATCCAAAGTAAAATGGAATGGAAATTTTGGTAAATATGCTCAAAAAGGTGTAAGATCTGCCTTCAAGGATGGAGAGGGTAACGTTGCAGATATTAATCTTTTGGTAATATCAATGCTAAAGTCACTTGGTTTAAATGCGGTGCCAGTTCTCATAAGTACAAGAGACAATGGTATACCCCTTTTCCCTAGTTTAAATGGCTTTAATTATGTAATATGCTCAGTGCAAATAGGCGAAAAATCTTTTTACATAGATGCTACTGAGCAATACAGTAGCAATAATGTCTTACCTCAAAGAACTCTTAATTGGCAGGGCAGATTAGTAAATGATGATGGAACTTCATCTTGGGTAGATATTAGACCAACGAGTATCTCTGAACAATCATCAATGTTAAATATAAAAATAAATGATGACTTATCAGTTTCAGGAAACTTAAATGAAAAGCACACTTCTTATTTAGCATTAAATTATAGAAAAAAATATGCATTAATGAGTAATGAGGATAAAATTAAAAACATTGAATCAGGTAAAGGTGGGCTCGAGGTCAATAATCTAAATATCGAAAATATTGAAGATATTCGTAATCCAATAAAAGTCAGCTACGAATATGAATTGCCAGATGGCTTAGATCAAATAGGAGACAAAATTTATTTTTCACCTCTATTGTTTTTAACTGAAGAAGAAAACCCTTTTAAGCTCGAAGAAAGACAATATCCTATAGATTTTATTTATCCTTTTAAGGATACTTATTTAGTTAATATCATGTTGCCAAATGGTTACAGTGTTGAATCATTACCAAAGAGTGAAGCATTAGAATTTAATTATGGTGCAGCTAAATTCCTCTATCTTTTAAAAGAAAATGGGAAATACCTTCAATTGAGACTGGAATTAGAAATAAAAAGCACACTTATTCAGCCCGAAGATTATAAAACTTTTAAGGATTTTTTTTCAAAATCAGTTGAAAAACAATTAGAACAAATCGTCTTAACAAAAGCCTAGCTATGAATATCAAAAATGCCCAACAGGAAGTAGATAATTGGATTAAAGAACATGGTGTAAGATACTTTAATGAGCTGACCAATATGGCACAACTTACTGAAGAAGTTGGTGAGGTAGCGCGTATTATTGCCAGACGTTACGGAGAGCAAAGTGAAAAAGAAAGTGATAAAGATAAGGACCTAGGCGAAGAATTAGCCGACGTGGTTTTTGTGGTGTTATGTTTAGCCAACCAAACAGGTATAGATCTACAGGCTTCTTTTGATAAAAAAATGAACAAAAAGACAAAACGCGACCATGATAGGCACCATAATAATGAAAAATTGAAGTAGTTTTGTTTCTGCTTAAGAAAGAAAATTACATGAATATCAAACTTCAAAAATCATCAATACTTAATAGCAAATCGTCAGTTATAATTACGGGTTCTAAGAGTGAATCTAACCGTCTCCTCTTATTAAAAGCCTTATATCCTCAAATAAATATTGATAACTTGTCTAACTCAGACGATTCAGTATTAATGCAAAAAGCATTGTCTTCAGATGATGAAATAATTGATATCCATCATGCAGGTACTGCCATGCGTTTTTTAACAGCTTATTTTTCCGTTCAAAAAGATAGAGAAGTCACTTTAACAGGCTCTTCTAGAATGAAAGAACGTCCAATAGGAATTCTTGTTGAGGCTCTTAAAGAATTAGGTGCAGATATTCAATATTTAGAAAATGATGGTTTTCCACCACTTAAGATTAAGGGAAAAAAATTAACAAATTCTAAGGTTGCTCTAACGGCAAATGTTAGTAGTCAATATATTTCGGCTTTATTGCTTATTGCATCAAAATTAGAAAACGGATTAGAGCTTACCTTAGATGGCAAAGTAACCTCTGTTCCCTATATAAAAATGACACTACAATTGTTAAACGAAATAGGAATTGAGACTAAGTTTACGAATAACATCATTAAAGTAAAACCAAAAAAATCAGAAATAAAACCACAAACATTAACGGTTGAGTCAGACTGGTCTTCTGCTTCATATTTCTATAGTATAGTTGCTTTAAGTGAAATAGGAACAAAAATAATATTGTCTTCTTATAAAAAAGATTCACTTCAAGGAGATGCTGTATTAACTGAAATTTACAGACAATTTGGTGTTACTTCGACATTTGAAAACAATACTATAACACTACAAAAATCGTCAATCGTCAATCGTCAATCATCAATTAATTTAGATTTAAGCAATGCGCCAGATATAGCTCAAACTATTGCTGTAACAGCATTCGGATTGGGATTAGAATGCTATTTAACGGGTTTACATACATTAAAGATTAAGGAGACTGATAGATTGGTAGCACTAAAAACTGAATTAGAAAAGTTGGGTGCAGAAGTAAAAATCACAAATGAGTCTTTGCATTTAAGTAAATCAGATTTTATTAAAAGTGATGTGTCTATTGATACCTATAATGATCACAGAATGGCCATGGCATTCGCTCCTTTGGGATTAAAGACTAACCTTAAAATCAATGATGCTGAAGTGGTAAGTAAATCTTATCCAAAATTTTGGGAAGACTTGAGTACTATTGGGTTCAAAATAAAATAAACCACTAATTACTTGACAAGGCCTGTTTTGAGATTGTATATTTGCAACCTCAAAAAAATAAACATTCACAAATGAAATCGACTTGTATAAATAATGATTTAACATAATGCAAATCATTATTAAAACAACAAAGATTCCATTTGACTTTAGAAATCAATAAACATTTTCAAATGAAATTATCAAACTTTAATTTTAACCTTCCAGAAGAATTATTAGCCGAGCACCCTGCAGAACACAGAGACGAGTCTAGGTTAATGGTTTTAAACAGAGCTAATCAAACTATCGAGCACAAACTTTTTAAAGATGTTATTGATTATTTTGATGAAGGTGATGTGATGATAATGAATAACACCAAGGTTTTTCCTGCTAGATTGTATGGTAACAAGGAAAAAACAGGTGCACGTATTGAAGTTTTCTTACTAAGGGAATTAAACCAAGAGCAACGCCTTTGGGATGTTTTAGTTGATCCTGCACGTAAAATTAGAATTGGTAATAAACTTTACTTTGGTGATGATGAAACTTTAGTGGCTGAGGTCATAGATAATACTACATCTAGAGGGCGTACATTACGTTTCCTATACGATGGCTCTTACAATGATTTTAGAAGAAAGTTAACAGAATTAGGTGAAACTCCGCTTCCAAAGTATATTAAAAGAAGTATAGAACCAGAAGATGAAGAGCGTTACCAAACCATATATGCAAAAAACGAAGGAGCAGTAGCGGCACCAACGGCTGGTTTGCATTTTTCTAAGCATTTGTTAAAGCGTTTAGAGATAAAAGGTGTTGAGATGGCAGAAGTTACGCTTCATGTTGGTCTTGGGACATTCAACCCTGTTGAGGTGGAAGACCTCTCTAAGCACAAAATGGATAGCGAGGAAATAATGATTAGCCAAAGCGCAGCCGATATTGTAAATAGAGGTATAGAGAATAAAAAACGTGTATGTGCTGTAGGTACAACATCTATGCGTACTATAGAAAGCTCTGTGTCTTCTAACGGTAGGTTAAATCCATATGAAGGATGGACAAATAAGTTTATCTTTCCGCCATATGATTTTAGTGTAGCTAATTGTATGATTACCAATTTTCATACGCCTAAATCCACATTGTTAATGATGATTTCAGCATTTGCAGGTCATGATTTTGTAAAACGTGCTTATGAAGAAGCTGTTAAGGAAAAATATAGATTCTATTCATATGGTGATGCTATGTTAATCATCTAATTAAGGATTTTAAAATAATTTAAACCTCTACTCAATTAGGTAAATAAAGAGTAGAGGTTTTTTGTTTCAAACAAAATGCGGTTACAAATACCTATTTTTGTAATATATGGAAGTTAAAAAGAAAGACATACGAGCCTTAACTAAAGAGCAATTAAGAGATTTCTTTGTAAAGCAAGGAGATAAAGCGTTTAGGGGAAATCAGGTATATGAATGGTTATGGCAAAAGTCGGCTCATAGTTTTGAGGATATGACTAACATATCTTTGCAAACGCGTCAAATGCTTGAGGATAATTTTGTAATTAACCATATAAAAGTAGATCAGATGCAGCGTAGCTCTGATGGAACGATAAAAAATGCGGTGAGATTACATGATGATTTAATTGTAGAATCTGTATTAATACCAACTTCAACGCGCACAACAGCTTGCGTGTCTTCTCAGGTTGGGTGTAGTTTAGACTGTAAATTTTGTGCTACTGCAAGGTTAAAGCGTATGCGTAACCTAAATCCAGATGAAATTTATGACCAAGTTGTTGCTATAGATAAAGAAAGTAGATTGTATCATGGCAGGCCATTAAGTAATATTGTTTTCATGGGAATGGGAGAGCCTCTGATGAATTATAATAACGTGCTTAAAGCGATAGACAAAATTACTTCATCTGAAGGTTTAGGAATGTCACCAAAACGAATTGTAGTATCTACATCTGGAGTGCCAAAAATGATAAAGAAAATGGCAGATGATGATGTTAAATTTAAACTAGCGGTTTCCTTACACTCGGCTATTGATGAGGTGAGGACATCTATAATGCCTTTTAATGCAACCTTTCCTTTAAAAGATTTGAGAGAAGCATTAGAGTATTGGTATACCAAAACGAAGAATAGAATTACTTACGAATATGTGGTTTGGAAAGGCATTAATGATAAACAAAAAGATGTAGATGCTTTGGTTGAGTTTTGCAAGTTTGCGCCTAGTAAAGTGAATCTGATTGAATACAACCCAATTGATGATGGTGAATTTCAACAAGCAGATTCTAAAGCTTTGGATGTGTATGTGAACACACTTGAAGCTAATAATATAACAGTAACGGTAAGACGAAGCAGAGGCAAGGATATTGATGCAGCTTGTGGTCAGTTGGCCAATAAAAATAAAGCATAAAAAAAGCGGCTTACGGTTACAGAGCGTAGCCGAAGTATGCCGCTTTTTTATTTATTTAAACTTTACTTTTTTTAGTTCTTCACAAACTTAATAGTTTTAGAACCACCATCAGCAAATACCTTTGCTAGGTAAATACCATCATTTAATGATGCAACGTCTATAACCTCTCTAGTACTAGATAACGGTTTAGAAATCACATTTTGTCCTAATATTGAGTAGATTTCGATATTGGTCATTGTTAAGGTAGAAGACTCTAAAGTTAATGTTTCTAAGTCTTTATTGTAGTTGTGAGTAAATGTATTTTGATCGAACTCATCTATACTTAAGGATTCTTGAATATTTGAATCAAACATAAGAACAAAACCAGATCCACCAGCACCAAATGATCGGTAAGCTATATAATAGTCACCAGACATTCCAACGGAGAAAGTATTGATTTCTTCGTAGGCCATTGTTTCTAATGTTTCAAAAGCCCCTTGCGTAACTATTCCTGTGTTAGAAAAAAGTGTAGCTACTTGTGTAGCACCAGAATTAGGTGCGTCTAAAATAAAAGCTTCTAAACTAGCATTTGGTGTACCTCCAAAAACATTGAATTTTGTGGTAACTTCATAATTAGTGCCAGCCGTTAAAGAAATAGCAGGTCCTATTAACCAATCATTTTTCATAGGTGTAGTTGCTACATCACCATTAGCATTTGTTGCAAATGTTTCATTAACCGTATCACCATCAAGATCTAAATCTTGTTGTGAAATCCAAGAAAGGGTATCACCATCAACATCTTCCGTGGTATAGCAGCTAGCAAAAGCATTAGAATTGTCAAATACTTCCATAAATGGTACAGTATAGGTAGTACAATCAAAACCAGATAAGAAAGAAATCGGACCTATTTCGTTACTATCTCCATTGCCACCAGTACAATTAGCCGTAATATAAAATTCATAAGCTGTGTCAGGCGTTAAACCTGTAAAATCATAGTTAGTAGCTGCTAGGTCATTAACCATTGTTCCTAATCCAGGTAAAAAACCTTGAACCCCCCATTCTATATCAAATACAGTACCACCACCATTAGGATCTGTCCAAGCAATGTCAAAACTAGTGCTTGTGACTCCATTAGGGCCAACAACAAAAGTGTTTGGATCAGCACAAGTAGGTGCAGAGACTACAACATTATCTACTGCCCAGCCCCAAGACCAGTCACCAACCCATCTAAATCTAACTTGAGCGTTAGATACACCTGCTAATTCGGTAGATACATCTATTTGTACAGCACCAAAATCACTAGCTGCAGAGTAAGAATCCACTTGTACCCAAGTAGTTCCATTGTAAACTTCAACAAATGCTTGCCCACCGTAACCCGTGGTAAATCCATGATTAAAATCTAAAATTACAATAGATGCAGCAGACACATTAAAAACAGGGCTTTCTAGAGCAGCATTTTCAGCAACTCCATTGTTTCCAATACCATCACTATCAAACAAAGCATAATTACCAAATAAACCATTATCATAATAAATAGTATTTGGAGGAGTAAACCCAACAGCTTCACCACCTGTAGCAAAAGTCCATACGTCTCCACCACCAGCAATATCGTTTATTGTCCAACCTGCTGGTAATGACAAACCACCTTCAAAATCCTCCGATAAGACTTGTCCAAACATTAGACCAGAGGAAAAGACTAATGCCATTAGTAAAGTAATTTTTTTCATAAAGTTTGTTTTTAGATTAATTGTTTAAAGTTACAAATATTTGTTTACCATGGGTGTTAAATTTACATTATTCAATTTTTAACGATTAAAAGAGGCTTTATTCGTAATTTTGCAAAGTTTTATAAGCATTTATGAAAATAACCGAACAAATTAAGCAACCAATTGCCTATGAAATGGAACTTTTTGAGCAGAAGTTTCGTTTATCTATGGCGAGTAAAGTGGCTTTGCTTAATAGAATCACCTACTATATTGTAAACAGAAAGGGTAAGCAAATGCGACCGATGTTTGTGTTTTTGGTTGCAAAAATGTTGAATAATGGTGAGGTTAGTGAGCGAACATACAGAGGTGCTTCAGTTATTGAGTTGATACATACTGCAACCTTAGTGCACGATGATGTTGTGGATGACAGTAATAGACGTAGAGGCTTCTTTTCAATAAATGCACTTTGGAAAAATAAAATAGCGGTTTTAATAGGTGATTATTTGCTTTCTAAAGGTTTGCTACTTTCCATAGATAATAATGATTTCGATTTATTAAAAATCATTTCTGTAGCAGTACGCGAAATGAGTGAAGGTGAACTGTTGCAAATTGAAAAGGCTAGACAACTTGATATTACAGAAGATGTCTATTACGATATTATTCGTCAGAAAACGGCAACGTTAATTGCGGCATGTTGTAGTTTGGGAGCAGCGTCTGTGAAACCTAATTCAGCTGAGGTGGAAACAATGCGTAAATTTGGAGAGCTCATAGGCATGGCATTTCAAATAAAAGATGACTTATTTGATTATGGTGAAGAAAAAATTGGAAAGCCAACAGGTATTGATATTAAAGAGCAGAAGATGACTTTACCTTTAATACATGTTCTTAATAACTGTTCTAATAAGGATAAATCTTGGCTAATCAATTCTGTAAAAAACCATAACAAAGATAAAAAGCGCGTAAACGAAGTTATTGAGTTTGTAAAATCTAATGGAGGGTTAGATTATGCCATTTCAAAAATGAAAGACTTTCATCAACAAGCCTTAAACTTGCTCAATAATTACCCTGAATCTCCTTACAAAGCTTCACTAGAGCTTATGGTGAACTACGTAATCGATAGAAAGAAATAATTTTTAGAAAATATCCAAGTTTATAATGGCTTCGTCGTCCGGTAAATAACCGTAACATCTCCAGAAGCGTGTACCTTGTCCGTAATATTTCCAAACCACCTCTTTATTCGGTGTTACTTCCCAAAACCCGTAGTCACCTTCAGTTATAAGGGTATTGCCATTTTGTAAACGTACAGCACCAGAAATTCTCCCAAAATATAAATCAGGGTCAGTAAAACTCCATACAATATTTGGCTCGTTGTTGACATTAGGTGTTAAGGTAAAGTTTTCAGGCAGGTCTAATTCAAAAACGGTAGACTGGTTAACACCGTTGGCATAAACGAGTATGTTGCCAGCGCCTGGATCATTGCCTTCTAAGTAATTTGGAAAATGGTTGTTAAAAAATAGACGTTCTCCTTGTGTGTTTTTATAGGCGGTCGGGTTTCCAAATCGGTACAGTAAATCACCACCTTTGTTGTAGTTGCCACCAGAATTTGTTGCTGCCTCAGCAGTAGTTGTACTATGATCTATAACCCAAACTTCACTGTAATAATTAACACTTAAGTAGATAACGTCCTTGTCCTCGTCATAGTCAATACCATTAGCATGCATTATATCTCCATTATCTACAACATCATAATTAATATCAATCAATTGAGGGTTTGCACTTACATCCCCATAATTTGGTAAGTTGCTAAATTGATCTTGTATGATGTGGTCAAAACTATGCCATTCCCAAACGATCTGATTAGTGCTAGGATTCACTTCAACTAAGACTTCAGGAAAAATATCTGTTGTAGATGTGTCTACTCCTTGTTGTGCAGCATTAGTACTTGTAATTCGTTCCCAAACAATAAATAGCACATTGCCGTTAGGTAATATTTCTACATCGTGATGAGCTATCCAATCT
Organism: Winogradskyella sp. HB-48; assembly: GCF_049942685.1. Classification (GTDB taxonomy): domain Bacteria; phylum Bacteroidota; class Bacteroidia; order Flavobacteriales; family Flavobacteriaceae; genus Winogradskyella. The sequence continues at coordinate 1,658,542 of NZ_CP187934.1, forward strand.
ACAGAAGAATAAGTGAATTCCCAATCAGTACTTCCGTCAGGATTTAAAATTTTTATAATACCGCCAAAACCGCCAAATGCAATTTCAGGATTTTCTGGCTTAAATATCCCAAGTAACTTACCATTAGGCAAAATTTCCACATCGTTACCCAGATTATGTTCAAATGTCCATTCATGAACTTTAAAACCTTCCTTATTTAACAAATATGAAGCAGTGCCACCATTTTCTATGGCTAGAACATAACTATTCTCAATGGCATCACCATTATAAACTTCAACATTTTCTGACAACATTACTGGTTCGTTCGCTTGGTCGTCGTCATTTTTGCAACTTAAAACAGATGCAGCAATCATAAAAAGGAAGAAAAAGTATCTCATAGCAGTTTTCTTGTAAAATTATAAGTATTAATCACAAGCACAAATATTTAAAACTTTTATTTCTAATCACTTTAGTGAAAAAAAGACATTCAAGAGTTTTATTTTTAAATTATTTTAGATATTTAAACATCATATAATCAATTGATTAAAATTATTTTAAAAAAATATTTTACTTTCCATACAACCCTTAGCAAGATATTTGCGTCTATACAAATAGAAGAGCAATCGTAACCAACAAAATGAAAGTTATTCAGCTTCATAAAAACGAAACGAAACTTATACAAAGAGCCGCGAAAAATAATCGCGAAGCACAACATGTGCTGTATGAGTTGCACGCTCCAAAAATGTTAAGTGTATGTAGGTACTACATCAAGGATGTTCACAAGGCAGAAGAAGTAATGTTGAATGGTTTCTTTAAGGTCTTTAAGTACATAAAAACATTTAAAAATGAAGGTAGTTTTGAAGGCTGGATAAGACGTATTATGGTTAGAGAAGCCATTTCGTTTTTAAGGCAGCAAAAGCACATTGAGTTTGCTTCTGAAGATGATTATTTAGAGCAAGATTACACTAATAATATTAAGACTAATATTGAGGTTGCTGAAATTCAGCAGTTAATAGATAGTCTGCCAGAAGGCTACAAAATGGTATTTGTAATGTATGCTATAGAAGGCTACAAGCATCATGAAATTGCAGATTTATTGAATATTTCAGAAGGTACATCAAAGTCGCAATTGTTTAAGGCAAGACAAATGCTTCAAGCAAAAATAAAAGAACTAAACAACAGCAGTTATGGCACCAATTAAATTTGAAGAACAACTAAAAGACAAGCTAGAGAAACGCAGCTTGCAACCGTCGGCAGAGAGTTGGGCAAAACTGTCTCAGCGTTTAGATGCTGATGAAAAGAAATCCAGAACCCCTTGGTTTTGGTGGATGGGAATTGCAGCAGCAGTTATAATTACACTAACTGTCGTTGTGCAAACTTTAGGAACTAATGATACTGAAGAAATCTTACCTCAAATTGTAGAACAAGACACAAAAGAAGATACAAACAAAGTTGAGCAGTCTATAACAACAGATATTACAGAGGTAAAATTAGCATCAGAAAGTAATGAGCCCGAAACTAGTTCTGAACAAGAAAGTAATAAAAACCAAACAGAGATTATTAACTACAAATCGGTTGCGAAAAGTCAAACAAAATCACAATTAGCAATTGATGAAAAAGTAGACGAAACCATCACTAGTAACATTATCAATTCTAAAAACGAGCAGAAAGCAATCATAGAAGAAGCTGTAATTGATAAAGCCGTGGTTGCTCAAGCTTTAAAAGATTTAAATACAGAAAAAACAACGGTTACTGATAGAGAGGTGGACTCACTTTTAAAAGTAGCAAGTAAAGAACTTTTTAAAGACAAATTACAAAAAGAAACAAGTAGAACCGTGGACGCAAAATCATTGTTAGAGGATGTAGAAGATGACATGGGACAGTCCTTTAGAAGTAAGGTTTTTGAAGCATTAAAGGATAGTTACGAAACGGTAAAAACAGCAGTAGCTCAGCGTAACAATTAAAGAGGAATGTCACACTGAGTGTCGGTCACTGAGCGATGGTCACTGAGCGAAGTCGAAGTGAGCCGAAGTGAGTCGAAGTGTGGTTAAAATTTAAAATAAGAATCAAATTAAACAATTATAAATCATCAAAAAACGAACAGTTATGAACACCATTACAAGATTAGTAGTATATGCCATTATATCATTAACATTTGCTACGACACATGCACAAGAAAAAGCTGCAGACAGCTTAAAAAAGACGTCTGTAGACTACAAAATTGAGGCCCTAGAAGAGCAGAAAATTAAAATTGAAAAAGAGGAAAAGGACTTTTTAAGGCAAGAAATAGAAGCTATTAACGAGCGCTTGGACGCTAAGCAAATTACTGCTGCTGAAGCTGAAGAACTAAAGAAAGAAGCCGCCAAAAAGAGAGCTGCTAATATTGAAAATAGATTGGCTATAATAGACTCTAGAATAAGTTTATTAATGCGCAATGGATATGACGACTATGATTTTGATATAGATCCAGATTTCATAGGTCTTAGAAAAAATGGCGAAGGTTCTTATTCTTTTGGCTTAAAGATAGGAGATAAAGAAAAGAATAAACCACGTAGATACGACAGACGTACCACTAGTGATTTGGTCTTTGCATTTGGATTTAACAATGCCATCATAGAGGGTCAGGATTTTGACGATTCGCCATATAAATTAGGTGGCTCTGGTTTTATGGAGTTGGGTTATGCTTGGAAAACAAGAATTTTCGACAATACTAACTTCTGGAGGTTAAAGTATGGTTTCTCATTTCAGTGGAACAAGTTTGATATTAAGGACAACCAATACTTTGTTAATACGGATGGTGATGTAACCTTACAAGAGTTTCCGGTTGAGTTAAGCAAAGCAAAGTTTAGAACCACAAACTTGGTGTTTCCTGTACATTTAGAATTTGGGCCATCTAAAAAGATTGAAAAGAAAGATTACTTCAGATATTCTACGCGCAATAAGTTTAAAGTAGGTCTTGGAGGTTATGCAGGTCTTAATATTGGTAGCATGCAAAAACTAAAATATAAGGAAGACGGTAACCGTATTAAGGACAAACAACGTGGTGGTTTCGAAGTTAATGAGTTTGTGTATGGGCTAAGTGGTTATTTGGCTTGGGGAGATACAGCCCTTTATGTAAAGTATGATCTTAATCCGTTGTTTAAAGACCAGGCTTTTGACCAAAATAACATATCAGTAGGTTTAAGATTTGACATGGATTAAAAACAATTTTTCATCAATCAATTTTTGAGTGTTTAAAAGCCTTAATCTAGAAATGGATTAGGGCTTTTTTTCTTAATTATTAACTTAAGTTCTATATGATTTTCAGAAATAGGCGATAACTAGCAATTACTTATAGCCATTGTTGTGCAACTTTTTTATTTTCTTTACCACGAATGAAAGTAGTACATAAAGCTTCCATCGTTTTTTAAATATAGTGTAAATCTTTCTCCTTCCGAATACATATGTACAACAGTCGCAACAGAATTATATTCCATTGGATTTTCGGTGAAATGTAATTCGGTTAAATTTCTGTCCGACAAACCCGTAATTGCCTTTTGCCAAATTATCTTTCCGTTTTTGTCTTTACTAGCAAGTATTGTCTTATCATCAGCTTTTGAAACAGTTAAAGTTCCAAATTCCGTTTGCTGCGTTTTAGTTGGCTTTAATTTCGTTTCCATTTTATAGTCAACTCCATAAAAAGGTCCATCATCGAAAGTTGCTGTCATTTTCGGCAAATAATCTACGTTCTGTACTTGAGAATAAAAGTCAGTTCTTATGAAGTCAATTTTTTCAGAGATTGATTTTTGTTGAAATTCGGTCGAGTCAATTTCTCTAATTTTCAGATAGATTTCTGAAATTTTATAAAAATAACTCGTATCAATTTCTTTATTACAATTCGGATGATATTCTTTTAATTGATAGACAATCATTGGAATAATGAAATTGGTTTTTATTTCAGATTGACCTCTGTCTTTAGCAAAATCCATTTTCGATAGTCCATCAAGCTCAGATTCTGGCCATTTTATAATTTCCATTTCGTCTAAACCAAAAAAGTCGAGATACTTTATTTCATAACAGTCTTTTGAATCTTGTCCAAATAAAGTCAGATTTATAGCTAAAAATAATATTGTTAAAATTCGATTTCTCATTTTTTGGGCAACGTTTTTTATTCCGTAAGAGTTATTTTCACTCCGTTAAATTCCGTTCCGTTTTTCAATTCCGTTTTATTTATTTCGTCATAAGGTTCCCATTTCTCTAAAATCAGTTCGTTGTCATTTGTCCAACCAACTATTTTAAATCCATCTGGAATCAGTCCTTTTTCAAGGTCAGATTCGTTTTCTGTATTTTCTATAACTGACCAAAAAACTCGAGAATATCCAAATCCGCCATTGTCAAATTGATATTCGTAATATTTGTGTTTCTTATTCGGTGAAATTGAGTCGGAAATCAGAACAAAACTTTCGTCTTTTAGAGAATGTTTAGAATGAAAAGCTACTTCAATTTTATCAAAATCTGAGTTGATTTTAATTCCGATTCCCACAATTCCAATAAGAAAAATTCCGACTATTATTAAAATCCATTTTTTCATTCAGTTCTCGGTTTCTCAAACGTTGTCCAACGTGTTACATGACAATAAATATAATCATTATCCTATCTTATTTCCGTGATGAGAGAAGTTTTTGCTTCGCTTCATCAAAATCTATCAAATAACTTTTCAACACAAATTTCCAAAACAAATAGATTATCTTAATTTTACACACTAGTCATTCCTGCGTCTCACACATAGCTGTCAGGCTGAGCCTGTCGAAGCCTTTTCGAAGTGTTTTTTTGTAGTATGGCATTTATATAATTAAAAAAACTAATAAGATTCCTGCTGAAGTTTATCTTGAGCAGTGTCGAAAGACAAGAAGTTGTATGATTTCACAAAACACCATATCACAAGTTTTTGAAACTGCTCGCGTAGAGGAGGTCATTGGTGATTTTGTACAGCTAAAAAAAGCAGGTAGCAACTTTAAAGGACTCAGTCCGTTTAGCGAAGAGCGTACACCAAGTTTTATGGTCTCTCCTGTTAAGCAAATCTGGAAAGATTTTTCAACAGGAAAAGGTGGTAATGCCATTACCTTTTTAATGGAGCATGAGCACTTTACCTATCCTGAGGCCATACGTTACTTAGCTAAGAAGTACAACATTGAGATTGAAGAAACCGAGCGTACAGATGAGGAAAAAGAAGAAGCCAACGCCAAGGAAAGTTTGTATTTGGTAAGCGAGTACGCTAACGAGTATTTTCAGAAAATTTTACAAAAAACAGACCAAGGGCAAGCTATTGGTAAGAGCTATTTTAAAGAGCGTGGTTTCACTGAAGAGACCATTAAAAAGTTTCAACTCGGTTACTCGCTTGATGAGTGGCAAGCCTTTACAGATGATGCTTTGGGCAAAGGTTACCAATTAGAGTTTTTAGAAAAAACAGGACTTACCATTGTTAAGGACGAGAGACGTTTCGATAGATTTAAAGGTCGAGTGATGTTCCCTATTCATAGTATGAGTGGGAGGGTGCTTGGTTTTGGTGGCCGTATCCTAACCAACGATAAAAAAGCAGCAAAGTATCTCAATTCACCAGAGAGTGATATTTACCATAAAAGTAAGGTGCTTTACGGTTTGTTTTTTGCTAAGAAGACCATTGCGAAAGAAGATAATTGCTTTTTGGTAGAAGGTTACACAGACGTTATTCAGTTTTACCAAACTGGTGTTAAAAATGTGGTATCGTCTTCTGGTACAGCATTAACGTCTGAGCAAATAAGGCTAATCAATAGGCTTACCAATAACATTACAGTGCTTTTTGATGGTGATGCAGCAGGTATTAGGGCTTCCATACGTGGTATAGATTTAATATTGGAGCAAGGTATGAATGTTAAGGTTTGTACTTTCCCAGATGGTGAAGATCCAGACAGTTTTGCAAAGTCTAATACCTTAGAAGAGCTTACGACTTATCTTAATGAAAATGCTAAGGATTTTATTCAGTTTAAAGCCTCACTTTTAGTTAAGGAAGCGAATAACGATCCGATTAAAAAAGCAGAAACCATTAGAGATATTGTTAATAGCATTGCAAAAATCCCTGATGCTATTAAGCGCGAAATTTATGTGAGAGAATGTGCCTCAATCATGGATATTAGCGAAAATGTGCTCTTTAGTACGTTGGCGCAAATCAGTAAAAAGGAGTTTCAAGAGGCAAATAAACAATACAAACAAGACCAAAAGGCTTTTGAAGTTGTAAAAACTGAACAGCAAAAAAAACCAAAGATTGATGTTCAGTATGAGTTGGAGCGAAAGATTATAGAAATCTTAATGCTTTATGGTGATAGAACGGAACAATTTGAAGACTTAATCTTAAAGGAAGATGAGGTTTCTGGCGATTTAATTTTAGAGCCAGCTATACATGAGGCACGTGTATTCGAAAAAATATATTTAGACCTTCAAGAAGATGAAATGATGTTCTCTAATGAAAAATTCAGAGAATTATACTATTCCATCATCGATAGATTAAACCAGGATGAAAATTTTTCAACCAAAGATTTTATCAATCAATTAGACCAAGAATCTGCAACTGAAGTTACCAGTATTTTAATGGAGGATGAAAAGTATAGCCTTCATGATTGGGAACGAAACCATATCGTACCCAAAGAAAAAGAGCATTCAATATCACAATTAGTGAGCCAAACAATCTTGAGTTTACGATGTTATCTTATAGATCAAAAAGTAGCAGAGTATAAAAACGAAACCTTAAAAGAAGATATAGATACGCGCTCAGTAATGGAAGATGTTAAAGATTATTTAGGTCTCAAAATGCTTTTATCTCGTAAATTAGGTAAAGTTATTGGTGGCTAATTACGCTAGGTTATGATGTTTTGCCTGATGAATTAAATCTACAAGGTTATTTACATTAAGCTTCTTAAAAAGTCTTGCTTTATAGGTGCTTACAGTTTTTTCGTTGATATCTAACTCTTCTGCGATCTCCTTGTTTTTCCGTCCAATAGATAAAAGTTTTAAAACTTCAACTTCTCTGGTAGATAACTTTTTAAACATACGGCTTCTACTCTTTCGAGTATCTTCGTAGCGTAAATGTTTGTCCATTTTTTCACTTAAGGACAATTCTCCGCCATGTATTTTTCTAACAGCTGCCTCAATAGCTTCTACATCTGCAGTTTTGTTTAAGTAGCCGGAAGCTCCGGCTTTGAGTGTGCTAATGGCATATATCTCTTCGGGTTGATGGCTGAACATCAATACATTAATCGATTTATTTTCTTTTTTAATAGCTCTAAGCGCTGTAATACCATTGAGTTCTGGAAGATCTATTTCTGATATGATAACATCAACCTCATGACGTCTTACAAATTCAAAAATTTCTATACCACTACTTAGCTTACCTACAACTTTTAAATCGGGTTTGCTGCTCAAGAACAATTCTAATCCTGTTCTTATAATAGGGTGACTGTCAACAATCAAAATACGTATCATGACAATTGATTTTGGTTTGGTTAGGGTTAATCAGTTGCAATAACAATATACTAAGTCAAGTGTCTCGCGAAGATTTGCTTTATAAAGATAGTTAAAAATTAAGCAGGACGAGTAATTTATTCGACAAACTGCAATAATTACCTTAAACTTTTAGGAATTTCACAAATAGGAATTGGAATCATTTTATGCTGATTTCTTGTGTTATAACCCATAAAAATGTTGTAAACTTCTTTCTGTCTTCCAGTAAATTCATCAGCAGTTTTCCCTTTGTCCTTCATTTTCATAGCCCATTCTAATTCCGGGTAAGAAGCACCGATTTGATCTTCGTCACTTCTGGCATCACCAAACAAACCATCACTTGGGGCAGCTTTCATTATAGATTCAGGAACTCCTAAATACTCACCAATCTCATAAACTTCAGATTTTAATAAATCGGCAATAGGGCTTAAATCTACACCACCATCACCATATTTGGTATAAAAACCTACACCAAAGTCTTCAACTTTATTTCCTGTACCTGCAACTAGAAGTCCTTTTAATCCAGCATAATAATAAAGTGTTGTCATGCGCAATCTTGCTCTTGTATTGGCCAAGGCCATATCTACAGTAGCTTGCTTACCTTCAAGACTTACTTCGGTTTTAAATTCTTCAAAAACAGGTGTTAAGTCAACACGTGCATCACTAACGTTAGAAAAACGTTTTTTTAATTGTGTAATATGCTCTTGTGCTCTAGTAACATGGCTTGCGGCTTGGTGTATAGGCATTTCTATGCACAAAACGTTTAAGCCTGTTTTGGCACAAAGTGTAGAGGTTACAGCAGAATCAATTCCGCCAGAAATACCAACAACAAAACCATTAACTTTGGCGTTAGTTGCATAATCTTTTAACCAATTTACAATGTGATCTATAACCTTTTCTGTTTGCATAATGTTTACAATTTAAAACAAAGAAACGTACCTTTGCACAACAAAAATAACTGAAACGTGTTAGGATTAAAAATGTTTCGTAAAATGTCATTGAGAATTTTCATTTTGTTACTATTGAGCCTTGTGCTAGTGTCCTGTGATGAAGACTCTAAGGTTGAAGAAGAGATTTCAAAAATTGAAGTAGATTTTATTGTTGAGCGTTTTGACAAAGCTTATGCAGAAGCCACACCATCTGACTTGTTGAAGTTAAAACAAGCCTATCCATTTTTGTTTTCTAAGCATGTCCCAGATTCTATATGGATTGATAGAATTAATGACACACTACAAGATCAATTATTAGCAGAAGTAATTAAGGTCTATCCAGATTTTAAAGCAGTAAAAAAAGATTTTGAAGGGTTATTTCAGCACTTAAAGTATTATGACAAAACCTTTAGTGTACCAAGAGTAGTGACTTTAACAAATGATGTGGACTACAGAAACAAAACAATTGTTACGGATTCTTTACTACTTATTGCCTTAGATAATTTTCTTGGTGAAGATCATGAGTTTTATCAAAACATACCAAGGTATTTGGCTAAGAATATGCAAAAAGATCAAATTGTATCAGAAGTTGCAGAAGCTTATGCTAAGAAATACATTTTTCAGCCTAACAGAAAACGATTTATAGATGAAATGATTTATCATGGAAAATTACTCTACTTTAAAGATGTAATGATTCCTTTTAAATCTGATGCAGAAAAAATAGGTTATACAGAGCAAGAATTAAAATGGGCAGAAGCCAACGAAAGTCCGATATGGAGCTATTTTATTGAAAAGGAATTACTCTTTAGTACCGATAGTAAATTGCCAAGTCGTTTTATTGCAGATGCACCTTATTCTAAGTTTTATTTGGAATTGGATAATGAATCACCTGGACGATTAGGACAATACATAGGTTGGCAAATTGTGAAAGCTTATGCAGAAGCTACAGATGAAAATGTGTTGACCATTTTAGAAAAAGAACCTGAAGAGATTTTTAACAAAGCAAAATTTAAACCAAAAAAATAATGGCTAAAACCATAACATCCAAAATAGAACTAAATGTAGAACTCGATGAAAACAGAGTGCCAGAAAAATTGAACTGGTCTGCTGAAGATGGAGGAGTAAAAAATGAAGAAGCTAAAGCTATTATGTTGTCTGTTTGGGATAGTAAAGCACAGGAAACTTTAAAAATAGATTTGTGGACTAAAGACATGCCTGTAGATGAAATGAAACAGTTTTTTCATCAGACTTTAGTCACCATGAGCGATACGTTTCTGCGTGCTACCCAAGATGAGAAAATGACAGCAACGATGAAAGACTTCTGTGACTATTTTGCAGAGAAGTTGGAACTGAAAAAATAGTATTCTAGATTTAACTTCCTTCAGATTTATAAAAAGGATCAGTATTAAAACAATCTGCTTCTTTTACTGTGGCATAGTCAGGATGTACTCTCTTAAAACGCATAAACTCTGAAGTGTCATAAACTTCCCATATGGTTAGCTTGTTATTCTTGCCAGCTTTAGATTTTAAGTCTATCATATGTTGAGTAATCATTTGGTCAACAATTTCTTTGTCACCGATACGCATTTTTTTACTAGAGCTGTGGCCTTTGTTAATGTGTTTCACTATCCAATAAAATTTTACTGGTTTTGTTATAGGTTTGCTCGGTATTTCTTCAATTTCATACTCTGGGATTGATTTACCTTCAGATTTATTTTCATAGCTAGATTGACCGAAAATATTATTCTGTTCGTTAGTTTCAACGGTTGTGATTTCTTGCTCTTCTTCTAAGTCGTCGTGTCGCAAAAGAGTAATGATAATTAGCTTATCTTTTACTTTTACCTCAGTAACAAATCTACCAGTCGGAATATCATCTAAAGGTATTTTTGTGTCTAGACTATTTACTATATAGGCTTTTTGAAAGCTGTTGTTAAAAATCTCAACTTTATCAATAGTGCGTTCGCCTCTAAGAATTAATGTGTCGCCAGACTCATTTAGACTGTGGTACAATTCGCTAGCTCGATAATTAATGTTTTTTAATAGAGTTGATCTTTGGCCATGAACAAAGGGTGCCAAAAACAAGAGAAGTATGGTTAATAGTCTTGTCATAATAAGTAGGTTTTGTTTTTTGGGGAAACAAATAGTATTTATTAATACTTGCAGTAAAGATAATTTAAGACAAAAAAGAATTATTGTTTTTAAGTTATAAGGTATCTTTTTAAGTTAAAAAGCCTAACTGTTCGATGTAAGTTTTAAAAAGTCGCTAAAGTTAATAGCATAACGAACAATTAATCTATAAATAAGAATTTGGTAATCTATAATGTTACTGAGTAGTCTATTTTTGTGTTGCTATTAATCATAACTTAAACATTAGTTAGGCCTTCACAAGAGAAGGAAACTAGTGTTTTTTTTATTCTTCAGAATTATATACAACTTCACCATTAAAAATTGTCATTGTAACTTTAGTGTCAAGAATTTTATCTTCGGCAATTATCATTATATCCTGATTAAAAATTGTAAAATCAGCCAATTTTCCAACAACGATAGAACCTTTTATATCTTCTTCAAAAGCACCATAAGCAGCGTCTAAAGTATAAGATTTTAAGGCTTGCGATCTTGTCATTTTTTGGTCTGGTTCGTATCCTCCTTCTGGTGTTCCTTTTAACGTTTTTCTACTTACGCTAGCATAAAAACTGGCAATAGGATCTATAGGCTCAACAGGAACATCAGTGCCATTAACTATAGGAACACCACTTTTTAATAAGGACTGCCACATGTAGGCTCCTTCTTTTATTCGTTTTTCTCCAAGGCGATCGATAGCCCAAGGTCTATCAGATGACATGTGTACAGCTTGCATGGCAGGTATCACATTCAACTCAGCAAAACGAGGAATGTCTTCTGGATGTAAATGTTGTGCATGCTCTATTCGGAATCTATGATTTTTGGTTGAATTTGGTAAGCTTTCAAAAGCAAGTTCGTATCGGTCTAAAATTTCTCTGTTGGCTCTGTCACCTATAGCATGAGAGCACACCTGAAAGCCATTTTTAAGGCCATTAATTGCAGTTTCTTTTACAAATTCCATTGGTAAGGTTTCATGTCCAAAATGACCTGGTCTATCTGTGTAGGGTTCTAAAAGCCAGGCGCCACGAGAACCTAATGCACCATCGCAGTTAAGTTTTACAGATCGTATAGTAAAGAGATGGTCTTGGTCTACCATTATGCCTTTTTTGTACCATTCGTTTAGTAAATCTTTATCCCAACCTGTAAGCATTGCATATATCCTTATATCCATTTTACCTTCGGACTTCATTTGCTTATACAACGCAATAGTTTCTTTTGGTATGCCAGCATCATGAAAACTGGTTATTCCATTTTTATGGCAAGCTTTAATAGCCAGTTCAAAAGCTTTTTTATCAGACTCAAGTGTTTTTTCAGGAATATGATCTGTTATTAATGTTTGTGCACGCTCATTAAAAACTCCAGTTGGTCTTCCCAAAGCGTCCACAAGCACTTCGCCGCCTTCAACATCGTATTTTTTTATTCCATCTAAAGCTAGTTCGTTTAATCCCGCTATCTCCATAGCTTTTGCATTGGCAAAACCAGCATGTCCGCTGGCATGTCTTAGATAAACAGGATTGTTTGGTGACACTTCGCTTAATAAATGATGTGTTTGAAAACCATGTACAATTTCTGAAGGCATACTATCCCATTTGCTTTGGTGCCAACCTCTACCTATAATCCACTCTCCAGGCTCTGCATTTTTAACACGTTCTGCAACAGCATCTACTATGGCTTGATAACTAGTTGTGTTCATGAAGTCTAGGTTGAGTTCATTATACCCTAAACCCATAAAATGTCCATGACCTTCTATAAAGCCTGGTGTCATGGTTTTGCCTTTTAAATCTATAATTTTTGTTAGCTTGTTTTTATAAGTCTCAGCTTCTTCTAAACTTCCTGCAAAAAGAATTTTATTATCTTTTGCAGCTACAGCCTCAACTGTAACTGATGTAGTGTCTACAGTATATATCGTTCCGCCATAAATAAGCATCGTTGCGTACTCTTGTTTGGATTTAGAACAAGAAACGGTAGTAAAAATAAGAGAAATGATGAAGGTATATTGTGGTAAGAAAAGTTTAATGCGTTTCATCTAAATTATGATTTTAGTTTTCTAAGTTACGATTATTTGATGAGTATTTTTGGATTAAAAAAAATTAAGATAAGATGATTATTATTTAAATTAGCCTTATGCGAAAAATTTTATTTGGTGTTGTTATAACACTCTTGGTTTTATTCACTTTTAAGTATTGCGGTAATCAAAAAAAAGATCGGATTACTTTACAAGAAAATACGGCTTTAATCCAAGAACAAATTAAGAATGTCGGAAAATTAATAGTTACTGAAGGACATTTTAGCGAAGTTTTTACATACAAGAATTCTAAAGCTGTTTTTGCAGATTTATTAGAGGCTAAAAAACAAGCTGTTGTTATCGTAAATGCAGACGTCACTGTTGGTTATGATTTGAGTAAGATAGAATATAAAATTGATGAAAAAAATAAGATACTTCAAATACTAAGCATACCTAAAGAAGAGATAAAGATTAGTCCGAATATTGAATATTACGATATTCAAGCTGATTTTTTAAATCAGTTTGAGGCAGATGATTATAATAACATTAAAGAAATTGTAAAGCAGTCTTTAATGAAGAAAATAGAAGGTTCAGATTTAAAATCTAATGCTCAAAACAGGTTGCTCAGTGAACTTTCAAAATTCTTTATTTTAACCAATTCAATGGGTTGGAAGTTGCAGTATAATGAAACTCCAATTGAGTCGGTAGATGCCTTAAAATTAATAGACTTAAAATTTTGAAAAGTATAGAAACAAGAAAGGAAGAAATTATAAGAACAGCTGCCAAACTGTTTAAAGAAAAAGGATACAGTGCTGTAACTATGCGAGATCTAGCTTCTGAAATGGGAATAAAAGCGGCAAGTCTCTATAATCATATCAACTCTAAGCAACAAATTCTTAAAGAAATCATTATTTCATTGGCTGAGGAGTTTACTCAGGGTTTGAAGGAAATACAAAAAAAAAATAAATCTAACATCGAAAAATTCAAAGATATAGTTAAGTTACACGTTAAAATAACTTCCCAAAACACCTACGGTATGGCGTCGCTTAATAACGACTGGATGCACCTTGAAGAAAAACTTGAGTATTACCTTCAACTACGCTTCAATTATGAGCAAGAATTAAGAATTATCATTGCTGAAGGTATAAAAGAAAATGAATTTATTGAAAGTAACGTAGAGGTTATGCTCTTTTCAATTCTATCTACTTTACGTTCCCTCTACCTTTGGATTCCAAAAAAAGAGGACTTAAACACAGAAGAACTCTCCCAACAATTAAGCCAAGTACTAATTAATGGTATTAATAAAAAAATCGATTAATTTTTGTAAATTTGTCATGTAAACTAACAATTGTTAGTTTTTAAAGTTTGTGTTCGAAATTGATTTTGAACACAAACTAAATAGTAATGTATGTATTGATAATTACTGTTAATGGCAGATTTTTATAAATTAAGAATTAAAGACATTTATAAGGAAACAAAGGACACTTCGGTTGTAACTTTTGATATTCCTGAAGCTTTGCAAGAAGAATTTAAATTCTCACAAGGGCAACACTTAACCCTAAAAACTTTGATCAATGGCGAAGACGTACGTCGTTCTTACTCACTATGTTCTAGTCCGTTTGACAAAGAATGGAAAGTTGCCGTAAAAGAGATACCAGGAGGTAAGTTCTCAACTTTTGTAAACTCATTATTAAAAGCTGGGGATAAGATTGAAGTGATGGCGCCAAGCGGAACTTTTGGTGTAAAATGTAATGCTGATAACGCCAAAAACTATCTTTTTTTTGCGGCAGGTAGTGGTATTACGCCAATTCTTTCAATGATTAAAGCGCATTTAGCAGCAGAGCCAAACTCAACTTGCAAGTTGTTTTATGTCAACCGTACTGCAAAATCCATTATCTTTAAGGAAGAGTTAGAGCAGTTGAGAAACGCCTACTTCGGAAGGTTAGAAATCTATTATTTCTTGACCAAAGAAAAGCGCGATATTGAGTTGTTCAATGGACGTTTTGATGATGATAAAATGAAAGTACTCACCAAAACATTTATTGATATACCTGATACCAGCGAAGTGTTTTTGTGCGGACCGGAAGATATGGTTAATTACGTAAGTAATTATCTAGCTGAAGCTGGTTTGCCAAAAGAGTTGATTCATTTTGAGTTATTCGTAAAAGGCTTAACAGAAGAAGATAAAAAGCGTGTAGAGCGTTTGTCGCAACAGAATATCGAAGGTACACAAGTGACTATAATCGATGGCGGTAAAGAGTTTTTGTTCACGATGACTAAAGAGTACGATAATATTTTAGATGCGGCTTTAGGAGCAGGAGCAGATTTACCATATGCTTGTAAAGGTGGCGTTTGTAGTACTTGTAAATGCCAAGTAAAAGAGGGAACCGTTGAAATGAAAATCAATTATGCATTAGAAGACAATGAAGTCTCACAAAATTTTGTACTAAGTTGCCAGGCAGTACCAACCACCCAAAAGGTTGTGGTAGATTTTGACGTTTAATTAAAAATGAATTTATTTTCCGAGCATAATCTTGGAATTTCAAAAAAATATTGAAAAAGAAAAATAAGTTTCACCAGCTAAAAGCGAATAGCTAATAGCCAAAAAGCTAAAAGAAATGAGTGAAGAACAAATTAAAAATTTGGAGGCTGAGCGTAGTCGAAGCCTGGAAGAACAGTTTGAATCGCGTATTACACGTGACGATAAAATTGAACCTAAGGATTGGATGCCAGAAAAATATCGGCAAACACACATTCGCCAAATATCCCAACATGCCCATTCAGAAATTGTAGGGATGTTACCAGAGGGAAATTGGATAACTAGAGCACCGTCATTGCGTCGTAAAGTGGCACTTCTAGCTAAAGTTCAAGATGAAGGAGGGCATGGTTTGTATCTTTACAGTGCAGCTGAAACCTTAGGTATTTCTAGGGATGAGATGTTTGAGCAATTACATACAGGTAAAGCAAAGTATTCTTCAATCTTTAACTATCCAGCATTAACTTGGGCAGATATGGGAGCTATAGGTTGGTTAGTTGATGGTGCGGCTATTATTAACCAAGTTGCTTTATGTGGAACATCTTATGGACCTTATGCTAGGGCTATGGTTAGAATTTGTAAAGAAGAAAGTTTTCATCAGCGTCAAGGCTATGAAATTATGCTAAAATTAGCCAATGGAACTCCTGAACAAAAAGAAATGGCTCAAGATGCTTTGAATCGTTTTTGGTGGCCATCTCTAATGATGTTTGGTCCTAAGGATGATGAATCGCCTCATACTGCCCAATCCATGAAATGGAAATTAAAAAGAAAGACCAATGATGACCTGCGTCAACAGTTTGTAGACCAAACAGTTCCACAAGCAGATATTTTAGGTTTGACTATTCCAGACCCAGAGTTAAAATGGAATGAAGCTAAGCAAGGTTATGATTTTGGGGATATAGATTGGGACGAATTTTGGCAAGTTGTCAAAGGATATGGTCCATGCAATAAAGAACGTATGAAGGCCAGAGTAGATGCATGGGAAAATGGTGCTTGGGTAAGAGATGCAGCAATGGCTTATGCCGATAAAAAGAGTGAGTTAAAAAGTAAACAAGCAGTTTAGATATGTCAACAAAAAAGAACTGGCCTCTTTGGGAGGTTTTTGTAAGAAGTAAAAATGGATTGGAACATCGCCATTTTGGAAGTCTTCACGCAGCAGATGCAGAAATGGCTTTAGAGAATGCTCGTGATGTATATACAAGACGTAATGAAGGTGTAAGTATTTGGGTTGTAGAAAGTAAGCATATTACAGCATCAAACCCTGAGCATAACGGTGAGCTATTTGAACCTGCCCAAGATAAAGTTTATCGACACCCAACTTTTTATGATTTACCTGATGAAGTAAAACATATGTAATGAAAAACGAAAATTTATATAATTATATACTCGGCATAGCAGATAATAATCTGATTTTAGGTCAGCGTTTAGGTGAACTTTGTGGGCATGGACCAACTTTAGAAACGGATATTGCTTGTACTAACATATCTCTAGACCTATTAGGACAAGTGCGTAGTTATTACCAATACGCTGCTAAAATCGCTAACGATGGTAGAAGAGAGGATGATATCGCCATGCTTCGTAAAGAACGTGAGTATATCAGTGTGCTTTTAGTAGAGCAGCCCAATACAGATTTTGGTTATACTATGGTAAGACAATTCTTATTTGATGTATACCACTATTTAATGTTAACTGAATTGGAAAAAAGTGCCGATTTAAACTTATCTGCTATAGCAAAAAAATCGATCAAGGAAGTGAGTTATCACAAGCGTTTTTCATCCGATTGGGTAAAACGATTGGGAGATGGTACGGAAGAAAGTAATCAGCGTATTCAAACTGCAATAAATGATTTATGGATGTATACGGATGAATTGTTCCATCAAACCGACGCAGATAAAGCAATGGTATCTGAAGGAATTGGTGTAGATGTCACGAAATTAAAAGACGCTTATTACGAAGAAGTAATTACAGTTTTAGAAGGAGCAACGATAAGCGTACCAGAGAGTAAATATTTTCAAAAAGGTGGAAAACAAGGCATTCATACCGAACATATGGGTTACTTATTGGCCGATTTGCAATATATGCAGCGAACCTATCCAAATATGGAATGGTAAACAAATTCCTGTGAAGGCAGGAATATTACAAATTGAAAGTGAACGTCACTTCGAGTGATTTGTGAAGAATAAACAAATTGTATCGAGAAGCACTAAATGAAGATTTCCTTTTCCAAGGGAGATGATTATGACAACCACAGAAAAACATATCGACCCAAAACTGGTAAAGATTCTAGAGTCCATTTCGGATCCAGAAATTCCGGTTCTATCAATCATGGATATGGGTGTGGTACGTTCTGCTGTTTTAGAGAATAGTGTTGTTAAAATCGAAATCACACCAACCTATAGTGGGTGTCCTGCAATGGATGTTATTGGTGACGATATTAAGGCTGCTATGAAGAAAGAAGGTTATACAACCGAAGTAGATCTGATTTTACATCCTGCTTGGACTACCGATTGGATTACACCAAGAGGCAGAAAAGCACTCGAAGATTACGGTATTGCAGCACCGTTAGATGCCGAAGCCGACAAGTCCGTATTGCTAGAAGGTAAAAAATTAGTGAAGTGTCCGCAATGCGGAAGCACAAATACAAAAATGGTAAGTCAATTTGGTTCAACTGCTTGCAAAGCACAGTTTCAGTGTGAGGACTGCCAAGAACCATTTGATTATTTTAAATGTTTGAAATGACAGCTTATTGTCATCCTAAATTCGTTTCAGGATCTTTACTTGATTAATAATTATAAAATTATGAGTTCAATAGAACTAAAAATAAAAAACGGCATAGCCTACATCACATTAAACCGACCGGAAGTCTTCAATAGCTTCAACCGTGAAATGGCATTACGACTACAACAGGTTTTAGATGACTGTGAGTCTAATCCTGATATCAGAGCCATGGTTTTGACAGGAAATGGTAAAGCGTTTTGTGCCGGTCAAGATCTTAAAGAAGTCACATCACCAGAATTGAATCCAGGATTCAAGAAAATTCTCGAAGAACATTATAACCCTATTATAACTAGAATTAGAAATATTAAAAAACCAATCATTGGTGCTATAAATGGTGTGGCAGCGGGAGCAGGAGCAAACATAGCGCTAGCTTGTGACATTGTCGTGGCGCATGAAAAAGTAAGTTTTATTCAAGCATTTAGCCTTATTGGTTTAATTCCGGATAGTGCAGGAACCTTCTTTTTACCGCGATTAATCGGTTTTCAAAAAGCTTCAGCTTTAGCGATGTTAGGGGATAAAGTGTCAGCCGAAGAAGCAGCAAACATGGGAATGATATACAAAGTTTTGCCATTAGAAAGTTTTCAAGAGGAAGTAAATGAACTAGCCTTGAAACTTGCCAATATGCCAACACTAGCTTTAGGAAAAATTAAGGAAGCTTTTAATCAGTCGCTAACCAACAATTTGGAAGAACAACTGGCCCTTGAGTCTAAGCTACAAATTGAAGCCGCTCAGACCGAAGATTATGAAGAAGGAGTATCGGCATTTGTAGAAAAACGTAAGCCAAATTTCAAGGGAAAATAAAACAATGTAGGTCATCAAGAACTTGTTTCGGGTTCTAGCAAAATATGGATAAACAAACCCTCATAGAAACGCATCAAAGAATAAAACTATTTATTCATAACACACCAGTATTAAGTTCAACATTACTTAATGAAATGACAGGAGCAAAATTATTCTTTAAGTGTGAGAATTTTCAAAAAATGGGTGCCTTTAAAATGCGTGGTGCAGCAAGTGCAATTACTTCTCTAACTAATGAGGAAAGACAAAAAGGGGTGGTAACTCATTCTTCTGGTAATTTTGCCCAGGCTGTAGCTTTAGCGGCAAAACAACTTAATACAAAGGCGTACATTGTTATGCCAGAAAATGCTCCTCAAGTAAAAAAAAATGCGGTCAAAGATTATGGTGGTAATGTTATAGAGTGTGGTGCGACACCAGAAGCTCGAGAGGAAGCAGCAGTACGTATAAAAAAGCAAACAGGGGCTACCTTTTTACACCCTTCAAATCAAGATGAGGTCATTTTTGGCAATAGTACAGCTGCAATAGAGTTGTTGCAAAATAAACCCGATTTAGAGGTTATCTTAACTCCAGTTGGAGGAGGTGGGCTTATTGCAGGCACAGCTCTAGCTGCTCATTTTTTTGGAAATACATGCGAGGTTGTTGGTGGTGAGCCTTTTGAAGTTGACGATGCTTATCGGTCGTTACAGTCGGGTAAAATTGAAAGGAATACAACAACAAATACGGTGGCTGATGGCTTAAGAACGTATCTAGGAGATCGAAACTTTCCAATTATACAAAAGTATGTTGACCGTATCATAAGAGTAGACGAGGAAGAGATTATTAGAGCCATGAAATTAATATGGGAACGCATGAAAATTATTATAGAACCTTCGTGCGCTGTGCCATTTGCTGCGGTTTTGAGAGAAAAGGAAAAGTTTAAATCAAAGAAAATAGGAATTATATTATCTGGAGGAAATGTGGATGTCACTAAGCTTCCATTTTAACATAAAAATATGAATGTAGGAATAATAGGTTCAGGTACAATGGGAAGTGGTATCGCTCAGGTAGCTGCTACGGCAGGTTGTACTGTGAAATTATACGATACCAATCAGACAGCTTTAGATAAGGCTAAAGCAAGTCTTGAGAAAATTCTAAATAGGCTTATTGAAAAAGGGCGCCTTGATGTTGGTGAGAAAAACAGAATTCAATCAAATATTACTTATGTTGATAGTTTAAAGGCGTTAGCAGATTCTAACCTAACTATTGAAGCTATTGTCGAAAATCTCGAGATTAAGAAGAAAGTTTTTTCGGAATTGGAAAGCTATGTCACGGAGGATTGCATTATTGCATCTAACACCTCTAGTTTGTCTGTTGCTAGCATCGCATCATCATTGCAAAAACCAGAACGTTGCATTGGTATTCACTTTTTCAATCCAGCACCACTAATGCAATTGGTTGAGGTGATTCCAGCAGTGCAAACCTCAAAAGAAGTTTTAGATAAGTCTGTTGAAATCATAAAAAGTTGGAAGAAAGCAGTAGCTGTTGCTAAGGATACTCCTGGGTTTATCGTAAATCGTGTGGCACGTCCATTTTATGGGGAAGCTTTAAGGATTTATGAGGAAGGTATTGCAGATTTTACAACTATTGATTATTGTCTGAAAACACTTGGTGGTTTTAGAATGGGCCCTTTTGAGCTTATGGATTTTATAGGAAATGATGTCAATTATACAGTGACAGAAACGGTGTTTAAGGCATTTTATTATGACCCAAGATATAAGCCAAGTTTCACGCAAAAGCGCTTAAGTGAAGCGGGCTATTTAGGTGTAAAATCTGGTAAAGGGTATTACGATTATTCAGATAAAGCCCAAAAACCAGAGCCAGTAATAGAAAAGGAATTAGCGCAAACGATTTTCAACCGTGTCTTAGTAATGCTTATCAACGAAGCAGCAGACGCTTTGTTTTTAAACATCGCATCAGCAGAAGATATAGACAACGCAATGACCAAAGGTGTTAATTACCCAAAAGGATTATTAGCCTGGGCAGATGAAAAAGGCATTGATTGGTGTGTGTCCAAACTAGATGAGTTGTACAATGAGTACCACGAAGACCGTTACCGTTGCAGTCCGTTGTTGCGTAAAATGAATAAAGAAAATAAAACATTCTTTAACTAGCGTCAGTTCGAGTGCGAAGCGTATCGAGAACAAGCCAAACTTCTCGATACAATTTTCTGTCGAAAATCACTCGAAGTGACAAATTGAAGTATGAAAGGAGAACAAATCCCACATAAAATGTTAAGTCAAGATGCATTCAGCACTTGGTTAGGCATTGAAATTTTAGAATGCGAAATTGGTCGTTGTCGCGTAGCAATGACAGTTCGCAAGGAAATGCTTAATAGTATGGGAAAAGCACACGGCGGAATCAGTTATGCATTAGCAGATACCGCTTTTGGTTTTGCAGCAAATACACACGGAAAATTTGCTGTGTCCATAGAAACCAGCATCAACCATATTGAGGCTTTAGAAGAAGGAGATTATTTAGTTGCGGAATCTGTGATAGAAAACGTAAAAAACAGACTCGGATTTAATATCGTAGAAGTAAAACGAGGAGATGAACTAGTAGCACTTTTTAAAGGTGTGGTATATAGAACACAAAAAGATTGGGAGTGAAATTCCTGCTAAGGCAGGAATCTCTTTACAAATAATATTAAAAAAAGGTAATTCAATTTTTGAGCAATGAATAGCTCAAAATATTAAAATTAATAACTAAAACAAGTTCCCTTTCCTTTGGAAAGGGTTAGGGAAAGGCTTATGGAAGCATATATAATAGACGGCATAAGAACACCAATAGGAAACTACAAAGGCACATTGTCAGCGGTGCGCACAGATGATTTAGCTGCTTTGGTGATTAAGGAAATTGTAAAACGAAACCCAAGTATCCCTAAAGAAGCATACGATGATGTAATATTAGGCTGTGCAAATCAAGCAGGTGAAGACAATCGTAACGTAGCACGTATGGCATCATTACTCGCTGGTTTACCATATACAGTTCCAGGAGAAACTGTCAACAGATTATGTAGTTCTGGTTTGTCTGCAATCATTCACGCAAATCGGGCAATAAAAGCTGGTGATGGTGATATCTTTATTTCTGGTGGTGTTGAAAACATGACGCGTGGTCCTTACGTCATTTCTAAAACATCATCAGCCTACGGAAATGATGCTAAAATGTATGATTCTAGTTTTGGATGGCGTTTTGTAAACCCAAAAATGCATGAAATGTATGGCACGGATGGCATGGGCATGACAGCGGAGAATCTTGTTGAAAAGTATTCTATTTCACGAGAAGACCAAGATGCATTCGCGTATTGGAGTCAGATGAAAGCGTCTAAAGCGCAAGAAAATGGACGCTTGGAAAAGGAAATTGTTGCAGTTGAAATTCCTCAACGCAAAAAAGAGCCTATCCTTTTTTCAAAAGACGAATTTGTTAAACCTAATACAACGTTAGATGTTTTAGGTAAATTACGTCCAGCATTCCGAAAGGAAGGAAGTGTTACGGCAGGTAATTCTTCAGGTTTAAATGATGGTGCAGCCGCAACCATTATCGCTTCAGATGAGGCTGTGAAAAAATACAATCTTAAACCATTAGCAAGAATTGTAAGCTCTGCAGTGGTTGGTGTAGAACCTAGAATTATGGGTATTGGTCCAGTTGAGGCCTCTAACAAAGCTTTGACAAAAGCAGGTTTAACCATGGATGATATGGATATTATTGAGCTAAATGAAGCCTTTGCTGCACAAGCACTTGCTTGTACTAGAGCTTGGGGATTAGCGGATGATGATCCTAGATTAAATCCAAACGGTGGTTCAATTGCTATTGGTCATCCACTTGGTGTTACAGGAACTCGAATAGCATATTCAGCAGCACTAGAACTTAAAGAACAAAACAAACGATATGCGCTTGTAACCATGTGTATTGGTGTAGGACAAGGTTTTGCTTGTATTATCGAGAAAGTATAAAAATTAATGATGTAAGGTTAATGAATTTTGATGTAGTGTAAACTTCAAAATTGTTAATCAACAATCTCAAAATAATAGAATGATGAATAAGATTCAGCATTACGTTCAAGGTCAGTGGACTACGGGAAAAGAAGAAGGGGTACCAGTTTACGATGCCGTAACAGGTGAACATTTTACAAATTGGGCAGTGGAAGGATTGGACATTCCAGAAGTTCTTCATTACGGACGAACAAAGGGTGGCGAGGTCTTGCGCAAAATGACCTTTCAGGAACGTGGTAATATGCTAAAGAAATTAGCTTTGTACCTCACCAAACGAAAGGATAGTTTCTATGATTTAAGTTACAGAACAGGAGCGACAAAAGTCGATAGTTGGATAGATATTGAAGGTGGATTTGGAAACCTTTTTGCTAATGCTTCACTCAGAAAGTTGTTTCCTAATCAGCCTTTCCACGTCGAAGGTGATCCTGTAGATTTGTCGAGGGGAGGTCGCTTTATGGCGCATCACATCATGGTCCCTAAAAAAGGGGTTGCTGTGCATATCAACGCCTTTAACTTTCCGGTTTGGGGTATGTTAGAAAAATGTGCGGTTAACTGGATGGCTGGTGTACCAGCCGTAGTCTTACCTGCGCCATCATCATCATATTTAGCAGAGGCAGTAGCTAGAGAGATTATTAATTCAGGCATTTTACCTGAAGGCGCGCTTCAAATTATAAATGGAACAGTTAAAACTATTTTGGATACAGTCGAGTCACAAGATGTGGTGACCTTTACAGGATCTGCTTCAACAGGGAGATTATTAAAAGCACATCCAAGATTAATTGAAGAGTCTGTACCATTTACTATGGAAGCAGATTCACTTAATGCATCGATTTTAGGTGAAGATGCCATACCTGGAACACCAGAGTTCGATTTATTTATTAAAGAAGTCCGTAAGGAAATGACCGTTAAAGCGGGACAAAAATGTACGGCCATCCGACGAATAATTGTACCAGAAAATTTACTTGAAGACGTGCAAGTGGCTTTAGGAAAAGAGCTCGATAAAATTACTATTGGAAACCCAAGACTTAAAGAGGTAAGAATGGGATCATTGGTGAGTAAGCAACAGGTAGAAGCAGTAAAAAGCTCTATTGCTGACATTAGTAGAGAGGCCGAAATGGTCTATGGTAATTTAGATCAAATTGAAACCATAGGAGCAGATGCCAAAAAAGGAGCATTTATAAGTCCTGTAGTGTTCAGAACCGACAATCCATTACAAAACACTGTGGTTCACGAGCGCGAGGCTTTTGGCCCTGTAAGCACCATTATGCCTTACAAGTCCATGGATGAAGCCGTTCAACTAGCACAAATGGGCAAAGGGTCATTAGTGTCTTCTATTGCAACCTTTGATGATAAAATTGCCACAGATTATGTAATCAATGCTGCCAGTCATCATGGTCGTATCTTAGTCATTAATAGAGAGATGGCACAGCAAAGTACGGGACACGGTTCACCATTACCATATTTGGTGCACGGAGGTCCAGGACGCGCTGGTGGTGGCGAAGAAATGGGCGGCATGCGTGGTATTAAGCATTACTTGCAACGAACGGCGATTCAAGGGACACCAACAACCATTACAGAGATAACAGGGATCTATCAACAAAATGCAAAATACAAAGAGGCAGAAGATCATCCGTTCAAATACTATTGGGAGGATATCAAGCCAGGAATGTCTCTAAAAACGCATAAGCGCACAATAACGGATTCAGATATTGAAAACTTCGCGAACTTAACTTGGGATCATTTTTACGCCCATACCGATATTACATCTTTAGATGGAAGTATTTTCGAAAAAAGGACCGCTCATGGGTATTTTATTATCTCGGCTGCAGCAGGTTTATTTGTTTATCCAAATAAAGGACCTGTAGCGGCAAATTATGGGTTGGATTCTATCCGATTTTTAAGACCATTATACCACAACGATACGATTTATGTACGGTTGACTTGTAAAGAAAAGGTAGATCGTGATGTGGCTTCCGCAGAACACCCAAATGGCATTGTAAAATGGCATGTTGAGGTATTTGATGCGAATTTTGAAAATAGACCAGAGCATCAAAAAACAGCTAAAGACAGTCCGCTAGTGGCAGTGGCTACCATTTTAACAATGGTGCAAAAGAAACAAGAAACATTCGTTGAGATGACTGATAAGAAAATTGAGGAATGTCTTGCAAAGTTGACAGCTGATGCAAAACCAAAATGGGGTATTATGACGCCACAGCACATGATAGAACATCTTGAGTATACTTACAAAATTGCTTCAGGTGAAATTCAGGACTTTGAAATTGCCACACCAGAAAAGATTTTAGACAAGGTGCATGCAAGTTTGTACAACTATGATAAGTTTCCACAGAACTCTCAATTTCCACAGTTGGAAAAGGATAAGCTAGATGAGTTAAAACATCAGGATTTGCAAACAGCGATTGAAAAATTTAAAGAACAGCGTCAAAAGTACTTAGAGTTTTTTAAGGAAAATCCTGAAGCCAAGCTTAAAAATTTAGTCTTTGGCGAATTGAATCGCTACGAATCTTATTTATTGGAAAGAAAGCATTTAAACCATCATTTTGAACAATTTGGATTAATTTAGAATTATGTCAGAACAACAACCATACGTAAAACAAACTATAGAAAACCAAGTAGGATACGTTGAATTTTTTCATCCTGCCCACAACTCACTTCCAGGGGATGTGTTAGCTAAACTCGCAAACACTATCACAGAAGCTGGTAACAATGATGATATCAAAGTCATCGTTTTAAAAAGTGGTGGGGATAGGACATTTTGTGCAGGAGCAAGTTTTAACGAACTCATTAATATTAATGATGAAGCTACAGGAAAAGTGTTTTTTTCAGGCTTTGCCAATGTCATTAATGCGATGCGCAAATGCTCAAAATTTATCATTGGTCGTGTGCAAGGAAAAACTGTTGGTGGTGGAGTAGGCCTTGCATCTGCAACCGATTACTGCATGGCAACAAAATTTGCAGCCATTAAATTGAGTGAGTTAAATGTTGGTATTGGGCCTTTTGTGGTTGGTCCAGCAGTACAGCGTAAGTTAGGTTTAAGCGGAATGTCACAAATCGCCATAGATGCTAATACATTTTATCCTGCAGAATGGGCAAAACAAAAAGGATTGTTCACGCAAGTGTTTGATACTACAGAAGAATTAGATGATGCAGTCCAAACCTTTGCCGAAAATCTTTGTAATTATAATCCAGAAGCTATGGCGGAGATGAAAAAAATGTTCTGGAAAGGTACGGAAGATTGGGACCAATTATTAGCTGAACGTGCCGCTATAAGTGGGACATTGGTGTTAAGCGAATTCACCAAAGAAACTTTAAAACGATTTAAATAGTGATTTTCGAATTTCAAGGATATATACCAGTGGTACACGAAAGTAGTTTTGTGCATCCATTAGCAGCAGTCACAGGTAATGTTATCATTGGCAAAGACTGCTATATAGGTCCAGGAGCAGCAATTCGTGGAGATTGGGGACAAATCATTTTAGAGGAT
The DNA here is from genome assembly GCF_049942685.1 of Winogradskyella sp. HB-48. Taxonomy (GTDB): domain Bacteria; phylum Bacteroidota; class Bacteroidia; order Flavobacteriales; family Flavobacteriaceae; genus Winogradskyella. The sequence continues at coordinate 1,684,730 of NZ_CP187934.1, forward strand.
GGTGTTAATGTGCAAGAAAATTGTACCGTTCATATGTTTCCAGGTAAATCCATTGTCTTAAAGGAAAGTTCGCACGTTGGTCACGGAGCCATCATTCACGGTGCTAATTTAGGTAAGAATTGCTTGATCGGAATGAATTCGGTAATTATGGATGATGCTGAAATTGGGGATGAAAGTATAGTTGGAGCCATGACATTTGTTAAGGCTGAAACTAAAATTCCACCTCGGAGTTTAGTGGTTGGAAATCCGGCAAAAGTTGTAAAACAAGTCAGTGATGAGATGATTGAATGGAAAACCAAAGGAACGCAGTTATATCAACAATTGCCAGAAGATTGTCACGAAACCTTGAAGGAAGTCGAACCACTTCGTGAAGTGCCAAAAGATAGAATTGTACAAGAAAAAACGTATGCTACATTACGTGATTTTATGAAAAAATAAACTAACAAACGCTAGTTAATAAGAATGCCAAAATTCGAGCTAAAAATGCCCAAAATGGGTGAAAGTATAACCGAAGGAACCATAATTAATTGGTTGATTAATGAAGGAGATACCTTTAAAGAAGGTGACATCATTTTGGAGGTTGCTACCGATAAAGTTGATAATGAAGTGCCAGCTCCAGCTTCAGGAACTATGGTTCAAACCAAGTTTGAACCTAAAGATGTTGTTAGGGTTGGTGAAGTTATTGCCATATTAGAAGTTGAGGCATCAGATTCAAAGCCGCAACCAAAAAAGGAAGTTGTCACATCGAGCGTAGTCGAGACGTCTCTAAAGAAAACTAAAAAGAATCGCACAGTTGCATCAAATACAGTCGAGATGCCTAGCTCAAATTCATTCTCAGTACCAAATACAAACACATTCTTTTCACCACTCGTTATCTCAATTGCCAAACAACACCACATCAGTTATGAAGAATTGGCGCGTATTCCAGCAACGGGAAAAGAGGGTAGGTTAAGAAAAAGTGATGTGTTTAATTATATTGAGTATGGCAGACCATATCAGTTTGCACAACCTGTTGCACAAGATCCTACGGCCTATCGCATACCGCAATTGAATTTAGATAAAGGCAATGGCAAAATTGTAGAAATGGACCGTATGCGCCAAATGATTGCAGATCATATGGTGTATTCCAAGCACACTTCACCGCACGTTACCGCCTACGTGGAAGCCGACTTAACCAATATGGTCAACTGGAGAAACAAACATAAAGCGGCTTTTCAAGAGAAGTATGGGGAAAAGTTAACCTTTACTCCTTTATTTATAGAGGCTGTAGCAAAGGCTATAAAAGACTTTCCAAATATTAACGCCTCTGTAGATGGCAATAGAATTATCGTCAAAGAAAATATAAATATTGGTATGGCAACTGCTCTGCCTAGCGGAAATTTAATCGTTCCAGTAGTAAAAAATGCTGACATCAAGGACTTAAAATCTTTGGCTGATGATGTAAATGATTTAGTCAGAAAAGCAAGAGAGAACAAATTAAACGGTGACGATATAAAGGGTAGTACGTTTACGATTTCCAACGTAGGTACTTTTGGTAGTGTCATGGGAACACCAATAATCAACCAACCAGAAGTGGCTATTCTAGCATTGGGCATTATAAAAAAGCGACCTGAAGTTATTGAAACTGAAAGAGGAGACGAAATCGCCATACGAAGTATGATGTATTTATCATTGTCTTTCGATCACCGAGTTGTCGATGGCTATTTGGGTGGAAGTTTTCTTCGACGTGTAGCAGATTATTTAGAACAATTTGATTCCAACAGAAAAATATAAAGATTTATTATCCTGAGTATGAGTCAGGATTTCAAAAACCTAACGATCATGAGCTTTAATATTCAAATTACTAAAGTAGAGCAATCTAAAGTAAACACTTTAGACTTCGACAATATTCCTTTAGGAACATCATTTACAGATCACATGTTCATTTGTGACTACGACAATGGTGATTGGGTTAATCCAAGAATTGAACCTTTGAGGCCAATACCAACACATCCAGCGGCTATGGCTCTGCATTATGGTCAAGCAATCTTCGAAGGCATGAAAGCATACAAAGACAGTGATAGCATTCCAATGCTCTTCAGGCCATATCAAAATGCGAAGCGATTAAATTTAAGTGCAGACCGAATGGGAATGCCAAATGTTCCTGAAGATCTTTTTGTAGAAGCATTAAAGGAATTAGTAGGTTTAGAACACCATTGGATTCCGCCCCAACTCGGTAGTGCATTATATTTAAGGCCCTTTATGTATGCAGATGAGGCATTTATTGGTATGCGAGCGGCAACACATTACAAATTTATTATTATGGCATCACCTGCGGGACCGTTTTTTAGTAAACGAATTAAACTTTGGGCAGAAAAACGATACATACGAGCCGCACAAGGTGGAACAGGAGAGGCTAAGGCTGCCGGAAATTATGCAGCTGCAATCAGACCGACTGAATTGGCAAAGTCTAAAGGATATGATCAAGTGTTATGGTTAGATGCCGCCGAGCACAAGTATATTCAAGAGGTAGGAACAATGAATATCTTCTTTAAGATTAATGGTGAGTTTATAACACCAAAGTTAGACGGTTCTGTTTTAGATGGCATAACAAGGAAAAGTGTAATCGACTTATTAAAAGACAAAGGTTACAAGGTTACCGAACGTCTCATTGCACTAGATGAAATAAAAGAGGCATCTCAAAAAGGTACTTTAGAAGAGGCTTTTGGGACTGGTACAGCTGTAGGTATTGCTTACATTCAAAGTATAGGGACAGATGATGGCGAGCTTTTTGTTTCTGATGAAAGCCCTGTAGGATTAGAGGTCAATGATACTTTGAATGCCATAAAAACTGGAAAAATCGAGGATAAGTTCGGTTGGATGACTAGGGTCGAAAAAGAATTAGCTTAGAATGAATAAAGAGATTTTAAAAAAAGGCTTTTCAAATTTATGTACAGCTAAGGCAATGGCTGAGCTATATGAGGATAATTTTAAAGTTGTGTCAAAATACGTTCACGCAACTTCGAGAGGGCATGAAGCTATTCAAACTGCCATTGGCATGCAATTGTTGCCCCAAGATTATGCCTTTCCGTATTACAGGGATGATGCTATGTTGTTGGCTTTTGGGATGACACCATACGATTTAATGTTGCAGGTTTTGGCAAAAAAGGATGATCCTTTTTCTGGAGGACGAACATACTATTCACATCCAAGTTTAAATGATGCTGATAAACCTAAAATTCCGCACCAGTCTTCAGCGACCGGTATGCAGGCCATTCCCGCAACAGGTGTCGCAATGGGAATGCAGTATCTGGAAAAGCAAGGATTAAAAAATCCACATGTCATGCAGAGTGATAGCAAGGATTCCAAACTAAAACCAATCACAGTCTGTAGTTTAGGTGATGCATCAGTTACTGAAGGTGAAATTGCAGAAGCTTTTCAAATGGCTGCCTTAAAACAGATGCCAATATTATACTTGGTTCAAGACAATGGTTGGGATATTTCGGCCAATGAAGCTGAAACTAGAGCTCAAAATGCTGCAGAATATGCGAAAGGATTTCACGGTTTAGAGGCTATGACCATTGATGGTGCCAACTTTATTGAAAGTTATGAAGCCTTAGAAAAAGTAATTAGAACAATACGCGAAGAACGTCGACCATTTTTAGTGCACGCCAAAGTTCCGTTGCTAAATCACCACACGTCTGGTGTCCGAATGGAATGGTATCGGGATGATTTGGAAGAAGCAAAATCTCGTGATCCATATCCTGTTTTAAAGCAGCAATTATTGGATAATGGTTTCACTCAAAAGGATATCGATACTATTGAAGCAAAAATAAAAACGTTGGTTGAAAATGATTTTCAAAAAGCTTTAAAAGCGGAAGATCCAACACCAGAAGATTTATTTACTCACGATTTTGCGCCAACACCAATTACCGAAGAACAAGGTAAGCGTTCACCAGAAGGTGCAGAAAAAGTAGTGATGGTAGATTGTGCCTTATTTGCTGTTGAAGAATTAATGCGCGAGCATCCAGAGTGTTTGCTATATGGACAAGATGTTGGTGGCCGACTAGGTGGTGTGTTTAGGGAAGCAGCAACATTAGCACAGAAATTTGGTGACGACAGAGTTTTCAATACGCCAATTCAGGAAGCTTTTATTGTGGGTTCAACTGTTGGTATGAGTGCTGTTGGTTTAAAGCCCATTGTTGAGGTTCAGTTTGCTGATTATATTTGGCCAGGACTCAATCAATTATTTACCGAAGTGAGTCGTAGTTGTTATTTAAGTAACGGAAAATGGCCTGTGAGTATGATTTTACGTGTGCCAATTGGTGCTTATGGTAGTGGTGGGCCTTACCATTCGTCTTCTGTAGAAAGCGTGGTGACTAATATCAGAGGTATTAAAATTGCCTATCCAAGTAATGGTGCCGATTTAAAAGGCTTAATGAAAGCAGCCTATCACGATCCAAATCCTGTTGTTATTTTTGAGCATAAAGGTTTGTACTGGTCTAAAGTACCAGGGACACAAGGCGCAACCTCTGTAGAACCCGCAGAAGATTATGTATTACCATTTGGCAAAGCCTGGGTGTTACAAGAAATCTGGAAACAAGACGATGTAGAAACCTGTACCGTTGTTACCTACGGAATGGGTGTGCATTGGGCAATGAATGCTTCAAAAGAATTAGGGTTAAAGGATCAAATAGAAGTTATTGATCTAAGAAGTCTGTTTCCTTTAGATGAGGACACCATTATGAAATCGGTTAAGAAAACAGGCAAATGTCTCGTGGTAACCGAAGAACCTTCGAACAACAGTTTTGCAAGAGCTTTAGCGGGTAAAATTCAAGAAGAATGTTTTAAATATTTAGATGCACCGGTAATGACTATTGGTAGCGAGAATATGCCAGCCATACCACTGAATTCAACTTTAGAACAAACTATGATTCCTTCTACTGAGAAGGTTAAGGCTAAAATTAAAGATTTACTAAATTATTAAATCAAAAAAGCGAATCGAATGAGTCGCTTTTTTTATAAGTCGTATTCAGAAAGGGGTTTTGTGAATTCTTCAGGGTTGGCGGCTAAATAATAGCGAGGGTCATTAATATCTTCTACAATGACTTCTTTAAATTTTGGACTAGCCTTATACATAAGCTGTTTACAATCTTCACTTAAATGTTTTAGTTTTAGACTTTTTCCAGCAGCCTCATACTTATTCACCAAGTTAAAAATTGCTTCCATTGCCGAGTGATCACTTACACGAGATTCTACAAAATCTATTTCCACTTTTTTAGGATCATTTTTTACATCAAACTTAGAGTTAAAACTCTGAATGGATCCGAAGAATAAGGGTCCCCAAATTTCATAAGTTTTAGTCCCGTCTGCTTGTATGCGTTTACGTGCCCTAATCATTGTAGCGTTTTTCCACGCAAACACTAATGCGGAAATGATAACACCTGCTATGACGGCTATAGCCAAGTCCTTCCAAACAGTAATGGCAGAAACTGCAATAAGAACAATAGCATCAGATATAGGAATCTTATGAATGATTCTAAAACTAGACCAGGCAAAAGTACCAATCACTACCATAAACATCACACCAACCAAAGCAGCAATCGGTATTTGTTCAATTAATGGTGCGGCAAATAAAATAAAAGCTAAAAGAGCCATAGCTGCAAAAGCACCTGATAAACGGCCACGACCACCAGAATCGACGTTAATGATGGATTGACCAATCATGGCACAACCACCCATGCCGCCAAACAAACCATTGAGCATATTAGCGCTACCTTGAGCAATACATTCGCGATTGCCGTTTCCTCTGGTTTCTGTGATTTCATCAACAAGATTTAAGGTCATTAATGATTCAATTAAACCAACTGCAGCCAAAATAAAAGCTGTAGAAATAATGGTGTCCCATTGTCCGGCGAGTGTTCCAAACAATCCAAAAATCTGATCTTGAAATATTGGTAAACCACCTTCTAAACCTTTACCACCACCTTCAGCAATGAAAGAACCTACAGTGCTCATTTCAATGCCACCAAAAATGGTAATACAAGCTACAGCAATTATTGCAACTAATGCAGCTGGAATTTTCTTGGTGAGTTTAGGTAATCCGTACATAATTCCCATAGTCAATCCAATAAAGCCCGCCATTTTCCAAAAAGAAGCATTTGAAAATAATGTAGAGAACCATTCAGAAGTATTGCCAAAAAATGAAATATCCTGTGGAACGGCAGTAGGGAATAATTTAAGTTGTGCTAAAAAGATGACAATAGCCAAACCATTTACAAAACCCATCATTACAGGATGAGGAATAAGCCTTACAAACTTTCCTAGTTTAAAAATACCAGCTAAAATTTGAATACCACCAACAAATAGTAAGGTGATAAATAGCCATTGAAGTCCAAGATTGTCTATTGGAATATCAAGTGCATTACCTGTCTCATTTCCTTTTCTTACTAAATCAACCATAACCACTGCCATTGCACCTGTGGCACCAGAGATCATTCCCGGTCGACCACCAAAAAGTGCGGTAACGATTCCCATCATAAAGGCACCATACAATCCAACTAAGGGGTCTACACCAGCAACAAAGGCAAAAGCAACTGCTTCTGGAACTAATGCAAGTGCAACCGTAAGACCAGATAAAATATCGTCTTTTGGATTTTGTGTAAAATTCTTTCTTGTAGTTTGACCTAAAATCATATCAGTTTGGTTTTGAGGTCGGCAAAGATAGAATATTTAAAATAATAGGCTTTTTTATAGCTGCAAACAAAAAAGCACTGCGTAAACAGTGCTTTAAATATGCTTAAGAATTCCTATTCTTTTGAAGGGGGAAATTGTTCTAAAGTTTTAGCAACAAACTCTCTGATACGTGCTTCTTTCTTTTCCACATTTTGAGTCACTAGGTATCCAGTTCCAGAGCCTTGCCAGAATAATTCCTTTTTGTCTGTATCAATAAAGTCAATAAAGAGCATGCCTTCTGTTGTGGTTGAAACATTGTTTCCGCCCCAACCAAAGCCAGGTCCCCAGCCCCAACCCCAACGGTTGAAACCTCCCCAACCCCAGCCACCAAAGCCCCAGGCATTGTTGTAAACATCTACGCGTTGGGTAGATTTTGTAAAAATACTTACTAGCATATCTGGGTTTTCGGACTTAGTCATGCCTTTTGCTAAAAGCTCAGCTTCAATTGCTCTAAGTATTCGTCTTTTATCAATATCACTTATTTCAGCCGTATCGATTCCAGGTTTAAAGAACGCAAAGGTTTTGTATTGGTCAAAATTAGCCTCTCTGTCGTAATCAGCAGCTACTCTTACAGAGCTACAAGACGATAGAAGGATGGCTAAAACTAAAATCGGAGTAAATTTGAGTAGTTTCTTCATATCACTTTTTTTAAATGTTTTCTAAAAGATCATCATCAACGGTATTTGGTAATGTTACTTTTAAATTTGGTTCAGCTTCCATAGCGCGTTTTATAGCGAAAATTGCTCCTTCATTCCTTGCCCAACTTCTTCTTGAGATTCCATTGTTAACATCCCAAAACAACATTTGTTTGAGACGTGTTGATGCTTCTTTAGTACCATCAAGAACCATGCCGAATCCACCGTTGATCACTTCGCCCCAACCGACTCCACCACCATTATGTATGCTTACCCAAGTTGCTCCTCTAAAACTATCTCCTATAACATTGTGTATAGCCATATCAGAAGTGAAACGAGAACCATCGTAGATATTGCTGGTTTCGCGATAAGGTGAGTCAGTACCAGAGACATCATGGTGATCCCGACCTAAAACAACATAGCCTATATCTCCATTAGCAATCGCCTTGTTGAAAGCTTGAGCAATTTTCATTCGACCTTCTGCATCTGCGTATAATATTCTGGCTTGTGATCCCACAACTAATTTATTTTCTTGAGCACCTTTAATCCACTGAATGTTATCCGCCATTTGTTGTTGGATTTCTTCAGGTGAATTTTTCATAATTTCTTCTAGAACTTCACAAGCAATAGCATCGGTTTTTGCCAAGTCTTCTGGTTTGCCTGAGGTGCAAACCCAACGGAAAGGTCCAAAACCATAATCAAAGCACATGGGTCCCATAATATCTTGTACGTAACTTGGGTATTTAAATTCACGACCAATGGAAGGGTTTTCAGACATTACATCTGCGCCAGCTCTAGAGGCTTCTAACAAAAATGCATTTCCGTAGTCAAAGAAATAAGTGCCTTTTTCGGTGTGTTTATTAATGGCATCTGCTTGTCTACGTAGGCTTTCCTGTACTTTGGTTTTAAATAACTCAGGGTTATTGGACATCATCTCGTTTGATTGTTCAAAAGATTGCCCAACAGGATAATAACCACCAGCCCAAGGGTTGTGAAGCGATGTTTGGTCGCTTCCTAAATCGATATGAATATTGGCTTCATCAAATTTTTCCCAGACTTCAACTACGTTGCCTAGGTAAGCAATAGAAACTGTTTCTTTGTTAGCTTGAGCGGTTTTAATTCTTGTAACCAATTCGTCTAAATCAGAAATTTTTTCATCAATCCAACCTTGGTCTAATCGTATTTGAGTGATTTTAGGATTTACTTCAGCGCAGATTGTGATACAGCCTGCAATGTTACCAGCTTTTGGTTGTGCGCCAGACATTCCGCCTAAACCAGATGTTACAAAAATGTGCCCTTTAGGCGATTTGTTTATTTTTCTAAAGCCGTTTAAAACAGTAATGGTAGTACCATGAACTATACCTTGAGGACCAATATACATGTAGCTACCTGCTGTCATTTGTCCATATTGCGTAACTCCTAAAGCATTGAATTTTTCCCAGTCGTCTGGTTTAGAATAATTAGGAATCATCATACCGTTAGTTACAACAACTCTTGGCGCTTCTTTATGTGAAGGGAATAATCCCATTGGATGACCAGAATACATAACAAGTGTTTGCTCGTCATTCATTTCGGCCAAGTATTTCATAGTAAGTCTGTACTGCGCCCAATTAGAGAACACAGCTCCATTTCCACCATAAGTGATAAGCTCATGTGGATGTTGTGCTACGGCATAATCCAAATTGTTTTGAATCATCAACATAACAGCTGCAGCTTGCTTTGATTTTGAAGGATATTCGTCAATTGGTCTTGCGTACATTTTGTAATCAGGACGTAAGCGGTACATGTAGATACGACCGTATTTGTCTAATTCTTCCTTGAATTCAGGAAGTAAAGTGTTATGATGTTTTTTATCAAAATAACGCAGTGCATTTCTAAGTGCTAACTTTTCTTCCTCAGGTGATAAAATGGCTTTTCGCTTAGGTGCATGATTTATTTTTGGATCATATGGTTTTGGTTGAGGTAATTTGTCTGGTATACCTTCTAAAATTTGATCCTTAAATGATACTTCTGTTACTTGCATTATTTCTTTTTTAATTTTTCTTTGTTAAATCCGTATGGGCAATGTCTGCAACCACTTTCGCAACAGTAGCCACGTTTTAGGTGGTATTGTTCTGTAAAACAACGATAACCTTCGGGTGTTAAATAGTAATCGCCTTCTTCTATTGGGACATATTTTTTCATGTCTTACAAAGATAATGTAATTTGGATTGATTTTTGAATTGGCAATACTGTGATACTAGTTTCAAAATACTTGGTGCCTAGAGGTTATATTGGTATAACTGTTTTTCCTTTTATGCTTTTAAAACACAAAACATTAAAAGGGAACAGCGTATTAATTAATCATGAAAAAATTCACTTAAGACAACAGTTAGAATTATTTGTTATTCTCTTTTTCGTAGTCTATATTCTAGAATTTGTATTTCGATTATTACAATATAAGAACTGGCATTTGGCATACCGAAATATTTCATTTGAACGTGAAGCTTATACAAATGAAAAAGACCTCAATTATTTAAAAAAGAGGCCTTTTTGGAATTTTATAACGTATTTTAAAAAATAATCTTGGTTATTTTTTGTTTACCATCTGCTAGTTTAATTTTTAGCAATAGTGTGGCATTTTTAGGCGAAATAGATTCAATAGAGAATCGATTAGAATTAATGTTTTTGTTAAAAAATAAAATCCTACCTAATACATCATAGATTTCTATAGAACTTACATTTCCATAGTCTGATTTTACGGTTATTTTGTCATTATCCTCAAAAACGAATATTCCGCTTAAATTGTCAAAATCATCTAATCCAAGAGTAGTATTATTAAATCTCAAGATAAAACGATCATTAATAAACCCTAATTCACTGGTAAAGGAGTAAGGGGATTCTTTTATGTTTTGGATTGTACCATTGAGTAAATCTTCGATAAAAATATCTTGATTACTATCATTAAACAAACCTTGTAATGTATTAATAGCTAAGGTTTGTATTCCGGATTCCGTAATGTTAAGACCTATAGGTACTTGGTCGTTAACATCGAAAGGTAATTGACGGCCTTGAATAAGATAGGCTTCTTCATTAATTAAAGAATAAAGATGTAATCCATTTCCAGTGGTTGTAGGTGCATCAAACATTCTGTCTTCATCATTGGTAGCACCATCAATATAAGCCACTAAAGTCGTGTTAGTCTGACCAGATGGCGTAACAAAATCTAACCATATTCTATTAGCAGCTGAGCCATCCATATCAGAAGGATTGCTAGTTCTGTAAAATTGATCATTAGCATAAGCACTACTTCTCATAGTGTTGTCAAAGGTTACTGTTTCATTCGTCGTAGCAGCATCAGTCATTAATACAAAGAATCCTTGTCCTGCACCAATATTTCCGTTAAATCCTGTTGGTGTAGATGTACCACTTGAATTGTAAGCAACATAATCGGCTACATTGTAGTTGTATACATAATCATCATAGAATGGATCTGTATTTCCTGCACCAATGTCTGTTCCGTGAGTCCATAAATAAACGCTCCCTGAGATGTTACCATTATTGGTGTGCGTTAAAAAGTCTATAGCATTAATGGCAGAAGGATACGGATTGCCAATAAGATTCCAGTTGTCATCATCACTAGTTATCCATAGGGCATCATTTCCATAAGGGTTGAAAGAGTATCCTACACCAGTATAAGTGCCTCTTTCGATAGGCTGAGTTAAGGCGCCATTATTAGGTGTTCCATAGAACGTGGCGGTGTAGCTTGAAGGAGTTGCCGTATGTCCTGTTGGGCCTTTTACAATGTAACCTTTACCGATATCCATTGTTCCAGAGTTATACCCTTGCCATTCTCCAAAGACCATATTACCAGGAGGACCAATGCCTTGAAACAAAGTAGGAATCCACTCATATTTATATCCATTTGGCGTTCCAGGTGAGACATCCTGAATATTAAAACTAGTTACAGGTGATGACCAGTATACATAATCGTTAATTCTAATGTTGGTGTCTCTGTCCATGGTAAAAGTACCATCGACTGTGTTAGCTGCATCATCAACTTGAATGAGACTAGAACTATCATCCATATTATATGTGCCGCCAGTTTCAACATCTATAAAGTTTACTATTGTTAGTGTAGAGTTAGACTGTTGTGTAAGTGTAGCGCCATTTTCGATAGTTAAATTATAGCCATCTCCGTTAGTAGTGCCATCAATTATAGGATCATTACCTCCAGTATCAGGTATTGTTATACAGTTGGTGTTAGTAGGTACGCCATTTGGTATCCAATTAGTATCAGTGTTCCAATCTGTATTACCTAATGTACCATTCCATATTTTTTTATTGAATGTTACAGTTACCATATCTATGCAACTATTTTGGTCAGTTGCAGTATATGTTTGCACACCATTTGGTGCAGCATAAACAGTACCTGCATAATTTCCAGCAACATAAGGAACCGTTAGGGCACTATCAGTATATAAATCACTGTCTGGAGACCAAGTTATTTGAGGTGGTGATGGTGGAGCATCTGCAGTAATCGTAATGTCGTCTATAGCCCAGCTCAATAAATAAGTGGTATTGCCAGAGAATCTAAATCTAACATAAAGATTATTATTACCGTCTAGTGCTGAAATATCAATGTTTTCAGTAGTGGTAACATCAGCTGTAGGGTTTAAATTTGAATATTGAGTGGTCCAGTTGATATTATCTGTAGAAGTTTGAACATAAATACCAGTCAATGTGGGAGTTCCTACGATATCGAAGTCTTGACTAAAGTTTAGCTGTAGATTTGTATAGCCAGCTATGTCTATTAATGGGGAGTTTAATGTCCAAGTACTATTATGGCTTCCATTAGTCCAATCTAGCATGGCTTCATTAGCTGTTCCTCCAGCGTTAGTTGTATTAGAAATAATCCAATCAGCACTTGCTGCTCCATTTGCTTCAGTCCATCCAGCAGGAAAAGCTGCTGCATCAAAATTTTCAGAAAAGACAGTTGTTGTAGCAGGTGGTGGCAAAGCATTTGTTGTTAGTTCTACATAATCTAAATCACAATCGTTAGAGCCAATTGGGTAGTTGGTGTCTGTGATTATAAGATTACAAGTATTTACACAGGTTATATTAATGGCGTATCCACTAGAAGTAATTGAAGAGTCACTATCAAACACAAAAGTTAATGATCCACTAGGGTCAGAAGATGTAAATGGACCAGGTATTGCTGTGCCAGTGAAGTTACCAAGGCTAGGAAAGGTGTTATTTGGTCCGTCAAAAACTTCTACATAATCAAATCCATTTTCAAGATTGAAAGCTGTAAAAGTAGCTACAATAGAAGTGCCAGCAATATCAGGTGTAAGTGTTGTTGTGATCAATTCGTTATTTCCGTAATTGCCTCCTGCACCACCACTGTCGTAAATCGTAGAACCACAAATTGTTGGTGGTGTATAAGGTCCGCAAGATATACTAGCTTCCCATCCAAAAGAAGTTATTGAGCTATCACTATCAAAAACAAAGGTCAGTGCTCCAGTTGGATCTGATGATGTGAAAGGCCCTGGGATTGTGCTGCCAGAAAAGACACCTAGTAAGGGAGATGCTGCATTTGGGCCGTCATAAACGTATAGTTCATCAAAATTAGATTCTGTGTTAAAAGAAGTAAAAGTTGCAGTTACAGCATCGCCTGGCGTAATCGGAAAAATGGTAGTAGTTTCAAATTCATTATTAGAATAGTTTCCACTTACACCGCCAGTATCATAAAATGTATCACCACACGTAAGTGGTGGTGGTGGCACAAATTCTGACGCACAAATGTTAAATGTACCTTCGTCAAAACCGCCCCATTCCCAAACTCTAACATAAACTCTTGTATTTGGTGTAAGAGCATTTACACTGAAATAAGGTTCAAGAGGTCCAGTGCCCGAATCATCATCACATTCCACAATGGATAAGTTTCCGCCACAAGTACCAGTATATAGTGCTATAACTCCATCATCAAAGTTAGAAGTAGCAATATGTGTAAGGTCTATTTCAATGCTCGTTGTAGTAGGACCCAGATCAATGTAAAACCAAACGTCGGCACCATTGTAGTTGGCGCTAACTGGTTCGCAACCAGAAGGAGCGTCAATATTTGGATTGATTAGGTCTGAATCCGTGGCTCCAGTATTGTCTCCTATTATATATGTGCAAGAACCAACAGGGCTTAATGGTAATTCAATAGCACTACAAGGATTGTCTTGTGAAAAAGTAATATTGTATGTTGCTAAAACAATTAATAGAAATAGTAATTTTCTCTTCATTATCCATATTTTTAAATCATCAATAACATATTGATCATATATAGATATGTGTAAGCAAGAAGATAGATTGTGAAGGGATTATGAGTAAATGTAAAAAAAAATAAAACTAATTTAACATTTTGTTTATGAAAATGTTAGGGAAATAGAAAGTCGATTGAGAAAATTAGAATTCACTAATATAAATATTGATAATCAGTTGTTTGTAAAACCTGAATATCTTATCCACCCTTTTGTATCTGGAAATAAGTACAGAAAACTCAAATACAATATCCAAAAAGCAAAAGAGCTTCAAAAAAGTACCCTTTTAACTTTTGGTGGAGCATATTCTAATCATATTGCAGCTACAGCTTATGCTGGCCAATTGTATGGTTTTAAAACAATAGGAGTTATACGAGGTGATGAGATACAAAGTAGTATAGAATCTAACCCAACCTTAAAGTTTGCAAAGTCTTGTGGAATGCAATTCAAGTTTGTTTCTCGAGAAGAATACAGACATAAGTCGGAATACGATTTTATTGAAAAACTAAGAGATGGATACGGAGATTTTTATTTGCTACCAGAAGGAGGTACAAATGAATTAGCAGTAAAAGGTTGCGAAGAAATTTTGAAAGAAGATGATGCTGATTTTGATTTTATTTGCTGTTGTGTTGGTACAGGTGGCACGATTTCTGGATTAATAAATTCTGCAAAACCACATCAGAAAATATTAGGTTTTCCGGCATTGAAAGGTGATTTTATCCGAGAGGATATTCGTAAATTTGCAAAAAAGGAAAATTGGGAGTTAATATCAGATTATCATTTTGGTGGTTATGGAAAAATAAAGCCCGAATTGATTTCGTTTATTAATGACTTTAAAAAGAAATATCATATTCCTCTAGATCCTATTTATACAGGTAAAATTATGTTTGGCATTTTTGATTTGATGGAAAAACAATTTTTTCCGAAAGATGTAAAAATATTAGCAATTCACACGGGTGGTTTGCAAGGTATAGAAGGAATGAATATAAAATTGAAACAAAAAGGATGGCCTCAAATAGTATAGGAATTGATTTTAAATATGTAATCTTGGTTATGGCTATGATTGTATTTTCTTGTGGGCCAAAAAAGGGTATTGTAACCAAGAAAAAACAACAGAAAGAAAGGACTGAAACCGTTGAGGTTATTAAAACCGAAAAAGTAGATAAGGTTGAAGTTCCAGATAAAACCGAAGAGGTAAAACCTCCTACATCTACAGTAAATTACATAGAGACTTATGCAGATATTGCTAAAGAAGAAATGAGTAGATACAAGATACCAGCTAGTATTACTTTAGCTCAAGGTATACTAGAATCAGCATCAGGTAAGGGGAGACTTGCTGTTGAAGCAAATAATCATTTTGGAATAAAATGTCATGGTTGGACGGGAGCAAAAATCTATCATGATGATGACAGTTCCCAAGAATGTTTTAGAAAATATAGAGAAGCAAAATCCTCTTATGAGGATCATTCGAAATTCTTAACGGAAAGAGGACGATATGCGGATTTATTCAAATTAAAACCTGACGATTATAAAGGCTGGGCAAGAGGTTTAAAAAAAGCAGGCTATGCTACCGATAGAAAATATCCTGATAAACTTATAGGCTTGATTGAACGTTATAAACTTTATGAATACGATCGGCAAGTATTAGGATTAAAAGGGGAAACTATTGAAATTGTTAGAGTAAATAGCGGAACCACAATCCATATTGTAGCAAAAGGCGATACCTTATATTCTTTGTCAAAACGTTATAATACTACGGTAGACGCTATTAAAAGTATGAATAATTTAAGTTCTAATGCACTTGCAATAGGTCAAGAATTAAAGATTCCAAATTAAATATGTTATATCAAAGAAGTAGCGCTTTGTTTAAAGAAGCGCAACAAGTTATACCTGGTGGGGTTAATTCACCAGTAAGGGCATTTAAAGCAGTAGGTGGCACACCAATTTTTGCTAAATCTGCAAAAGGTGCATACATCTACGATGAAGATGGAAACCGTTTTATAGATTATATTAATTCTTGGGGACCAATGTTGTTGGGCCATGCGTTTCCGCCAGTTGTAGAAGCTGTAATAGAGAAAACCAAAGAGGGTACATCTTTTGGAATGCCAACAGCTTTGGAAACTGAGATTGCAGAACTAGCAGTTTCTATGGTGCCAAATATCGATAAAATCCGATTTGTGAATTCTGGTACAGAAGCGTGCATGAGTGCTATTCGTTTAGCACGAGGTTATACCAAAAAAGATAAGATTATTAAGTTTGCTGGCTGTTATCATGGTCATAGTGATTCTTTCTTAATCGCAGCAGGTAGTGGTGCCATAACATTTGGTACACCTAATAGCCCTGGAGTAACACAAGGTACTGCAAAGGATACAATTTTAGCTACTTATAACGATATTGAAAATGTAAAATCGTTAGTTGAAGTCAATAAAGGAGAAATTGCAGCAATCATTGTTGAGCCTGTAGCTGGTAATATGGGTTGTATCCCACCAGTTGATGGTTTTTTAGAAGGATTGAGGGAAATATGCGATGCTAATGATATGCTGTTGATTTTTGATGAAGTTATGACTGGGTTTAGACTGGCCAATGGTGGTGTGCAAGAGTTAAAAGGAATTGATGCAGACATCGTTTGCTTCGGAAAAGTAGTTGGTGGAGGTTTGCCTGTTGGTGCTTTTGCGGCAAGAAACGACATAATGAATCATTTGGCGCCTTTGGGACCTGTTTACCAAGCAGGAACTTTGAGTGGTAATCCTTTAGCGATGGCTGCAGGATTAACTATGCTTAGGGCAATAAAAACTGATAAAGGCTTAATGAATAGGCTAGAGGAGAAGACAAAATATCTTCATAATGGCATAGCAGAGGCTTTAAATAAAAATAATATAACTTATAGCATCAATAGAATAGGTTCTATGATTTCAGTTCATTTTTCTCAAGAACCTGTTGTAGATTTTGAAAGTGCTGCTAAAGGAAATAATGACACTTTTAAGAAATTCTTTCATGGCATGCTAAACAAAGGAATTTATATTGCTCCTAGTGCTTTTGAAACATGGTTTATTACAGATGCATTAACATATCAAGATTTAAATGAAACTATTGCAGCAGTTGAGGACGTTGCAAAAGAATTATAAATAAAAAAGCCTCACAATCAGTGAGGCTTTTTTATGTTGTAATCGTATCAATTATTCTTCAGATAAAGTTTTGTATTTTGAAAATTGCTCCTCGTTTAAAATTTCTTTCATTTGAGTCTCTAATCTCATTTTATTTTTTTCTATCTCGCCCGGCAAAGTATTTTCATCTCTAGACTGGCTAAGCTCTGTACTGAGAAAAAGTCTCAATGCTTCGTATACTTCATCTTTTTGATTGTTGTCAAACTTTAGGTATCTGTCAAGAGTTTGTGTTTTTTCTGAAGCTTTAGCGTTTATTTCTAATTTGTCTTCTAACTTAGTATTTTGTGCAGTAAGTGTTTGACTGCCAATAAACATTGCAAATACAAATACGCAAAGTGTAATTACCTTTTTCATCATGGATTGTTTAGTTAAAATAGGTTACTAAAATAATAATTTTATTTGAACCTTAGATGTTTTATTAGTATTAGTAGAAATTAATTTTTAGCTTTTTACTTTCGTTTTTTGCTCTTGTTTAGTTTTGCTAAGATAATTTTCAAATTGTTCAGAGGTTAGGACTTCTTTAAGTTTAATCTTTAAAGCTTGGTTGTAACCACTTTTTTGTTTAGCTATTTTTTGTTTAATTTCTTCTTTATTTACTTCGTCTTTTGAATTAATTAACTTTTTTATCTCTTCTTTATTCTTGAGTTCTTGTTCAAAATGCTCCAAAAAAATATCATAAACTCTTTGCTGCTGTTCGGAAGAAAGATTTAATTGTTTGGATAATTTATGGGTTTCGGTTTTAGCTAAAACCTTAGTATTATCTCCTTGGACTAATTTTTGGTGTTCTTTCTTAGTTGACTCTTTCTTAACTTCTATTTTTTCTTGCGCAGTAATATTAAACGCCACAAATGAGAGAAGGATTAAAATTAATTGTTTCATAGTAATTAAAATGTGATTGTGAACTCTAAAAATAATAATTTTTAAGATGTTATCTGCTTATATGTAAGGATTTATAAGGTTTAATGTTGTATTGTAGAGTGTGCTGTCTTCTGTTTTGTTCTTTAGCCAGGCATAAAAACTTAGGACGAAAATATCTTCTTTGGAAATAGTATTCGACTCAAAAGTTGATTTTAATTTTGACGAAAAATCAGTATCCATCTTAGTTTCGGGTTTTTGATACAAACGTTCGGCATAGTTAACAAAGTTTAATATTCTGGATTGATTGATCTGTTTTAGGTAAGATGTGTATTTGCGTTTAAAACTTTTTAATCTTGAATAAAACAAGTCGTCTTCATTCAATTCTATGTAAAGTAAAATTTCTGCAAGATTTTTTTTAATTACCCAATCTATACCTGCTTTTTCTATATAATATTGATCTGTGTGATAAAATTTTGCAAGTACAGATTTTGCTTTTGAAAAATCCTCTTTTTGAAAATGAAACATTAAAAGTGAAAGGTGTAAGTCTAGAAGTGCCTCTATGTCGCTATGTTTTTTCTTAATGACTTGTTCAACAATGTCTATGGCTTTATTCTGATTATTAAGGTAATTATAGTTTAGGGCTTCTACTAAGGTTTTTTTAAGTATAAACTCTTTTTGGTAGATTCCTTTTTTTAGCTTCATTAGTTCTTCCATCTCTTTAACATAACTTAAGGAAGCTTCAAATTTTTTATTTCTAAAGAGCGTATTTGCTATAATATAAACGATATGAATTTGGTAAAATAACTGCTTGTCTGTGTCCTTTTTGTCTTTCAAGATGTTATAGCTTTTTAAAACAAATTTTTCAATTTCATAATATCTATTTGTTGCCAATGCAGAGATATTGACAATCGCCAAAATTTGATACAGCGATTTAAAGGAAAGTGTTTCGCTAAGTTCAATGTTGTAATCTTCTAGAATGGTTTCTAGTTCTGCTTCAAAATTAATGGCTTTTCCTTGGTAGCTCATAGAATTTAATACAGACTTTAGTTGAGCGTAAACAATATTCAATTGATCTTCCAGTATGTGCTTTTTTCTATTCTCCTTTTGCTTGATGATGAGGTTGTCTAAATCTATTTTTGGGTAATTGGGTGCGTACTGAATCTTGGTATGGTAGATTTCATTAAGAATGGGGAAGAGTAAATGTTCGTCTGCCAAACGTTCTGCCTTATCCAGAATTTTGTAGGCAATCTCATAGTTTTTTTGAAGAAGATAAGTGCGAGATGCAAGAATGTATTTGATAATCTGCATATCTATTGAATTCTCGTCTTCCAGATTTTTATTGGCAGTAAAATCGATTAAGGATTGAAAAAGACGTTTCCTTAAAGCGTGATATGCATTGCAATTATCAACTTTATAGAGTTGATGGCAAATGGATTTAGAATCTAATTCAGGTTTTGTCATTAACTTGAATAATTCAATATTCTTTGTGTTCTTTCGTTTGTTTTTTTGTTGAAGGTAGGTGGTGAATCTTTGTTGCTCTTCCACGCTAAAGGCATCTATTATTGATTTTAATGCTATCATTTAATCGTCATTAAATTATTAAATATTAATTATAAATATTATATAAAATTCCCATAAATATAAAATTATATCGTCATTAATTACATAATATTAGTTTTTATGTGAGTTAGATTTATTCAAAATTTGTCTCGTAATCATTATAACAAAGTATTATGAAATCTAAATCTAATTTTACTAAAGCAGAGCGCATTTGGGCAGGTCTTTTTTTTAGCGTTCTAGGTTTAATAGCTGTGTATTCACAGACCATATCTGGTTATTTAATTGATGCCTATAACCAGAATGTAGAATTTTTAGCTAACAACACTGTAAGCGGTTCAACTATTTTGAGATACTAAAATGAGGGAAAAGAGCTTAAATATGGCTTTCTTCATTACTGTAGGAATATCTGTAGTAGTTTTTATTTATCTGGTCTTTTTAGGTTATGATGAAATAAAAACCTTTAAAGATGTTGTAAAGATTATAGGATCTATTTTGTTTCCAATACCAATACTGTTCTTTACAAGATTTATTGTTATTGAACATTTTATGCCTGTAAACTCTGATGAGTACAAAGCAAAAAACCAAAAACCAGCAACTATTTTATTAGCAGTTTCTGTTGTAGTTGTGCTATTGCTAATGCAAGTTTTAGAGTTTCTAACGAATAAGAAACTCGAAGATGCATTGATTCTTGCTCATCTGATAAACTCTACATCAATAAGTTCTTATGTGTTTAATTTTTTATTGTATAACAATTTAAAAGCCAATGGCATATTAAGCGGAGTGCTTATGGCTTTAGCAATTCATATGTTCTTTTTATCCGCTTAAAACTAAATGTACAATCATCAAAATTTAATATTATGAATATCATTAAAACACCAAAAAAGCAGAGCAATGTAAGTAAGAGAGAACTACTTTTTACATTTCAGACTATTATTGTCACTGGATTGCTTGCTTTTACAGCTATAGCTTTTTTCTTCTATAATAACTTAAGCGTAGTAAAAGGCATAAAAGTCATCTTTGCGCCTTTTCTATCAGTTGTTCCTTTACTATTTGTTCTTTCGATCTTAAGGGATTTAAGAAAGGGTTTTATAGAAGGTGATTACACTAAAAATGAGATTATAAAGTTCGGGTTAATAACCTTAGCAATAACAGCATCCTTTACAGGAATAACCTTGTTATTATCTAGGATTGATGCTTTAGAAATTCTTTTGGCAGGTATAATTGCCATACTGAGTACTGTATTTTTTCTTCGAAGCAAAATAAAGGACATTTTAGGAATGTCTATCGTTACAGGTATTGCTGAAGGTATCATCGTATACATGATTTTTTTGTTTTGATGATTGGTTAGTTAGTAACCCAAAACCTCGTAGATTGGTTTAGAGCTGCGAGGTTTTAAATAACTTAATTAAGGCATTTCTGTTACCAGATAAGCAAAAAAAAGTAAAAGTACGAAGACCAAAACAACGAATAGTATGAGAAGTATTATTGCCTGATTTGTACTAATACTGTATTTAGCCCATTTTGAATTCATCCATGTCTTATTATCAAAACGCTTAAAGTCAATCAACTTAACACCACCATATAGGAGTAATAAGCCTAAGATTCCTAGAATTGCCTTTATATGAGAAGTTCTATACATATAGTACAAACCACTTGATGCAGAAAAAATAAATAGCATTCCTAAAAGACCAATTACTATACCAATAATGTTTCTTAACATAATTCAAAAATAATGAAGAACAAGTTAACCAAATATCTTATAGATTTTTCCAATCTAGAGCTTACCAGACCAATCTCAGATAAAATCAGAATATTAGAAATTTGCGCTGTAGTACTTACAGGAATTGGGAAGTTTGTGTTTATGGATTATCTCAATTTGAGGTTGCCATTTGTTCTAGTATCCATTTTAGCTTGGACGTTTTATGTGTTTTACCGTTACAGAAAAGATAAAAATGTACTAAAGGATTGGGGTTTTAAATGGGATAATTTTAAATTGGTACTTAAGCAAATGTTACCTTTTGCGATAATTTCAATAGTATTATTTTTTATTGTTGGTTATATCCAAGGCACCATCAATATGACTTGGCATATCATTCCATTATTAATCACTTATTCTATTTGGGGAAGTGTTCAACAGTTTTTATCTATTGGGTTATTAGCTGGAAACTTAAATGAATTTAAAAGTGTAAAGTTGAATAAAGCACTGATAATTTTTATGACTGCTGTATTCTTTTCTATAGTACATTATCCTTCAGCGTGGCTAATGATTGGCACTTTTATATTAGCCTTATTCTATGGTTATGTGTACTTAAAAGCTAAAAATATTTATGTACTTGGTTTGTTTCATGGGTGGTTGTGCGCATTATTTTATTATACGGTTGTTAATCAAGATCCTTTTGCGGATGTGTTTTTAAAAGTATTAAATAAGACTATTATGAAATCAAAACTATTAAACGATATATCAGAACTTTTAGAGAACAATATAATTTCTCAAGAAGTTGCTTCAAATATTACAGCGTATTATAAATCGAAGGAAGATAACCAGCCTAATAGACTATTTACAGTTTTCGGAGTGTTGGGATCTGCGTTGATAGGTTTGGGAATTATCCTAATACTGGTGCATAATTGGGATAATTTCTCAAGAACTATAAAAACATTTCTTGCATTTTTACCATTGGCTATTGGTCAAATCATCTCAGGATTTACTATTATTAAAAAGAAAAGTCAGGCATGGAAAGAATCTTCAGGAACGTTTCTCTTTTTTGCTATTGGTGCTTCCATCGCACTAGTAAGTCAGATTTATAATATACCAGGCGATTTAGGTAGTTTTTTGTTTACATGGATAGCGCTGGCATTACCCTTAGTTTACCTGCTCAATTCTAAAGCGGTATCAATTCTGGTAATAGTATTTGCAAGTTATTACGCCTGCGAATTAGGATATAGTTTTGGTTATAAGGATAAGACTCCTCGGATGTATTTGGTGTTTATTTTAGCGACGCTTCCGTTTTACTTAAAGCTTCTAAAAACATCAACTCTCGCCAATTCAACATCTATTTTTAATTGGCTCTGTGCTTTAAGTTTTACTGTTGTGCTGGGTACTTTTATAAACAGCAATTGGCCAGTTGGGTTTTTAATGTATGCCATGCTGTTTGGCGTTTTTTATAATCTAGGAAAAATGCCGATTTATAAAGACCAACAACTAAGACGAAATAGTTTTACCATAATAGGTTCTTTAGGTACAGTGGTTTTGTTGACCATTCTATCCTTCCATATCATTTGGGAAGAACTTGTTAAAAGAGCATCAATAGCAATGAACACTCAAGAAATGTTAATCGCGACTGTTTTGCTGATAGTAGCATTTGTGGTGTTATTCTATTCCAGAAAGAATGAAAAAAATGAAAGTTTTAACCTTTTTCAATATGTCTTTTTATTAGTTGCAATAATCTTCTTTATAGGTCTAGCAAATACTATTGCAGCCACTGTTTTAACCAATATTTTACTTTTGGTTTTAGGACTTTCAGCAATAAAAATTGGTTCAGATACATTTCGTTTTAGTGTGCTTAACTATGGACTGTTAATTATAACCGCAGTTATTGTCTGTCGCTTTTTTGACACTGATATGAGTTTTGTTTTTAGAGGAATTTTGTTTGTTGCTGTTGGATTTGGATTCTTCTTAACCAATTATATGATGTTAAAACGAAAAAAATCAAGAGAATGAAAGTTTTAAAACTAATTTTTAGATACTTGCTATATCTGTTATTGCTTCCTGTAACTTATATCCTAGTATCTCTGTTTCTCGGAAGTATTTCAGTTAATGAGGAACAAGATGAAGCAACACATACCGATAAGATTTATCTTAGTACAAATGGTGTTCATTTAGATATCATTATTCCGAGAGACAATATTAATGAGGAATTATTAACAGGT
Organism: Winogradskyella sp. HB-48; assembly: GCF_049942685.1. GTDB lineage: Bacteria > Bacteroidota > Bacteroidia > Flavobacteriales > Flavobacteriaceae > Winogradskyella. Next base: position 1,707,875 of record NZ_CP187934.1, read on the forward strand.
TTAAAGTATAATGAAACAGACAAATTTTTTGCTTTTGGTTGGGGAGACGAAAATTTTTATCTAAACACACCAACATGGTCAGACCTTACATTTAACAATGCATTTGGTGCTATGTTTTTAAATAGTTCATCACTTATGCATGTTTCTAGGTACAATGAGCATCGAAGAGATTGGGTTGAAGTAAAATTATCTGAAAAGCAATTGCAAAATATCAACTCAAAAGTTCTTAATGCTTTTATGTTGGATTCTGAAAATTCAAAGATTATTCTTGAAGATAAAGGCTATGGATTTAAAGATGATTTTTACAGAGCAAAAGGAAGTTATTCAATATTAAAAACATGTAACAGTTGGGTGAATACTACATTTAAAGAAAGCGAACTTAAAGCGTCTGTTTGGACACCTTTTGACTTCGCACTGATAAACAAATACAAATAAATCTGATATGAAAACGATACACATTTTTATACTATTTGTAATAGTTGCGGTTATACAATTATTTGTGCCGGCAAAAATGATTTTAGATAGGGAAGATGTTTTAAAAACAGGAACAACCTACAAGTTTAAAACACAGCCTGTTGATCCAAGCGATCCATTCAGAGGAAAATACATCACCTTGAACTATGAAATGGATTCAGCTAAAAGCAACGATTCAATTTGGAAACGTGGTGAAACGATTTTTGTATATCTAGAAAATGATAGTCTAGGTTTTGCTAAGGTCCATAGTGTAAGTAAAGAAGAAAAGGATATTGGTAGAGATCATGTTGAGGCTAAAGTCCGTTGGAATTATGGTAATTCAAACACCGTTAATTTCGAATTGCCTTTTGATCGGTTTTATATGGAAGAAACTAAAGCAACACCTGCAGAAGATATTTACAGAAAATATAATAGACGTCGAGATACCCTAAATCAAACATATGCTTTGGTAGCGGTTAAAAACGGGAAAGCCGTTTTAAAAGATGTCTACATAAACGATAAGCCAATTATTTACTACTTAGAAAAACACAATAACCATTAATTTGTATCTTGTAGATGGTAAACTTCATTTTATGGCTTACTGGGTTTCAACAATTTTATTAATCTTGGGTATCTATATTGCTATAAGTATAGCTTTGTATTACCTACAAGATTACATGTTGTTTAAACCAGAAAAATTACCCAAGGATTTTCAGTTCGATTATGAAAATCAGGAGACCAAAGAATACAACCTAGAAACTAGAGATGGAGCCATAATCAATGGGCTTCGGTTTTTTCCAAAAGGGGAAAGCAGAGGTGTTGTTTTATATCTCAAAGGTAATTCCAAAAGTATAAAAGGTTGGGGAAAATTTGCTGTAGATTTTACAAGGCATGGTTATAATGTGTTGATGGTGGATTATCGTGGCTTTGGTAAAAGTACTGGCAAACGTTCGCAAAAAGCCATTAAGCGCGATTTGCAATTGGTGTATGATAAAATAAAGGAACAAACCACAGAAGACCGAATTATACTTTACGGTCGTTCCCTTGGCTCTGGTTTTGCGACAAAACTAGCATCATTAAACAATCCTAAAATGTTAATTTTAGATGCGCCTTATTACAGCCTTACAAAAGTTACTGCGCGATATGCACCATTTATGCCATTATCTTTATTGCTCAAGTACCCTTTGCCGACCTATAAGTGGTTAAAATACGTGCAATGTCCTATACACATTATTCATGGTACGCACGATAAGCTGATTCCTTATAAAACAAGTGTGAAGTTGGCCCAAATACAACCAAAATTGACTAAGTTACATTCCGTTATAGGTGGTGGACATAAAAATTTGAATAATTTTGAATCCTATCATAAGATGCTAGACGATATCCTCAATAGTGAACCCAAAACCATAGACCTCGAAACCACTAGTATTAATGTCATTCACACTTCCAAAAAAACTAAGAAAAAGGCTTAAAAAAGTACTTGTTGTACTTTTGAGTTTGTATGTTATGATTGCATCTACACTTTATTTTTTACAGGAAAAACTAATGTTCTTGCCAACAACTTTAGAACAGGATTATGCCTATCAATTCAACACCCCATTTGAAGAATTATTTTTCAAAACTGAAGAGAATGCGACTATAAATGCCCTTCATTTTAAGACAGAAAACCCTAAAGGAGTCATACTTTATTTTCATGGTAATGCTGGTGATTTAAGTCGTTGGGGAAGCATAACCGAGTATTTTGTTGAGAAAGATTATGATGTATTGGTCATGGACTATAGAACTTACGGAAAGAGCTCTGGAAAGTTGAGTGAGGAAGCGTTTTACAGGGATGCGCAATATTGCTATGATTATTTATTGAAGAACTATTCTGAAAATGAAATTACCTTATACGGAAGATCTTTGGGTACTGGAGTAGCATCGTTTTTAGCTATGAATAATAGTCCACAACAGCTTATTTTAGAAACACCTTATTATAGTATTGAAGATGTTGCTAAACATCGTTTTCCTATTTTTCCTGTAAGACAATTACTAAAGTACCGTTTTCCCACATTTCAATATCTAAAAAAAGTAGATTGTCCAATCACAATTATTCATGGCACTGAGGATAATGTAGTGCCTTATTCATCAGCAAAGAAGCTATCAAAATTGAAGATTGATAATCTATATTTTATAACCGTTGAAAATGGAAATCATAACAACCTCATTGAGTTTGAAGATTATCACTTGGCAATTAATAAAGTCTTAAACTAAAAAAGGCTTCAAATTCAATTGAAGCCTTTTAAATAAATTTTATTTCAGATTATTTAGGATCTAAAATATTATTGATGCGTTCAATAGCGTCAGCAATATGAATTCTGCTCATAGCATCTGCACCACCAGCATTTCTTAACTGCGAACGTAAAGTCTTTAATTCTGCTCTTACAACAGCTCTAATGTCAGATTGACTAGTATTTACGGCGGTAGCTTTTACATAAGGACTTGGAGATCTACCACTTTGATTCTCAGCAGTCATTAAATAAGCTAGTCTATCAATATGTGCACGTTGTAAGTTACGACGATAAGTATCAATTTTCTTGCCTGTACGCAATTCACTCCAAATACCTTGGCGTAAATCACTCATCATTTCAGTTAACGAATATGCATTATCATCATAGGTATAAGCTTCAGTTAAACGCTGCATTTTTCCAAGACTTAAAACAGTATTTAATGATCTAACTTGTAAACCTCTAATTCGATCTACTGAGCCAGAGTATTCAATTCTGTCAAAGATGTCTTTGTCAATCATCCATTCTGGGGTAGAAAACAAATGCTTTTGTAAAAATGCCATAGCTCTTTTTTGGTGTTCTTTAGATACCGGAGTGTAAACAACTCCTTCCTGTCCTGCAGCTTTGTAATGCTCATAAACACCACCAATATTATTCGCAACATGTCCCATATAGCGATTAAACTGAGATACAACATGCCCATACATTTCTTCTAAGTCATCGTAGTCTTCGCCAGTTTCAGTAGTCCATTCAATCAGGTTAGGAACTATGCGCTTTAAATTTTTGATACCGTATTCACTAGCTAGCATAGCATCATCACCTAAATCTTCAGTTTGAGAACTTGGGTCGTGAATGTCACCTACTTGCTGATGTCCAAAACGATACATAGGGTCACCTGCATGTTCTAATATCCAATCATTAAGGATTTCTTTTTCTTCTTCAGCTGTTCTATCCAATATTGGTTTGTAGCCCCAAGCAATAGCATACTTATCATAAGGTCCGATATTTGGCATAAGTGCAACACCTTCATCACCAGGTTGAGCTACATAATTAAAACGTGCATAATCCATAATTGATGGCGCAGTACCATATTTTTGAGTAAACTCAGCATCTCTAAGTTTTTCAACAGGATAAGCAACACTGCTTCCCATGTTATGAGGAAGACCAAGTGTGTGACCAACTTCGTGAGCAGATACAAAACGAATCAAACGTCCCATAACTTCATCCTTAAACTCTGGACTTTGTGCTTCTGGATTAATAGCTGCAGTTTGAACAAAGAACCAACCACGCAATAAAGACATTACATTATGGTACCAGTTAATATCGCTTTCTAATATTTCACCTGTTCTAGGATCGCTTACATGAGGTCCATTGGCATTTGGGATAGGTGATGCTAAATATCTAACCACAGAATAGCGAACATCTTCTGGTGTCCATTCTGGGTCTTCTTCTACTGAAGGTGGATCTTTAGCAATAATAGCCTCCTTAAAGCCTGCAGCTTCAAAGGCTACTTGCCAGTCTTCTATACCTTGCTTTATGTATTTTCTCCACTTTTCTGGAGTCGCTCTATCTATGTAGTAAACAATTTGCTTTTTAGGAACTACTAGTTCACCACGCTTGAATTTCTCTATATCTTCATCTCTAACTTCCAATCTCCAGCGATCTAGATAAGTTAAGGATTTACTTCTTTGATCTTCCAAACCATAATCGGTTGTACTACTAGTAAACCACCCAACACGCTCATCAAAATAGCGACGTTTCATAGGGTTTTCTGGTAATAAAATCATTGAGTTGTTAATCTCAATAGAAATGCTTCCTGTACTTGAGTTTGATGGTGGAGAGCCAGCAGCATATGTTTTCACATGTCTTGCTTCAATATTTCTTGGGTAACTTTTTATAGTTTCAATATAAGATTTATCATTTTCTAATCTTGTAACCTTGTAAGGAGTTCTTCTAAACTGAGGTAGCCCAAGCGGCTTTACATCTTTTTCAAAGAGAGGTGTGGCATCAATGACCGTACTAGTAGAGTCCTTACCGTATGCTTCAATAGGAAATGTGAAGAGTACAGGCTCAAAGTTAGAATTTTTGACAGCTTCGTTTACAGGAAGGGAATCAGCAGCTGTAACGTTATACGATACTACACGAAGCACTACTTTTTTACCTTTCTTCTCCCATCTTAAAACTTGTTCGTTTTGTTTGCCGCCACCAAAACCAAGCCCACTGGCAGTTTTTGCAATACGAGTTACCATCAACATTTCTCTATCAAAAAGAGAATCAGGTATTTCGTAATAAAACTTATCGTCTAGCAAATGAACTGTGAAGAGACCTTGGTCGCTTTTTGCATCTTTAGTAATAACTTCACTGTAAGGTTTTGGATCATTTTTTCCTGGCTTTTTTGCAGGTGGTTTTGCCATCGCTGTGGCATCAGTTTTTTTGGGTTTACTGGCTTTTTTTGCAGTAGAACATGAGAATGCCAAAAAAGCTGTTGCTACAAAAAGTAGCTTAATAGATAGTCGTTTCACTTTGAGTCGGTTTTAAAAAATTTTCATGAAAATAAGGATTCTGTTAAGAATCTTTCGATTATAAAACCTACTTTATAATTTTTTTAACGCAAGATTAAAGTGTGTCTAGGTAGGCTTGAAGAAGCTCTACGCCTTCTGTATGAACGGTAGTTGTGCCAATAAAAGGCATACTAAATCCTTCATTGTACTCAGAAATTCTTAGAGAAATACTAAACTTTCTTTGCACTATTTGAGAATCTTCAAGAGAAGATTCAAACGCTAAGCGTAGCGTAGATTGAGTGTCACAATCACCACCATCAATATGGCAATGTGCACAGTTGATATCAAAATAAGATCTGGCTCTGCTTTCTAATGAAGCCGAGGTGTCTTCCCAATTCACAACAGAGGAAACTTCTGAACCTCCAAAAACACCAGTTAAGTAGCCACTGTTTACGAATTCATTTAGTTGGTTGATGCCATTGATTTCAAGATTCATATTTCTGAGTTTTGGACCAATGGGTGTTGCATCGTTATAAGTATGGTGACATGTAAAACAATCGGTGTTAGATGGTATTTCGTAATTTACTGAGTTGCTTTCGCCGTCAGCATCAATCCAAGTTACGGGAACTGTACTGCCATTTAAATCTAAAATGGCTTCCGTTTGGTCTGTATTCCATTTATAATCACCAGTTTGCCACTCACCATTAATTTTAATAAGCACGCGTGTTTCTATAATTGTTTTTCCTAAAGTTAAATCGCGTTCATCATTATTGTAGTAAAATGTTTTAGCGATAACCGTATTGTCAGGAAAAATTGGTAAACCATTTCCATCGTATTGCATGGTTGTGCTCTCTGGTAATGCAATCAACCGCTGTTTATGGGCATAATCTGTAAATAATTGCGAATTAAGCTCATACTTAAAAGCACGAGAAGAGATGTTCAAATCACCAAGATTTCCTGTAAACAAATTTAGCTCTGAAAGGTTTGATCTAAACTCTGCAATGACCAAAGGGTCTTGAGCAGGTGTGATATCATCGTCGTTGTTACAGGAAAAAGCTACAATTAGAGTAGCAATTAAAAGTGTGATTTTTTTCATTCTAAAGATCAATGATTGATATGTGTAGGTGTGAAAATAATAAAAAAGCCGAAATCAGCAAGTTATGATGTGAAATGTAAATTGATTTTAAATAAAAAAAGGACTATCATTTGATAATCCCTTTATGCTATATTTAAATAAAATATTAGACCATCTCAACAAACAATCCTTCATCAGTCTTTTCAACTTTGGTTAAGCCATGTTTGCCTAAGCCTTTTATACCTTTATCCCAACCTTTATTGCTTAGACCAGATTGTGCTTTAAGTTCGTTTATATCCATACGATTTTGCTTTTTAAGAATCTCAAAAATCACTTTTTCGTTGTCACTTAAATCTAACTTTTTCTTTTCTGGGCGCATCTGAGGAAAGAATAATACTTCTTGTATACTTTGATTATTAGTTAAGAACATAACTAATCGATCCATGCCTATACCCATGCCTGAAGTTGGTGGCATACCGTATTCTAAAGCTCTTAAGAAATCATAATCAATGGTTCCTGTTGCCTCATCATCACCTTTTTTTGCCAATTCTAACTGATGCTCAAAGCGCTCGCGCTGATCTATGGGGTCATTAAGCTCAGAATAGGCGTTTGCGATTTCCTTACCACAAACCATAAGCTCAAAACGTTCTGTTAACTCAGGATTTTCTCTATGTTCTTTGCATAATGGACTCATTTCTTTTGGATAGTCCGTAATAAACGTTGGCTGTATGTAATTCCCTTCACATTTTTCACCAAAAATCTCATCAATTAGCTTGCCTTTGCCCATGGTATCATCAACCTCAATGCCCAAGTTTTTGGCTGCAACTCTGATTTCAGCTTCAGATTTACCATTGATGTCAAACCCAGTAAATTCTAGAATAGAATCGCGCATGGTAATGCGTTTGTAAGGTGCTTTAAAATTAATTTTATGCTCACCAAAAGTCGCTTCAGTTGTTCCATTAACAGCTATGGCACAATGCTCTAATAACTTCTCGCAGAAATCCATCATCCAGTTGTAATCCTTGTAGGCGACATAGATTTCCATTGCTGTAAACTCGGGATTATGGGTTCTGTCCATGCCTTCATTGCGGAAGTTTTTAGAGAATTCATAGACACCTTCAAATCCACCAACAATTAAACGCTTTAGGTATAATTCGTTAGCAATTCTCATATACAATGGAATATCCAAAGTATTATGATGCGTTACAAAAGGTCTTGCCGCAGCACCACCAGGAATGGGTTGTAAGATTGGCGTTTCAACCTCAAAATAGCCAGCATCATTAAAGAATTGACGCATAGCGTTAAACAGTTTTGTACGCTTTACAAACACATCTTTAACGTGCGGATTTACCGCCAAATCTGCATAACGCTGTCTGTAACGTTGCTCAGGATCTGTAAAGGCATCGTAGGTTTTTCCGTCTTTCTGTTTTGGGATTGGTAAAGGTTTTAGAGCTTTGCTTAGCAATTTAAACTGCTTTACCATTACTGTTTTTTCACCAACTTGGGTGGTAAACAATTCACCTTCTATACCAACAAAATCGCCTAAGTCGATTAATTTCTTAAAAATATCATTGTACAACGATTTGTCTTCTCCTGGGCAAATTTCATCACGATTAAAATACACTTGAATACGTCCTTCGCTATCCTGTAACTGCGCAAAAGAAGCTTTTCCTTGAACATTGATAGCCATAAGACGACCAGCAATAATTACCTGTTTACCGTCTTCGTAATCAGATTTTATCTGTTTAGAAGTGTGTGTCACAGGATATAAATCGGCTGGATAGGGATTAATCCCTAGAGCACGTAGTTTTTCTAACTTTTCTCGTCTTACTAATTCTTGTTCTGAAAGTTGCATTCTTGCTTATTTTAAAAAACGCAAAATTACATTATTTCATAGAATTATATAATGGCTTTTGCTATAACTTCTCGATACAATTTTTCATGATTCAAAATCACTCGAAGTGATATTGATTTAAATAGAAAAGTCAAGTTCAGTTCGAGTGCTGAGCAGAGCGAAGTGTATCTAGAACCAATTCTAATTAGATTTAATAACCTCTAAATTTTGTTTTAGGTCATTATTATCTGGAAATAATTTGATTGCACTTTCTAAAACTTCAACCGCTTTTTCATTTTTTCCTGAAAACCCTAATGTGTTGGCTAAACTCATGTAAGTTCTAGGTTCATTGGAGAATAGTTTAGTATTAAATTTAAAAACGGCTACTGCCTCTTCAATACGATTTGTTGCATATAAAACCCTACCATAAGTATTAAGCTCAAACATGCTACTGACTTTACCTTCAAATTTTTTCAAAAGCTTTTTTTGTTTCTTTTTTAAGCCTTTAATTCCCTTTTTATTTAAAATTTCATCTACAGCAGCCACAATTTGGTAATTGGATTTGTAATTGTTTACTGTGATGATATTCTGAATGTCTTCCTCGAATGTCTTCACAGGATGCTCAACAATTCGGTTGACTTCCTTACCGTTCTTATATAGAATTATGGTAGGAACACGATGAATATTTAAGCCTTTTTCTTCGTGCTCAGGGCTTTGTTTATACATGTTGGGTTCTCTACTTACAGCAATAACGGTCAGTTGCTCCGTAGGGAAATCACAAGTGTCTAAGACTCTGTATAATCTCGGTACTTCCATTTTGCTATCACCACACCAAGTACCCATAAATAATGTGATTGTATAGTTTTTTAATTCTGATGCAATGGTTTTTACGATGTCTGAATTTGGCTTATAGTCATCATAATTTTTGGTAAACCAAGATTTGTAATTTTCGCCTTCTAAACCAGCTTTGTCTATTTTACCAAGAAGGTAAGGGGTATCGGTATTTTCTGTGATTTCTGTGTTGAGGTTTTGGGCGTATAGTTGAAAGGATAAAATTAAAATCAGAATAGTGTTTACTGTTCGTTTCATAGTTTGAAAAATTTTTGATTAATACTTGAAACAAACTTCAAACTTAGAAGCGAAAAATTTTGAAAATTAAGGTTGGAAATCGGTACTAGTACCTAGGTTGAATTTTGTAACTATTTGATAAATAAAGACTTTGCTTCATCTCTAGATTGCACGTCCAACTTTTTGTAGATGTTGTTGGTATGTGTTTTTATGGTGCTTACGCTCAAAAATAAAGATTCGGCAATGTCTTTATTGCTTTTATCCTGAAGCAAATGTTCTAAAACAACTTGTTCTTGTTTGGATAGTCTGGATCTTAAATCTTCAGATTTTGAGTGTTTATTTTTCCAAATTCGATAGAGGAGAAAAAGATTCAGGAAAAAAGAAATTGCAAGTACAGTGTAGAGGTATATGTTAAATGAAGAATTTTTATCCTCTTCAGCTGTTGCCAGCATAAAACGATCAGCCGCTAATTCATTTTTGTATTGTGTAGTGTAAGGTGCGTTGGGATAGGCTGTTTCTAAACGTTCTTTAAGCCCATCATAGTAAGGATTGTTTTTTAAATCTTCAACATAATAACTGTGTAAATAACTACTACGATCTGATAAATACGCATAAATGCCAAGTTCAGCTATGGGCTCGTTTAGGGCTGTACCGTAGTCTTGCAGTGTGGTAAACCATTTTTTATTGTTTAGTTTTCGGTTGGCTTCACTTCTAACTTCACCGTAGGCAAAACGCATATCATTTTTAAGGGAATCTATCTTTAAAAACGCATTGGCCCTAGGGTTGTTAGATTCTACTTTGCAAAATACCTGATTTCCAAAGGAAAAAGGCAACTTTAAAGTGTCAGTATTTTTTGCGATAAAGAGTAATTCTTCGCTATCGCTGCAATAGCCGTTAAAATGGTTGACGTCTTGTTGTGTTTCGGTGCACTTATCCACGTGTATGCGATAGATGCGATTTTCGGCATTGAGCATATCTCCTTTAAACTCAAAGAAACCCGTTTCGTCTGCTGTAGTTTTTGCGATGATTTGCTCAGAATACACACCAGACATTTTACGGTAATCTTCAACTATGGAAAGATATACGGTCTTTTGCCATTCGTTAGGATTGGTGTAACCCGAGAATGAATATTGTGCTTCACAACACCAAGAAAGGATTAAAAATGCTATAATACATCGTAATTGCATAAAACGAATCTACACAATTTTATAAAATTCTAACAGCTTCGCTTAAATAAGTGTAACAATTTTAACAAGATTACGTCCTACTTGTACATCAAATCATCAAACGAAATTATGAGTATCTGGCGTGTTATTTTGGCTATTATTTTTCCACCCTTAGCTGTTGTAGATAAAGGTTGTGGCTCTTTTTTAATCACCTTTTTGTTATGGATATGTGGATGGGTTCCGGGAGTTATCGCAGCTTTGGTCATTCTCAATAATCCTGAACGATAAATCCGTATCTTTGTACTTTACTAAATCAATTCAAAGTACATGAAAAAATTATTTCTACTTATCGTTTTTGCTTGTTTTATAGCAAGCTGTAATGTTACGGAATCTATCATTTTTAATCAGGATGGCTCTGGGGAGTTTTTAGCTACCTATGAAATGGGCGATGCTATAAAAGCTTTTGAAAAATCTATGGGTGGCGATGAGGATAAAGAGAAGAAAGAAGGTGGTGAGATTATGGATACTACGATGGTATTTGCCGACATTATGGAAACCTATAAAGACAGTGTGGCTGCCTTACCAGAAGAAAAGCGTTTAGCAATGGAAGCCGTTAAGGATATGTACATGAGAATGCAGATTAATGAGGATGAAGGGATTATGAATTTTGGAATGGGAATGCAGTTTAAATCTATCGAGGACTTAAAAGATATTAACGAAAAATTTAAGAAAATACAAAGCCTTAATGGCCAAGGAGACCAGTTAGATGCCATAAAAGACAATTCGCCTATAGGTAACTTTATGGGTAGTGAAAATAATGATGTAGCATATAGTTATACCAATACAGATTTTTCTAGAATAACAAGTATAAAAAAGCCAAATGAAGCAACAGACGATGCCATAGATGAACTTTTTGACGAAACTGACGAGAGTAACCAACAGTTTTTAGAGTATTTTAAAGGTTCTTTTTATAATGTAAAATTAACCTTTCCAAAGGCAGTAAAATCTATTGATATTGATGGTGCTGAATTCTCCGATGACAGAAAAACAGTGACTTATAAAACGAATTGGGTAGACTATCTTAAAAACCCAATGTTACTAGATGTGAACGTGAAATTTGTTGATGAATAAAACCGTAAAACTTCAAGATTTAGGCTTAAAGGATTTTAAAGAAACCTGGGATTATCAGGAAACACTTTTTAAAGCCATTTTAGATACTAAAATTAAGAATAGGCGAGAAGATGCAGGCTTAACAACCGATAACCATTTTCTGTTTGTAGAGCATCCGCATGTGTACACTTTGGGCAAAAGTGGAGACTTGTCAAATTTATTGCTTTCAGAAGAACAATTAGCTAAAAAAGGAGCAACGTTTTACAAAATTAATAGAGGTGGTGATATTACCTATCATGGTCCTGGGCAAATTGTAGGCTATCCTATTTTAGATCTTGATAATTTCTTTACTGATATACACAAATACCTCCGTTTTTTAGAGGAAATCATTATTCTTACGTTAGCCGAATATGGTTTAAAAACCGAACGTAGTCCAGGTGAAACAGGTGTTTGGCTGGATGTTGGTACTCCGTTTGCACGAAAAATTTGTGCTATGGGAGTGCGCGCTAGTCGTTGGGTTACTATGCATGGTTTTGCGCTCAATGTTAATGCCGATTTAGGCTATTTTGATAATATTATTCCTTGTGGAATTCGCGGTAAGGCAGTAACGTCTTTAAACAATGAACTTGGTGTAAAAATTGTTGATGAAGAAGCAGTAAAAGAAAAGATTTTAAAGCATTTTAAAACACTTTTTGAGGCTGAGTTTGTTTAATTTAATTCTGCTTTCTCACTTTCATTAATTCTACCAACATCAACAAGTAGTTTTCCATTGTGTCTTTTGGCTGTGTAGACAAATTTTTGTCCCCATTCAATCTCTTCTGGTTTATATGAGGATCTTGAATATACCATTTGTCCAGAGGATTCATCAAAAGCTTTGAGCATGGCAATAAACTCAAAATCCTTTTCAAAATAGTCGTTTTTATTTAGTCCATAAAGCGGACTGTTTTTGTCAATGGGATGTACCACTGTCCACATGGAAGGAAAAAATCTTACGTTGTCTCTTTCTAAATTTAGAATATGAAAATCTCTCAACTCTGAGTTTTCTCGTTTCATGGATACACTAACGTTGATTTCTACATCCAATAATTCGTTTTTTTGAGGGTTAACCAGTCTAAACATAAACCCGTTAATGTCCTGATATGGTGCAATTATAGCTTTTTGACTAAACTTAATTTTGGATATTGGTTTAGAGAATCGTCCATAAAGCAAACCTGTAGCCAATGCAAAAAACAGAAGCCCGAGTAGTGACTCTGTAGCTGCTACAATATTTGCTAATAGACCTAAAGGAGCCACTTGTCCATAACCCAAAGTTGTTATGGTCTGGGCACTGAAAAAGAACGCCTCCATAAACTGCTCAAAAGGTGATGAGCCATGAATACCAGTTAAATGTTCTATTCCAATAAGGCTGTAAATAGTAGCAAAAAGCGTATTGACAAGCAAATACGTTAGGACAACAACCCCAAAGAAATGAGACCATTTCATAGTCACCAAACTATGGAAGAAATTTAAACGCTCAAAGAAGGATATGTTTGTTTTCTCGATGTTAAAACTGCCATCTTTGTTTAGGGCACGATACCCTTGTGAGGACGATTTTTCGCCCAGACCAAAATCTTCAAACTCTTCTTGTTTGTGTTTTGCCATAAGGCACTAAATTAAGAAAAAAAGGATGAACTTTTTTAGACGTTTTTTTGGTTAGAAAGCTCTATTATTACACACATTTAAATTGCTGTTTAAAGCGAAGTTTTTGTAATACTCTAATATGCTTAAAGAATTACTTATTCATCAACTTCGTAGCAGCCCAAACATATTCTTTTGGATATTCCCCTAGATAACTTATGTAATCACCATTTTTAGATATTACTACAAAGCTACCACACGGATAATGATGTTTAAAGAATAGTTTCTCAATTGTGTTCTCGGGATCTTCATACCATTTTATAATGTTCTTGTGTTTTTCTAAACCCTCTGGTGTTTTGTAGATGTACAATGGCTTAACCTGTGCTATTTGATTTATACCATTTTCAAGATCATGTCGCCAGTTTTCAACCCAAAGTTTGCTAGTGAACCCACCTGTACTATTGCATTTATCTTTACCTGGATAATATATTATTACAATCGGTTTGGTTGAGTCCAGCTCACTGTTAACCGTCTCTTTCAATAGTTTTAATAATACTTTTTTATTTGATATTTCACCATAATTTTCTCTTTTAATTAATCTTCTGTGGTTTATAGAATCCCCTTCAATACCTAGATATTCCAATGAAGAAAGCTTCTTTTTAAATTCTACTTTATTTATCTCAACATTTTTATCATCAAAATACCTGTTACTTTTATTTTCAATTTTATAAGTTGAACATGTATATGTTAAAACAAAAATTATTAATGATAAAAAGATTTTTTTCATGTTTTAATCAGTTAAAGTTCTTAAAAATCAACCTAAGCCTCCTCATTAAAAAACACTTTATAATAGTGCATTTTCTTCTCTTCGTCGTAACCACGTTCTAAATATTCAGCAGAAGCATCTGGTGCATCAACATCGAGCTTTATCTGTATGTTAGTGTCTAGCTTTATTTCGGTTTTTATTTTTTGTTTTTGCTTTTTTAGTGCAAGTTCAGAGACATCAAATTGGTTTCTAATGAGCACATTGTTTTCAGCTTCGTAGGTTTTTTTATAGTCTTCAAAAAGCTGTATTTGGTCTTCTTCTTCAAAGACATCTTCTTTAAAGTTTTCAATATTTACGATTTCATTTTCTTTAAAGAAGTCAACTGTTTTAGCCAAGAAATTGCTCTGTTCTTGTCCACCAAAATTAGGTTGCAACACTTCTTTAGAAAACTCCCTGCAAAGCTCAATATAGTTTTTGGTGTGTTGGTTACTATCGTCAGGATATTTAATGTTTAGGAAGCTTTTAATCCAGTATTGGGTGTCGTATGTGTTGTTGTCTACGCTAAACACTATTTTACCCTCCATGTCTGAGGTATTCAGGATTAGACAACCCTTATCCACCTTTTTGACTTGTATGCCTTTTTGTACCAAAATATCATAGTTGCCTTCTTCTAAATAGGTCTGAAAAAACTCAGTTTTATTTTCAATTTTAAAAATGCCAATGGCATCTACAAAAAAGTCTTCGTATTGTATGTTTTCAAAATGACAAACTAATACATCTCCTGTTTTTATTTGAGCTGAATTGCTTTGCTCATACAAATGTGTGACGATGTGTTTAGAGACAGCTACAAAATCGGCTTCCTCTTTAAAAAGTTGGTCAGAATAGGTGTTGATTTCATTAAGACCAACATTGCTATGATGATGAAAACGGTAACTCTCGGCAACGCTTACAAACGGTTTTAGAAGGTAAGGTAGCATAAGGTTGTAAGTAGCTTCGTCAAAATGTACAGCAGCATCTGAAAATGCGTTTTTGGTATCGTTAAACTTGTTGCCAACCTTATGAATAATGCAGTGTTTTATAGAGGCTTTTTGTCGTTTTATCATCGGTAAATAAATAAGAAAATAAGAAGATGCAATACTACAAAAGGTATGGCTTAAAACTAAAGAAAACGCCAAAATAAATTTGGCGTTTTCAAGACTCAGGGACTTCGAGATTTGGTTGCGGTTAAATTTTTACAAACTCTACACGTCTGTTTTGTGCCTTGCCATCTGCTGTACCATTATCTGCTACAGGTTCTGTCTCTCCTTTGCCATCTGTTGTTAGACGATCAGCAGAAATGTTATAAATGTTTACTAAAGCATTTTTTACAGCTTCGGCTCTATCTTTTGAGAGCTTTAAATTAGAATCGTCTGAACCATCAGAATCCGTGTGCCCAATAATGTTGAGTTTAATACTTTCGTCTTGCATTAACACTTGCGAAATTTGTCTTACTATACCAAGCGATTGTGGCTGAATATTAGCAGATCCCGAATCGAATAAAATACCATTGGTTGAAATTTTACCTTCGGACATCAACTTACGTCTTAAATCCACACCACCTTCAGCAACTTTAAGATTTGAAATGAATAATCGGTCTTCACCATCTCTCATACCTAACAAGTTCAATTTAATAGTGTTTAAAACTTTATTTGGCGCGATGAATTGAGGAATGTCGACATACTTTTTTTGATTGACCCAAAGCCTGAAACGTTTTTTATTAACTGCTATGGAAACATGAGGTTTGTTGAGAATAGCTTTTCTTAAATCGGTATTTAAAGCTGAGTTAATTATAGTTTCATTATTAATTCTATTGTGCACTCTAATATCAAAAGCACCATATTGTCCAAGAGGAATTTCTACAGTGGCTCTATTAGCACCATCTTTAAATTCGTTATTATCATCTAAGGTGATATTTAATCTAGCTGTTGAAGATGTTTGGTTATCAACTAAGGCTAATAAGTCGAATTCTATGGTGTACTCTTCCGGAAGCACTTCTTGTAATAACGGAATAAATATTATGCCATAACCGCCTTTTAGTTCAAACCATTTTCCTTCTACATTGCCAACAGTAACTACTTCACCGGTGCCATTAGTATTCCATTTAGAAGGAAAGTCACCAATGAAGTCTTGTGAGAAATCATCAAAGTAAATGAGCTTATCTCCAGGAACAAAATCGAATTTACTGTATATCTCTAAACCATCAGAAACATTTGAAGCAGCTTCCTCAATTTCAACTTCATCATCATTGTCAGAATTACTAATAGTCTCATCATCCGATTCCTCATTGGATTCTGTACTGTCGTCCTCGTCTTCAGTTTCATGTTCTCTTTGACCTAGTAATAGCTCTTTGGCAGTTTTGATGCTATACGATAATGCTTTTTTAGCACGATTCATCTGTAAGGTGGCTTTACCTTGCTTTAAAACTCCAACACCATCTAAATCGTTTATAATATCTGGTGCGCTATCGCTCAGTGCAGACATTTCTTCAAGTGCTTCTTCTAACACATCAATATCATCATCGTCTAGAGACTGGCCAGAAGCTGCATAACCGTCATATTTATAGACTTTGTCATATAAATCAAAAGATTCTTGAACAAAAGAATCTACACTAGTTACGCCAACCCTATTAGTTGGGCGTTTTAGTTTTTTTGTTTGAGTATTAAGGTTAGGAGCGATAAAGAGGATTGTACAAAATGCGAAGGAAATTTTTATGAAATTCATTTTAAGTGATTGATTAATAGTACTCTAAAAATAAGAATAACTATTGATACTTAAAAATGAAATACAAAAATGGTTAATAAGTTAGTGCAGTTTGTAAACAACTATGGTCTTGTCGTCTGCTTGAGTAATAAGCTCTAAACCTTCATCTTTGTCCAATTTTTGCAACTCTGCAGCAGAAGTGCCGAAAACTGGAAAATTTGGAATTGATTTTGCTTGGCTGTCAAATAAATACACTTTTTTAGACTGCAAATCTGTTGTTGTAATATATATTTTATCATTAAGATAATAGATTAGAGGTGCTGTATAGACACCATAGTCTAGATCTACTCTTCGTGATTTTATAAAGAGTTTGTTCTCGTGCATTGAAACCAAAGTCTTGCTTGTTGTAGCTATATTGTGCTTATCGGTTAGATTAAGATCTTTTCGGTTTATTTTTCCACCAGTGTCTATTTGTACAAGCTGACCAAGAGTATTGGATGTGGTAAATTTATTTTGATACAGATAAATTTCATTATCCGAAAAACGAATTTTGTCTTTAACGTCAATTCTTACATTTCCTTGACGGTTTAAAATCTTTAAATTATCCTCTGTAGCAAAAACAATATAATCTTTGCTCCCTATTCTAAAATGCTTAGGTTTAGAGGTGATGCTTTTGTTGTTGTTTTTGTAAGTGAAGCCTTTTATAGCTTTACCTTTAGCATCGAACATCAAAAGATTTTTGCCTTGTGTTACGAGTAGTCTATAGTTTTTTTGTTTGTCGTAATCAAAAACAGATAAAGGTTGGGTAATTTCATCATTAAATTTTCTTGGGAAAGGTGAGACATCATTACCATTTCTGTCTAAAACATATAGTCGGTTTGGAGTAGCAAATGCCAACTGCAATCTCCCGTTTTTATACATGTCTATTTGCTCTATTTTCCCAAGTATTTTTCCTTGAAGCTGTTTTTTCCAGAGTATGTTACCAGAATCAGAAATTAGGTACAATACATTGTTTATGTCTTGTACGGCAATGTAATGCGTGTTATTAATGTGGTTTTCTACAGTTTGAGGTGGTGAAACTATTTGGGTATCCAAAACTGTTGTAAAAGTCTCAGTTACCGAATTTGAAACGCCTCTCCTTTTAAATTCTTCTATAATGCCATTAACATGAGCGTAGTTATCTTCATAAATATATTGTACCACATTAGCATGGTAGTTTTGTGTGTCTGTATTCAAATGTTCAGAAAGCCCTTCGTTGTTTTTGTAGATGAATAAAGAGGAATCGTTGCTTAAATTTTGGCTTATATTTTTAAAAGCTTCTGAATTTGCAACAGTATTATTATTTAACGCATCTGAGAGGATGGATTTTAGGGCTTCAATAGTGTTTGAAAAAATTATAAAATCTTCATATTTTGAAAAATAATTAGCTTCTTCGTAACTAATAATCGGTTTTAACCTCGATTTGAAAAAATCAGTATTTCCAAACTCATAAATATCTATATCTCTATAAGTTTCAAAAATTGACTTATCTTCTATGGTTTCAACAACAAGGTCAGCATCCAAAGAGTGGAGGATAAGAACATTATCAGCAAGAGCAATTTCATTTGTGAAATTTAAAAACGTACGCGTGCTGTCTGGTGTCTTAGAATTGAATTTGTATAAGTTGTTTTTAAAAACTGAGAAGTCATCATAAGATAAGCTCAAAAGGGATTTGGTATTAGCTGGGGCTATATTTAAGCTATATGTTTTTTGAGGCTTGGTGTTTCGGAAACAATCTATTATTTGTGTTATAGAGTCAGTAGAGTTTACAATACCATTATATTGTAAGTTTTTGTTTGAAAAATTCAAATCGAGTAGAGAATAATTATCACTTAGCTCTTCAATAGTTTCAGAAAATAAAAGGTTTGAGTAATTTGATGTTTTTGTTTTAAATACCACTGAAGCAATTGACTTGTTTTCTGAGGTTTCAATCAATTCAATAAATTTGTTGTTTTCATCATTCTTTTTTAAAGTTTTTAAAATATCCAAATTGTTAGAAGCTGCAAATACATTTCTTAAAGTTTTATGGTAAAGTATTGTAGAGTCAATTTGGGTTTTTATAATTTCTGACTCTGAAATTTTTTCAGAAATGTGGTTTGGTATAGAATCGATAACGAAAAGTGTAGAATCGTTTTTGGTTAAGATAAGGTAGTCTGTATTTGATGGATTTAAAAAAGCAACATAAACTTTGTTGGTAGTATTTATGTTTTTAAGTACTTCGGATGTTTCTTTCAACTCCTTATTATATATATAGGATAAAATATTGTGATTTTCTATACTTTGGGTAAAATCATTTAACTCGTTTATAGAAATAACAACTACGGTTTCATTGGGAAGAAATCTATACGGTGAATTTGAAGTGTTATAGTCTTTTTGGCAAGACATTAAAGCGGTAAGTAAAAACAATAAAAATCCAAATTTCTTCATACGTATTGATATTGTACAAATATAAAAAGTTATAAATCTAAACGGTATTGCTCCGTCAATAATCTGAACGATTTTCTATGATATCTGGTTATGCCATATTTTTCTATTGCTGCTCTATGTTCTTTGGTTGGATAGCCTTTGTTTTTTTTCCAATTGTACATAGGGAATTCTTCATGAATTTTTTCCATGTAGAGATCTCTGTAGGTTTTTGCCAAAATTGAAGCGGCGGCTATACTAAGGTATTTGCCATCTCCTTTTATAATGGTTTGATGAGGAATAGATTTATAAGGTTTAAACTTATTTCCATCTACAATAATATAATTAGGGACTATGCTAAGTTGAGATATAGAGCCATGCATGGCTTTTATTGATGCATTTAATATATTGATTGTATCTATTTCATCTTCAAAAATGTGTTGTACACCAAAAGATAAGGACTGTTCTTCAATTATAGGCTTTAACAACATTCTTTTCTTTTCCGAAAGTTGTTTAGAGTCATTTAATATATTGTTGCTGAAGTCTGAAGATAGAATTACTGCAGCAGCAGTAACGGGACCAGCTAAACACCCTCTACCTGCTTCATCTGTCCCGCACTCAAAATTGAAATTAGAGCATCGAATTTTTAAAGTCAAAATGTTAAAATTTGAACAAAGTTAAAATTTTAACGCAACCCTTTTACAGTTTTGGTATCTATGTAATGAGTTTAGCGTCAAAAAACACTAATTAAATTGTAATCATGTTTTGTTGAAGAAAACGCAAAAGCATTAACATTTTTTTGGCAAAAACGCTTGTTTATTTAATATTTAATTAAGATGTTTGCAACTAGACTAACTCAAATAATTGTTTTATGAAATTAAAGTTAACATGGTTATTAACGCTTTTCATGGCGTTCGTGATGCAATTTTCTTTTGCACAAGAAAAAATGGTCACAGGTACAGTTACTACAGAATCGGACGGTTTACCCCTTCCTGGTGCTAGCGTAATTGTAAAGGGTACAACAAAAGGTGCTCAAACTGATTTTGATGGTAAATATACTATCGGAGTCAACACAGGAGATGTTTTAGTTATATCTTACGTTGGTATGGAGCCGGTTGAAGTAACAATAGGCGCATCTAATGTATATGATGTTGTGTTAAAAGAAGGAAACACTCTTGATGAGGTAGTAGTTGTTGGATATAGTACAACTACAAAAAAGGCTTTTGCGGGTACAGCAACTACTGTAGCAACAAAAGACATAGAAAATAAAAACTTTTCTAACGTTACACAATCATTAGCGGGTGAGGCCTCTGGTGTTCAGGTAATTAATACAACTGGTCAACCAGGTACGGTATCTGCTGTAAGAATTAGAGGTTTTGGATCTCTTAGTGGTAACAGAGAGCCTTTGTACATCGTTGACGGTGTTCCTATCACGGCTACACAAACTTTAAATGCCATCAACCCTGCGGACATTCAGAGCACTGTAATTTTAAAAGATGCAACTGCAACAGCAATTTATGGTTCTAGAGGTGCAAACGGTGTGGTATTGATTACTACAAAAACTGGATCTTCTCAAGAAGATTATATCGAAGTTGATGTTAAAACTGGTGTAAACGTTCAGTTGATTGATCGTTACGATATAGTAAGGAATCAAGAAGAATATATTGGTTATGTTTGGGAGGCTACTAGAAATCAACAGATGATTTTAAATGGCTTGAGTATGGCAGACGCAAACGCTTTTGCTAGTGCAAACTTGTTTTCTAATGCACCAACAGGAACAATTCCTGAAAGATACAATATGTGGAATGCTCCTGGTGACCAATTAATAGATCCTGCTACAGGTTTATTTAATTCTGGAATTACTAGAAAATACACTCCTGAAAATTTTCAAGATTTATTAATACGTGATGGTTATCGCCATGAAGCCAATATAAGATTTGGTGGAGGTAATGAAAGAACAAGATACTTTTTGTCAGCAGGTTTTTTAGATGATGAAGGTTATATCAGAAATTCATCTTATAAAAGATATAATACGCGTCTTAATGTGTCTTCTCAGGTTAAGGATTGGTTAAAAGTAGGCGCTAGTCTTACTTATTTATATGCTGAGTCTAGAGATGGTACAACTTTAGGTGGTGCTTCAGCAGCATTTGAATTTATAGACAAAACACCAACGTTATACCCTATATTCGTAAGAGATGCGAACGGAAATAAGGTGGTTGATGAAGTATTAGGTGGTTTTGTGCCAGATTATGGGGCAATTAGTACTCCAGGCTTGCCAGGTAGACCGGCATCTGACGGTGTTAGCCCATATGGTAACATTATCTATGACTTTAATGGGTCAGATAGAAACGAATTTATAGGTAACTTTAATTTAGACTTTACTCTAGCAGAGGGTCTAACTTTTGAGAATGCTTTTAGTTATCAATACAGAGGAAACATTGCTAAAACAATGCAAAACCAATTTTATGGACCTGGTGTTGGTGCTGGTGGTACTTTAGCTCAGACTAATACTACTAACGAAACATTAAACTTATTAAACCTATTAAGATATAAGAAAGAATTTGGAAATCACTCTCTTGAAGTATTAGCTGCTCACGAGTCAAATGATTTCAGTTTCAAATATTTATTTGCTAATAAAGAAACAGCTGCTCTACCTTTTGCATTGGAGTTAAGCCAATATATTGTAAGTCCTGCTCAACCAGGTGGATATGAGGAAGGAAGATCTTTAGAATCGTATTTTGGTCAAGTAAATTATGATTTTGATGACAGATATTACTTCACAGGATCAATTCGTCGAGATGGTTCATCAGTTTTTGCAAATAACAAATGGGATACTTTCTATTCTTTGGGTGGAGCATGGATATTAAGCAATGAGTCTTGGTTAGATGGTAACGACTTCTTAAGATATTTAAAAGTAAAAGCATCTTATGGTTTAGCAGGTGATGAGGCAGGTGTATCTGTTGTTCAGGGTTATTACAGTGGTCTTAACCAGTTTGACGTTAACAACCTAGATGGAGCGTTTTCAATTTCCTTAAGAGGTGATATACAGAATCCAGATTTAACATGGGAGAGAAAGAAACAATACCAAGCAGGTGTAGAATTTACTTTAGGTAATTTTGTTGATGGTAATATCGATTACTATGTTAATGATACAGAAAACCTATTCTTTAACATTCCAAGTACATTATCAACAGGTTCTGCTAATTTACTTTTAAATGATGGTGAATTAAGAAATACTGGTCTTGAATTCGACTTTAACTTCCACTTACTTAGAAAAGAGAATGTTAATGTGGATTTAGCAGTTAATGGTGCACATTACACAAATGAAATGTTAAGACTTTTTGAAAATGCACCTAACGATTTCATTAATTTTGGTAGTCGTGGTTTAGAAGTGGGTAGATCTATTTACGATTTCTATATGAGAGAGTATGCTGGTGTTGACCCAGCAGATGGTTTCCCAATGTGGTACCAATATTATGATGATGCTAATAATAACAATATCTTAGACGCAGGTGAAGAGTTAGTAAATAATGAATTCATCGAAGAAGATGGTAGCGTTACAGGTATTCCTGACCATTCATTAACACCATATTTAAATAGTTTTGGTGAGACTGCTAATATCAAAAGAAGGATAACTAAAAATTATAACGAAGCTACAGAGAAATTTATTGAAGGGAAATCGGTAATACCAGATCTTCAAGGTGGATTCAGATTAAGTGGTAATATCCACAATTTCACTTACGGACTACAGTTTACTTATCAGTTCGGTGGTTGGGCTTATGACAATAACTATAGAGAGTTTTTTGAAAGAGGATTCAATACTGCTAGTGGATCATTACATACAGATATCCGAGATAGATGGCAACAACCTGGTGACATAACTGATGTGCCAAGATTAGCTAATGGTTCTATTGCACAAGAAGTAGGCGAGAGTGATCGTTTCATCATCAAGTCTGATTACTTTGCATTAAACAGCGTTAACATAGGATATAACATCCCTAGTAAGTTTTTAAATAAGTCTGGAATTGATAACATCAATATTTATTTCTCAGCAGATAACTTATTTATAACGACTTCTAGACAAGGATATAATCCAACTGTAAGAGAAGCTGGTTTTACAGCTAGAAATATCTATGCTCCGTTGTCTTCTTTTACTATCGGAACGAGATTTAAATTTTAACTTAAAAAAAAGCGATATGAAAAAAAATGTATTAAAATTAATCGGTATAGGATGCGTCCTATTAGGTTTTCAAAGTTGTAATGACAGCTTCTTAGAAAGAGAACCAAGTCAATTTATTACTGAAAGTCAGTTGTCAGATGCAGCACCTTTAAACCCAGATTTGATTGCGGGATCTATTGATGGTATTTATACTGTTATGTTCACTCAATTCTCTGGTGGTACTACGGGTCATGATGATTTCGGACAAAAGAGTAATGATATTTTTATGGATATGTTATGTAGTGACATGGCATTATCTGGTAGTGTTTATGGATGGTACAGATCCTCTATAACAGAAATGCAAGGTACTCAAGATTTTACTTTTGGAGATAACTTCCAGGTATGGTCTTATTACTACAGACAAATATTGAATGCTAACTTAGCTATGGGTAATTTAGGTGGTCCTCAAGCAGATCCAGAAAGCCCTGATGTAAGAGCTTTATTAGGTCAAGCTTTAGCATCTAGAGCACACTCTTATTTTATGTTGGCTCAGTTATTTCAAGATGATTATGATCCAAACCAACCGATTCTGCCAATTTATAATGAGGCAACTCCTACTCCTCAACCTAAATCAACAGCAGCTGAAGTTTATGCTTTAATTGAGACTGATTTAAATAGAGCTATTGAATTATTGGAAGGTTTCAACAGATCTTCTAAAGCACAGATTAACCAATCTGTTGCAAAAGGTATCTTAGCTTACGCTATTGCTGCGCAAAGAACGAGATGGGATGAGGTTGCTGCGATGGCAAATCAGGCACGTACAGAATCTGGTACCACGTTAATGCCTCCAACCGCTGCTCCTTTTGGAATTTTAGGTGGATTTAATGACGTAAATAACCCAAGTTGGATGTGGGGTGTTGACATTAATGAAAACTCTGGTGTAGGATTAGTATCATGGTGGGGACAAATTGATTATTTCTCTTATAGCTATGCTGCAGTAGGTGATACTAAAGCTATGGATGAAGGTCTATATAATAGTATGAGAATGGATGATATTAGAAGAGACCAATTCTTTGATGGAGCAGGTGGTAACTAC
Organism: Winogradskyella sp. HB-48; assembly: GCF_049942685.1. Taxonomy (GTDB): domain Bacteria; phylum Bacteroidota; class Bacteroidia; order Flavobacteriales; family Flavobacteriaceae; genus Winogradskyella. The sequence goes on from NZ_CP187934.1 coordinate 1,732,168, forward strand.
TTACAACCATTATTCAAGCAATATGATGTTGATCGCGTTCCTTTTGGTACTTCAACTAATGTAAAAGCAGATTATGTTTACATGAGACATGCTGAAATGATTTTATTAGAAGCTGAGGCTCAGGCAAGACAAGGTTTAGATGGTCCTGCAAGACAAACACTTAAACTTTTAGCTGATAACAGAATCACTGATACATCTTATTTAAATGGATTGAGTGGTCAAGCTCTTATCGATGAGATTTATAAGCAAACTAGACTTGAGCTTTGGGGTGAAGGTAAATCATATTTTGCTATGAAGAGAAATCAAGCAACTATCACTAGAGGTACTAATCATTTATCTTTTGTAGGTGAGAGTATACAACATAGCGATAATAGATTAACTTTTGAGATACCTCAAAGAGAGATTCAAGATAATCCTTTTATCAACGGTCAAAACTAACTAATTCTTTAAAAAATGAACAAATATTTTAAATACCTTTTAATAGCTATGCTCTTTATCGGATTCAGTTGTGAAGACGAGAATGGAGTTGGCACAAGCTCAGACTATGTCACTTTTGAAGCTGATGCATTAGCATTTCAAGTAAATGCTAACAGTACAGATCAAAAAGATATTATGGTCTACACAGGAAATAAAACAGGATCAGATAGAACATTTAACGTTATGGTTAGTGATGATTCAAACTTAACAGCAAGTTATTCTGTTCCTTCATCTGTTACAATTCCTGCAAATTCTAACGTTGGTGTCTTAACTGTGTCAGTTACTGATGATGATACATTAGGTTTTGATGCACAATCACTAATAATTGAATTTGAAGATGGTACAGGAACTTCAATTAGTGGGCCAATAACACTAAATGTTGCAGAATTATGTCCTGGTTCTATAGTTCAATTCAGATTGACATTAGACACTTGGCCAGATGAAACAACATGGGAAATCTATGATTTGTCAGGTACACCTACCGTTATTGCGTCTGGTGGTCCTTACAATAATCCAGCTGACGATTTCGCACAGTTAGTATTTGAGTATTGTTTACTCCCTGGTAACTATGGTGTTGTAGTTTATGACTCTTATGGTGATGGAGGACCAACATTCAGTGTAACTTCATCTAGTGGTGTTCTTGTAGCTGATACAACGGTTGGAGGATCTCAAGCCTCTGCAACTTTTACAATTAATTAAATAGTAATTAATTAAATACTAAAAGACCATCAGAAATGATGGTCTTTTTTTATTAGCTATATTTCTATTATGATTTTTTTAAAATTTCTAATTATGAAAGAAATCAAAATATAAGTATATTGCAAAGAAAATTTCAATACTGATGAAAATGAAGAATTTATTACTTTCTATTGGGCTATTATTGGTTATTAGCTCTTATTCTCAAGATTCAAATCCAAATTTATCTAAAGAGAATCGTCAATTGCTCGTAGAGTTAACCGATCAAGAAAATCAACGTATAGAGAGAGTTAATGCTTATCTTTTATCCCATCCTGAAATAAAAGCAACTTTAGTTAATGATGGGTTTAATTTAATGTATATTTATGATGTTTTTAATGGTAAGCCTATTTACAAATCTACTGACAATTTAAGTGCAGCTAGAGCAACAAAAACTGTACATCTTTGGAACGGAGGTAGCCTTGGTTTAAATTTGGATGGATCTGGTATGACTGTTGGTGTTTGGGATGGAGGTCCTGCAGATAGTGCTCATGTAGAGTTTCAAAATACAAGTGGCACAGGTACTCGTATGACTATAGTAGACAATGTTGTTATAGATGGTGATACTGGCACAAGTTCTCATGGAACACATGTATCTGGAACTATCGCTGCTAAAGGAACAAACCCAAATGCTATTGGTATGGCTTCAAATGTTAGTGTGAAGTCGTATAATTGGACTAATGATGAATCAGAAATGGTAGTTGCAGTAAATGATGCTACCAATCCAATACTTATTTCAAATCATTCATATGGTGTTCCTATCGATCAAGGAGGGGGTAATCAATTAGATGCTTTTTTTATGGGAGCCTACACTCAAGACGCTAGAGACATCGATAATATTGCCCGCAATAATCCTTTATATTTAATTGTTGCATCAGCAGGTAATTCTGGAAATGTGACTTATTCTGGAGGGATGTATCCAGGTTTTGATAAATTAACAACAGATAAAAATGCAAAGAACAATTTAGTTATTGCAAATGCTAATCCTTCCATTACTGAGCAACCTTTATTCAGTGGTAATTATGAGATATTTAACTTAACAATTAATGGTGGTAGTAGTGAGGGGCCAACAGACGACTTCAGAATTAAGCCTGATATCGCTGCTGATGGGACTAATTTGTTATCTACTACGCCAAATAACACATACTCAACCTTCTCAGGTACTTCAATGTCAGCGCCAAATACTTCTGGTACATTAGTTTTATTGCAACAATATTACAATCAATTATATGGTAATTATATGAGATCATCTACATTGAAAGGTTTGGTTTGTCATACTGCAATTGATGACAGCAATATAATTGGTCCAGATCCTATTTTTGGTTGGGGTTTCTTAAATGCGAAAGTGGCAGCTGAGACAATTGCTCAAGCAAATAATTCTGAGGCTGTTGTTGATGAGTTAACATTAGGCCAAGGGGAAACATATACTTTTACTTTTTCTGCACAAGCAGGTGAAAAGTTGTCTGCAACTATTTGTTGGACCGATATGCCAGGTCAGGTTGTTCCTAATGGATCTAATAATGACCAAACACCAAGATTAGTAAACGATTTAGATTTAAGAATTTCAGATGGGACTACAACATATTTGCCTTGGAAACTTAATTTTGATGCAGGAAGTGGGTATTCAAATGCAAAGGCTGATAACACTGTTGATAACATCGAAAGAGTTGATATAGATGTTCCAGTAACAGGTACGTATACTTTAACTGTATCACATAAAGGAACCTTACAAGGCAATGTTGGTGGACCTTTTGATCCACAGAGTCAAGATTTTGCCTTAATAATAACAGGAAATAACCTAACATTAAGTGTAGATGAAAATAATTTGGGCAGAAAATTAACATTACATCCAAATCCGTCTAACGGTGAATTTACAATTAGTTTCGAGCCTAATCTGAATAATTCTAATAATGATGTTAGAGTTGATGTATATGATGTGCAAGGTAGATTAGTTCATAATCAGATATTCAGAAATGAATCATTATTATTCAATGAGACCATTACTTTAAACAATGCAAAGGCAGGTGTTTATATGATTAACATATCTGAAGGTGGCAGAACAAGTTCTCATAAGTTAATAATAAATTAAGTTTTATATTATTCCTTAAAATTGGCTGTTCAAAAAACAAAAGTCCTTTCTCAAAGTAAGAGAGAAAGGACTTTTGTTTGTTTACAATTTTAATTACTTTAATTAAAATCCAATAAATCTATATTTTAGAATTTTTGTGAATCAAAATTAAAGAGTCTAGTTTTTTCTTAACCATAATACCTTTAGGTGTACCTTTTAAATCATCTGATAAATTTTCAAATGCTTCATAAAAACCTTCAATATCAACTTTAGTTTTGTTTGTCTCAAGGTTAATTAGATTGAGACTAAAATAGCTTTTTGGATTTCTTTTGGCATATACTAGGGGAAAGTCTTGCATGGCTAAACTAGACTTTTCAAGTAACTTATGAAGTGAATCTTTTTTCTGTTCATTTGAAAGTCCATATTCCCTGTAAGCAAGAACTATATTTCTACTTTCTTGTCTAATAGAATCCATACCTGCCTGAAAGCTCATAAAATCTTCATTTGATTTTGATCCTGACACTTTTGATAACATAAGATTATTAGTATCAAGATCAATGTTTATTTCACTATTTTCTAACATAAATATTAGTTGACTGCGAGAATCAGAAGTGGATAAGAAATGAATTGTAGGCTCATCGATCTTGCCTTCTATGTTAAATTTCTCATTCATTACGGAAGCACTATCAATCATAAGTTCTCTCCCATCCTTACTTAGAGTTTTTAGATATACAGAAGTGCCATCAGATAATCCTACTGCCGAACCTTTTATACTGTATTTTGTTTTGTCATTGATACAGGAAAAAATAACAATAATAAATAAAGCGAAAATTAATAGTTGTCTCATGATTATATCTAATAATTAATTAAAAATGGAAATTCTAATGAAATAGGTTTTCTCAAAAGATTACGCGATACAAAAATATAATTGTTTGCCTAATTTAATAAATTAAAAAGTAAATTATAAATTTAATTTGAATGAGTAGCTTGTATACTTTTTTCACTTTTTAATATTATAGTTAAAGGGATAACCAATAAGAAACGAAATTGTATTTTAGCAAAAAAATAAGATGCTAATTCTTGTTATACTCAAAGTAAACAATAAATAGTCCTATACCATGTTAATAGTATATGCTTAATCGATTGCATAAAAATATTCTAATTCTTTTTTTATCTTGTTTTGCTATGCAATATCTGTCAGCACAAAGAAAGTTAGATAGATCAACTGCAAAAGTAAATAATGCATTATTCAATGATAGTGATTCAACATCAGTTAAACGCTCGCGTGGATTCAAAAACATTGCTACTATAGATATGTATTTGCAATATAATACTGAAGTAGATACTTCTATTGTTGATACCACTTTAACAATTCAAAAAGATTATAAATTCAATTACTTACAAAAAGATAACTTTGGTTTAATGCCTTTTGCTAATATTGGTCAGACCTATAATTCTCTAACTTTTAATTCAATAAATTATCAAACCAACCCCTTATTTGGGGCAAGAGCTAGGCATTTCAATTATAAAGAAGATGAAGAAACAAAATATTATGAGGTACCTACACCGTGGACAAGACTTACATATAAAACAGCTTTTGAACAAGGGCAGATGCTAGATGCATTTTTCACAGTAAATCTTGCAAAACAATTTAATTTTTCTATCGCATATAAAGGTTTAAGATCACTAGGGAATTATCAAAACGCATTAACAAGTACAGGCAATTTTAGAGTTACGACTAATTATCAAACAAAAAACAGGCGTTATAAGGCAAAAGGGCATATTGTAATGCAAGATTTGCTCAACCAAGAGAATGGTGGAATCAAAGATGAAGATATTGAAAATTTTACATCTGGTGATGAAGAGTTTTTAGATAGATCTATTTTTGATATGAATTTTGAAAATGCAGAAAACATTTTGGAAGGTAAACGGTTCTTCTTAAATCATTCATATGATATTGTTAACAAAAAAGATTCTATCAGTAATAATAGGCTTACTGTAGTAAATGAAGTTTTCTTTGAAGATAAATATTTCCAATTTTATCAAAACGCACCATCAAGCACTTACTTTGGGGATGCATTCACAAGTAGAATTAATGATAAAGTTACACTTGAAGATTTCAAAACAAAGTTTTATGTCGATTATATAAATAATGTTTTAGGTGAAATCAGTTTCGGAATAAACTATACAGATGTTAATTACGGATACAATAGCGTGGTTTTATTTCCAAATGAGTTAATTCCAAATAGAATTAAAGCTAATTATTTAGGATTAGATGCATCATACAATAAAACCATTAAATCAATAAGTTTAAAAAGTAAAGCAAGTTTGAATTTGTCAGACCAGTTTGTAGGAAATTATATTGATGCAGAGCTTGGGTTAAAATTTAATGATAATATTGATATTTCTGGTGGTATCAATATTAGTTCTAAACTTCCAAACTATAATTATTTATTATATCAAAGTGATTATACCAATTATAATTGGTATAATTTAAATGTGTTTAAAAATATCAATACTCAGCAGTTAAGATTCAATATTCAATCTCAAAAACTCTTCAACGGGTCTTTAGATATCTCCAATATAGAGAATTATACTTATTTTAATTTAGAGGAAATCAATAGTGATGGAGTTAGAATAATTAAGCCACAACAGTATAATAGTTCATTACAGTATTTAAGATTAAAAGTTCAAAGAGAGTTTAAGGTAGGCAACTTTGCTTTAGATAATACAATAATGTACCAAAATGTTTTAAGTGATTTAGAAGTGTTAAATGTTCCAACTTTTATAACAAGAAATACGCTTTATTATTCCGATCATATTTTTAAGAAAGCCATGCAGCTACAAACAGGTGTAACATTCAATTATTTCACAGAATATAATATGAACGGGTACGATCCTTTATTGGCAGAATTCTACACTCAGAATTCAACTAAGGTTGGTGGTTTTCCAAGACTAGACTTTTTTATTAATGCAAAAGTAAGGCAAACACGCATTTTCTTTAAAGCAGAACACTTCAATTCTTCTTTTACAGGCTATGATTATTTCTCTGCTCCTAATCATCCTTACAGGGACTTTACAATTCGATTTGGTTTAGTTTGGGACTTTTTCTTATAAAATTTCAAATTAGTTTTTATGATAGATTACTGTATTTCAAATAATTAATATAATTGGAATAAAATTTCACAAATAAATAGCCTAAAAGTATTTGGTGGTAATGAAAAGGGTTTTATATTTGCGGCCCCTAAAGAGGTGCATCGTGCCGGAAAGAGGGGTCGAGTTCATTCCCATATACAGGCACCGAAAAAAAATAAATTATTTTTTTGCAAAGATGTTGTGGGAATAAAAAAAGGGTTTTATATTTGCACCCGCTTAACGAGGAAACGAGTTAAAAAGCGAAGAGAAAAAGTTCATTAACATATTGAATTGACAGCGTAAATACCGACCGGAAACGGTTGGTAATAACAAGAGAATAGATCATTTAGAGTACCGGAGAATTCCTATCGGTTGTTAGAGAAATAAGTCTTAGGACTTAAAGATTTAACGATGAAGAGTTTGATCCTGGCTCAGGATGAACGCTAGCGGCAGGCCTAACACATGCAAGTCGAACGGTAACAGGGAAAAGCTTGCTTTTTCGCTGACGAGTGGCGCACGGGTGCGTAACGCGTATACAATCTGCCTCTTACTGGGGAATAGCCTTTGGAAACGAAGAATAATACCCCATGGAATCCAAATTTCGCATGTTATTTGGATTAAAGCCTCGGCGGTAAGAGATGAGTATGCGTTCTATTAGCTAGATGGTGCGGTAACGGCGCACCATGGCAACGATAGATAGGGGCCCTGAGAGGGGGATCCCCCACACTGGTACTGAGACACGGACCAGACTCCTACGGGAGGCAGCAGTGAGGAATATTGGACAATGGGCGAAAGCCTGATCCAGCCATGCCGCGTGCAGGAAGACTGCCCTATGGGTTGTAAACTGCTTTTATACGGGAAGAAACCCACCTACGTGTAGGTGGCTGACGGTACCGTAAGAATAAGCATCGGCTAACTCCGTGCCAGCAGCCGCGGTAATACGGAGGATGCAAGCGTTATCCGGAATCATTGGGTTTAAAGGGTCCGTAGGTGGATTGGTAAGTCAGAGGTGAAAGCCTGCAGCTCAACTGTAGAACTGCCTTTGATACTGCTAGTCTTGAATTATTGTGAAGTGGTTAGAATATGTAGTGTAGCGGTGAAATGCATAGATATTACATAGAATACCGATTGCGAAGGCAGATCACTAACAATATATTGACACTGATGGACGAAAGCGTGGGGAGCGAACGGGATTAGATACCCCGGTAGTCCACGCCGTAAACGATGGTCACTAGCTGTTCGGACTTCGGTCTGAGTGGCTAAGCGAAAGTGATAAGTGACCCACCTGGGGAGTACGTTCGCAAGAATGAAACTCAAAGGAATTGACGGGGGCCCGCACAAGCGGTGGAGCATGTGGTTTAATTCGATGATACGCGAGGAACCTTACCAGGGCTTAAATGTAGATTGCATTAGTTGGA